>NZ_JBNGOP010000020.1:0-95914 GCF_050589625.1 Maribacter sp. 2-571 | reverse complement strand
AACCACTAACCACTAACCACTAACCACTAACCACTAACCACTAACCACTAACCACTAACCACTAACCACTAACCACTTCAAAAACCAAAGAAAGAGCCGCCACAACTGGAAAACAGTCATGACAGCCCTTATCGAAGCATTGTTAAAATCTTATATCAGTCGTTCTTAGCGGTGTTCAGGAATTTTGGTTTAAAGGTCAGTTGTACCCAGGCCCAGTTCTGACTGTCCGCGGCGGCTTCTTCCGTTACACCTTTGAGTTCGTACATTCCATCAGAGGCAAACATTTGCGAGTAGCCGATTGCCAGACCGTAACCTTTGAATTTTTTGGAAAATACGAGGTCTACTTCGGTTCCCAACGATTTTTCACCGCTCGGCAATTCTTGTTCCCCACTGAAGTTGAGCACTTTTACGAGAAGGCTCGAGGTTTCGCCCAATTGAAATTTGGCGCTGGCGTGTATATCGAACAATCCGATAGAATTGGCATGGTTGCCTACGTAGAAGTAATCCATAAAGCCGTTAAACTTATGGTTGGTGCCGTATAAGGGGAAAAAAGCACCAGTTTCTCCGGCTTCCCCATCATTTCCGCTGATCACTTCCATACCGACACCAAACCCTACTTTTGATGTTGCCTTATAATTAAGGTCCAGCCCTAACAAATAGGCTCCCTCAACAGAGAGTTCCCCTTGCCGTTCCCCAGTTTGGATAAAGGCATTTAAACTGGCGCCAAAACTTCCTTTTTTGTAATTCAAATGAGTGCCTAGGGTCTGTAAATTACTTACACCATCGGCGGCTCGTTCTTCTCCCTCTCCTGTAAAGTTTTGAAAACCGTTGTTGAGCAATAATAGACTTCCCGAAAAGCTGTCCCATTTTTGCTTGAGGTAGGCATACTGCATGGTTTTATACGTAAAAAAGCCACTGGTATTGAATGCGGTTCCTACGGACTGAAATCCGGTAGGGTTGTCAAAGTCTTGGCTAAAGGCCAATCCGATGTCCATCATAAAACGGTCCTTGCTGTATTTTAAAAGACCGGCATCATGGTTTCTGGCCTGTTGTGCCCAATCGAGCCCGCCAAAAATGCGCTGATCGTCGTATGAAAGTACCTGGCGGCCCAATTTGGTCGACCATCCTTTCCCCAAATTAATATTGGCCCAAGCCTCGAACACCGCAAAGGAGTCGTTTTGATCATCGGGCAATATCTGACGGTTCTCTCCCCAAACCATCACATCTTGCAAACTCACATAAAACTGATAGGAGTCGAACGTATAGCCCGTGTTTAGTCGCAATCGGGTAGAAATGGCATATCCAGGATCTGCCGCATCGGGAATAATGCTCCCAAAACCGTTTCGGTACTCCGTTCGGGGCTTAAACTGGCCGTCCAAGGTAAACTGTGCGAAGGTAAGGTTTATGGATACCAGTGCGAATACGATGAGAAGGTAGTATTTTTTCATAATCTAGGTGTTTTTTAACTGAAGGTGTTTAAAGAAATGGTTTTAATGTTCCAAGAAATCGATAAGATGTTTTCGATAGGTATAATAATCGGGGTGGTCCAGGACCGATTTTCGGGTCCGGGGCCTTTGGAAATCAATGTTGAGAATGTCCCCGATCTTGGCCCGCGGCCCGCTGGTCATCATCACTACGCGATCGGCCAGAAAAATGGCCTCGTCTACGTCATGGGTAATCATTACGGCCGTAATTTTCTCCTTGTTCCAGATTTCGATGAGAATATCCTGTAGTTCCCCTCGGGTAAGGGAGTCCAACATTCCAAAAGGTTCGTCCAACAACAGTACCTTTGGCTTAATGGCGAAGGCCCTTGCGATTCCGACACGTTGCTGCATCCCCTGCGAAAGTTCGGATGCTTTTTTGTCGAACGCCCCATCCAAACCTACCTTGTGCAAGTAGTATTTGGCGATATCCTTACGTTGTGCTTTGGTGGCATGGGAAAACACTTGGTTTACCCCTAGCAACACATTTTGTAGGGCGGTCATCCAAGGCATAAGGCTTGGCGACTGAAAAATGACCCCTCTATCGGGTCCGGGCCCTTTTACGGGATTTCCCAAAACGGCGATATTCCCTCCGGAAATGGGATTGAGTCCGGCGATCATGGACAACATGGTCGTTTTTCCACAGCCGGAATGCCCGATGATGGTAACGAACTCTTCCTTCATGATCTGAAGGTCCAAATCTTCCAATACCACATAATCGCCCTTGGGGGTCGGATATACTTTTTTGAGTTTGGAGAGGTCCAACATCACTTTGGAAGGATAAAAGATCCCATTTTCCGAAGTCCCTTTGCCGGTATCTATGGTTGCGGTGTTCATTTTTTTCTTTTTTAGTTTAGGCTACAAAACTTTTAGGGGTAATTTCCGGGAGTACATATTCCGTGGTACCTACCGATTTTCGTTCCTCTCCGATATCCATCAAGTAAGCGATGATGGCATTTCTTGTTTTTTTATAGCTGGGATTGTCGTTCAAGGCCGTTTTATCGCGTGGCCTGTCGATATCGATTTTAAATTCCGGTCCTAGGGTTGCATTTGGCCCCGGTTTTAATGGTATTATGCGGTCGGCCATATAAATGCCTTCATCTACATCATTGGTGATTAGGAGTGCGGTGCGTTTGTCCTTGCTCCAAATGTTCAGGATCTCATCTTGCAGGTTTCCTCGGGTAAGTGCGTCCAAGGCTCCCAAAGGTTCGTCCATAATGATCATTTCGGGGTCCATGGCCAGTGCCCTTGCAACCGCTACACGTTGGCGCATACCGCCCGAGAGCTCTTTTGGGCGTTTATTGAAGGCAGGAGTAAGGTTTACCATGGCCACATACTCTTTCACCCGTTGGGTCAACACTGATTTTTTTTCTTTCGGAAAGGCCTCTTTTACGGCCATGTAAATGTTTTGCCCTACTGTTAACCACGGTAAAAGCGAGTAATTTTGAAAAATGACCCCTCGCTCATGACTGGTATCCACCACTGGTGTACCCTTGAACAATACTTCTCCGCTTGTTGGCTTCAGTAGCCCATTGATGAGGTTCACCAAGGTCGTTTTTCCACTGCCCGTAAATCCCACAATGGCGACAAATTCCCCTTCGGCTATGCTGAGGTTGATGTCCGACAGCACTTCGGTCTTATTATCGCCCTCACCATAGGTTTTGTAAACGTTATTTAGTTCTAGATATGCCATTTTTTCCTTTTTTCTTGTGATTTTTTACGCTTCTAGGGCCGTGGTCCTTTATACCGCTTCATTTTTGTTGAACGAAACCATATTTTGAACGGTCAACATCAAGCGGTCCAGTAAAAACCCGATAATACCGATGACGAACATGGCCACAATGATTTTGGAATTCGAATCGTTGGCCCCGTTTTGGAATTCTTCCCAAACGAAAAGTCCCAAACCTTGGCTCTGCGCCAATAATTCAATAGCGATCAGCACCATCCAGGCAACGGAGAGCGTAATTCTGAGGCCGGTAAAAATCAACGGTAAGGAAGAGGGAAGTATCACTTTGAACACCTTTTGAAACGTTCCCAATTTCAGCACTTTGGCAACATTGATATAATCCTTATCGACCGAGGAGACCCCCATGGCCGTATTGACCAAGGTTGCCCACATGGCACAAAGCCCAACACTGATAAACGAGATGACAAAGGCGTTATCGGTGCTATCCCCGATATACAAGGTTTTTACGATCATGAAGACCAAGAGGTACCATACCACCGGAGAAACAGGTTTGAACACCTGAATGAACCAGTTGAACGCACTGCGCAATGGTGCGCTCAGCCCAATGATAATACCAATGGGTACGGCAATGAGCAACGCCAATAAAAAACCTGCAAAAACGGTGCGGATACTGGTCAGTACGATATCGATAAAAGAAGCCCGCCCCGTATACACAATAGGATTTTTTCCTTTGGCGATCAGTTTTGCATTGGTATCGGTCATTTTAGTAACGAAGGCCGCCTTGTCGGCCTTGATGATTTTATGGTCCGCGATAAGCGACTGTAAAGAGGCCCATACCTGGCTCGGTGATGGCAAAGTGTTGGGTTGACAGCTACTATCGCCGGAAGCGATACAGGCACGTTCCGCAGCTGCCGCCTCGGCACCTCGTTCGGTCATCGCTTTTTCGATTTTATATTCGGCCTCTACATTATAGAGTGCTTTGGCGCCCCAATGCCATAGACCAATGAACAATGCGATCGAAAGTATGGTAATACCGGTTTTTTTTAAAGAGCTAAAAAGCGTTCCCTTGTTCGGTTTTGGGATGAACTTGGCCACCAGGGGCTTTAAAAATGAAAGGGACAGCCTGCTTTTCTTTAATATGATTTCTTGCTCCATGATACGTTAATTTTGCTTCGATTTGTACTGTGTTTTAATCCTTGTTCCCGATAGTGAAACTGTTGATGTACCCAATAGGGTCCTTGGCGTTATAGGTGGTACCGTCTATAAAGTCGGAGGTAGCCGGTTTGTAGCCATCGGTGTCGGGAATATCGCTGGCCGGTATTTGGCCTTCCGCCACGAGCAGGTCGGCCGCTTTTTTCCAGATGTCCGGTCGGTAAATGTCCTTAATGGTTTCTCCATACCATTCCGCTGTTTTGGTCTCGGGAATTTGCCCCCATCGCCGCATTTGGGTCAAAAACCAGATGCCATCGGAGTAAAAGGGATAGGTGGCATGGTATTTATAAAAGACATTGAAGTCGGGCATGGACCGTTTGTCCCCTTTTTCAAATTCGAAAGTACCGGTCATGGAATTGGCCAATACCTCCTCGGGAGCGCCTACATATTGCGACATCGATAAAATTTTCACCGCCTCCGGACGGTTCGCTGGATCGTCCAACCACTTTCCGGCCCGGATAAGCGCCTTGGTCACAGCAACCGCTGTGTTGGGGTTGTCTTCAACGAACTTTTTGGTCATTACAAAAACCTTTTCGGGATTGTTCTTCCAAATGTCATAGTTGGTGGTAACGGGAACGCCAATACCTTTAAATACCGCTTGTTGGTTCCAAGGTTCGCCCACGCAATATCCATAGATGGTTCCCGATTCCAAGGTAGCCGGCATTTGGGGCGGTGGTGTTACTGATAACAATACTTCGGCATCGATCTGCCCTTGAACGTTATCGGCGGTGTACATGCCCGGATGAATACCGGCCGCAGCCAACCAGTATCGTATTTCGTAGTTGTGGGTCGATACCGGGAATACCATTCCCATTTTAAAGGGCTTGCCACTATTTTTATATTCGGTGATTACGGGTTTTAAAGCATCCGCCTTTATGGGGTGAACCGGTTTTCCATCGGCATCTTTGGCCACATTGGGCTTCATTTTGCTCCACACATCGTTGGAAACGGTGATGCCGTTTCCGTTGAGGTCCATTGAAAATGGGGTGACCAATTGGGCCTGGCGCCCAAATCCCGCACCGGCCGCGATGGGCTGTCCTGCAAGCATATGGGAACCGTCCAATTGCCCGTCGATTACGCGGTCCAAAACATTTTTCCAGTTGGACTGTGCTTCAACGGACACAAAAAGGCCTTCATCTTCAAAAAACCCCTTTTCCTTTGCAATGGCCAATGGAGCCATATCGGTCAATTTGATGAAACCGAACGTTAGCTGCGGTTTTTCAATATCCAAGGATGTGCTTGTTGCGGTGCTATCCATCGCTTCTTCCGATGTCCCTTCGCTTTTCTTCTCTTTCCCTCCACAGGACACCAGTACTAGGGCCAAGAATGATACCAGCGTTGCTTTTGTAAAAATTGCTTTCATATTTATATTCATTTAGTTGACTACGTATTTATACTTATTTTAAACAAATGTATACGTAACGGAGCGGACGGTTTATGGGATACGCCATATGTGTTTAGGTTTTTTCATCGTAGTTCGAGAAAACAAACCGCATGTTAAAAACTGCGAAAAGGCAGGATTTTTTGGTAAGGTGTTGACTTTTAACCGGTGAGAGTAGGCTAGGGATGAATAACGATTTCTAGCGGAATACTACGTAGTCTTCGGGAACAGCCGGAAGCTACGGTACTGGAGGTGCCAGTGGCGCTGTGGCCTTTGCTATGCCGGTCATGTGGCAATGGGCCATGATTCGAGCTGATTTGAAAAAGTACGTTACGGTCTTGCGGGGAGCAGTTTGTTTTTTCAAGTCTTTGGTCTGCTGAATTTAATTCGCAAGTGGTATGAGATAAGCATCCCGTTTTCGAAGGGTTTTGGTGCTAGCTGTCCAAATAGAAGTTGTGTTCGGAAATCTCGTTTTTCAACAATTGTAAGTTTACTATGCCGATTCGTTTGCCCTTGGTAACGATCAACTGTTCTTTTTTAAGTGCCGATAAAACACGGATTACCTGTTCTTCGGTAGTTCCGGCATAATCGGCATATTCCCTACGGCTTAAAACCTGTGCCATAAAGCCATGCTCTTGGCCAAATTTGCGGTTCACGTATAGCAGGGTGTCGATTACCCGCTCGCGAACGGTCATTTGTGATAACGATTTTACCTTTACCTCACTTTTACTAAGCTCGTTCGCGTAAAATAGCATGAGGTCATAGGTGAAACTCGGTTCGGTGCGCAGTACCTCTTGCAAAAGGTCTTTGGAGAAATAGCAAAGAAGCGAATCTTCCAATGCAATAGCGCCGATAGGGTACGATTCCTCCGTGCCGAAACCTCGATGGCCGATAACTTCGCCCTCTTTGGCGAAACGCACGATTTGCTCCTTTCCATGCAATCCGGTACGGATTACCTTTACCGTACCTTTCAAAAGAAAAAACAAACCGGTTACGGCAGCACCTTCCATAATAAACTGTTGGCCTTTTTTACAACGGATTTCTTTTCGGTGCTGGGTAAAGGTGTTAACAATAGTGGAACCCAGGTTTTTTTTGATCAAGCATCGCGCGTTCCCACAAGTGCTACAAGCCGTAATGGGCAAAGTAGTGTCCCTGCTGTCGATAATGGTGCTATGTTGATTTGAGACTGGCATGAAACGGTCTATTATTTATCAAAGGCCATTTGTGGAACGGTCGTTTGTTTGGGTTCTTGTTTCGATGCACGCTCCTCCGCAGTAGAAAATTTAATGGTCAAGGAGGCCAACGCAGCTAGGATAACAAATAGACCGATAACAAAATATCCGCCGGAAACAGCCGTAGACGCTGCTGCCGACTGTGCCATTTTCATCGCTTGGTCCCCTAATAATGCATTATTGGCCAAGGCGTTGGTTTCAGCAACCGCCGATTGTGATTTTAAGAGCATGGCCGCAAGAAAAGCCCCTACGTTACCGCCTGCACCTACAATGCCGGAGATAGAACCGATCGCTTTTTTATTGATGAAGGGAACCACCGAAAAAGTAGCGCCCTCGGCCATTTGCACCGATACGCTAAACCCGATCAAGAACAGAATACCCAAAGCGATGCTGGTAGTAGTGGAAAAAACTGTTAACATAGTACCTTCAATGGCCAATATCAACGCCAGAAACAGCACTCTGCCCCGAAGTCCTTTGAGCTTTCCAAAACGATCACCGAAAAAGCCGCCCAATGTTCTTGCAAAAATATTCATTAAAGCAAAGGAAAGTACGAGGTTGCCCGCGGTAGTGCGGCTAAACCCGAAGGTATTCCTTAAATAATCGTCCATGGTACCGTATACGGTCAGTTCCATTCCAAAACAAGCGGCATACACCAAAAACAACACCCAAACCCGATAGTCTTTTAGGACCGAGGCAAAAGGGACCTCATCTTTTTTGAGCATTGGCATTTTGCCCTCTTTTTTCAGGTCGGCGAAGTTTCCTTCCGGGGTATCTTGGGTAAAAAAGTAATATACCAGGCCCATAAGCATTGCTACTACCCCGGCAATAATCATAGAATAACGCCATGCCACTTCATCGGCAACACCAAAGCTGACAACGGCCGCAGCGATTAATGGCATTCCCAAGCGGTTGGCACCCCCGCCCAAATTTCCCCAACCCGCCGAGGTGGCGTTTGCGGTACCAACGATGTTCGGGGCGAACATTATGGAGGTATGAAACTGTGTAATGACGAAGGAGGCCCCTATAAAACCTATAAATAATCTACAGATTAAAAATTGAAGGGGTGTTTGTACAAAACCAATTAGAATAACCGGGATTGCCCCCAGAAGCAGTAAATAGGTATAACAGAGCCTAGGGCCATATTTATCACATAGTTTTCCGATGACCAGTCGGGCAAATACGGTGCCCGTTACCGCCAGTATAATGGAATTCCACTTTTGTGCAGGACTAAGACCAAGGTCCTTTACGACATCGGGCATGAAAGGTACAATGCCGAACCAGGCGAAAAAACAGATAAAGAACGCAATGGAGGTAATCCAGAACGTTCGAATGGGCATACTTTTAAAATGCAACAATTGTAAGGAAGTTGCCTTTCCGTTAGGGGTAGTTTTCATAATGTTTTGCTTCGATAGCTCTAAAATACGTATTTGATTACGTATTAATACGTAGACGGGATTAAAAATAATTATTTTTATGGTATTGTTGATGTCCGGGGGAGGAAATCGAAGAATTCAGAAAAAGAAGAATTCATTTTTAGGAATTCCGTTTTGTGGTCATGTTAGTATTTAGTACAAAGTAGTTAGTACCCTGTAGAAGATGGTAATCAGCTGATGGCTTTGCGCTTGTGTTTGAATTTGACTTTTGAATTTGTATTTGAACAGCGGTCTTTGCTCAATGATCAATTAGGCAATAAACAATGAACAATTGGCGGTTGGCAGTAATTTAGTAGAAAGTAGTGAGTAAAAAGTAGTTGGCAAAAAGTGAGCAGTGGGTACTCTTCTAACTTGAACCTGTCTTTGTTCCTTTTTCTTTCAGCGCAGCGGTCTTTGCTCAATGGATAATTAGGCAATAAACAATGAACAATGGCGGTTGGCAATAATTTAGTAGTAAGTAGTAAGTAAAAAGTAATTGGTAAAAAGTGGTTAGTTGTTACGAAAGTGTCGCGAGCTGATGGTTATGCGCTTGTGTTTGAATTTGATTTTTGAATTTGTATTTGAAAAGCGGTCTTTTTTCAATTAGTAATTAGGCAATGAACAATTGGCGGTTGGCAGCAATTTAGTAGAAAGTAGTAAGTGAAAAGTACTTGGCAAAAAGTGAGTAGTGGGTACCCTTCTAGCTTGAACTTGTCTTTGTTCCTTTTTCTTTCAGCGCAGCGGTCTTTGCTCAATGGACAATTAGGCAATAAACAATGAACAATTGGCGGTTGGCAGTAATTTAGTAGAAAGTAGTAAGTGAAAAGTACTTGGAAGTTTGAACTTGCGCTTGAGTTTGACTCTTGAACTTGAACTTCCTTTTCCACGTCCTAGAGATACGAGTGTACCACACGTTGTACGGCCTCTTCAAAAAAGGTAGGGTGTTCGGCGACGACATTTCCGATAACAATGATTCCCGGTTGGGAAGGGTCGACTTTGTGGGCAGCTTCGCCAATACCGTTCAATGTTGAAACGGTGCAGGTTTCATTGGACATGGTGCCATTTTGGATGAGGGCGATGGGTGTGTGGGAACCACGATATTTACTGACTTCCACGGCAATTTCGTTCAGTTTTCGAACGCCCATTAAAATAACAAGGGTAGCGGTCGATTTTGCTGCATATTCCAGGTCTTCCGAAAAGGTTCCATCCCTTTTTGTAGCGGTCATTACCCAAAAACTACTGCTGACCCCACGACTGGTCAAAGGAATTCCCTGGCTCGCCGGCACCGCTATGGCGCTGGATACTCCGGGGACAACGGTTACGGAAATGCCAAAAGATGTTACATAGTCGATTTCTTCCGAAGCCCTTCCGAATACAAAAGGATCACCTCCCTTTAAGCGGGCAACGGATCCGTATTGAAAAGCGGTTTCAACCAAAAGGCGATTGATTTCGTCCTGCGTGCGGGAATGACTATTGCACCGTTTCCCTACGTATATCTTTGGAATCGCCGGGTCGACTTCTTTTAGTAATTCCGGACTGACCAAGGCATCGTAAAGAATGGCTTTTGATTGTTGTAAGGCCTGCAAACCTCGAACAGTTATAAGGTCGTGGCTTCCTGGTCCGGCTCCTACCAAGGTTACTTTTGGTTCTATTATTGCTTCCATAAATTAAAATACTAAAGGTGAAATTTTGCCATATCCACAACAAGAGTACGTAATTATTCCGATATAATCACTATTAAAATACGTATTAATACGTATTATTGTGATGTAGATTTAAGCGAAGCATATGAAAACAATTGTTGTTGTAGGAAATGGGATGGTGGGCTATAAGTTCTGTGAAAAGTTCGTCGCCCAAGCTACTAAAGAAGACTATCAACTTGTCGTATTCGGTGAGGAACCCAGGGTAGCGTACGATCGCGTGCATTTAAGCGAATTTTTTGAGGATGGGGATGCCGAACGACTTGCACTGGCCCCTAAAATCTGGTATGAAGAGCATGGCATTCACTTGCACATTAATGAACAAGTGACCGAGATCAATAGAAAAGATAAAACCCTGGGCACTTCCAAGGGAGACCGATACACCTATGACACCTTGGTGATGGCCACAGGGTCCGTTCCCTTTGTGCCGCCGATCCGTGGGGTCGAAAAGAAAGGTGTCTTCGTTTATAGGACTATTGAAGATTTGGAGGAGACTTTGGCCTATGCCGAAACGGTAAAGGGCGGTAAAGCGGCCATATTGGGCGGTGGCCTTTTGGGCTTAGAAGCTGCAAAAGCAGTTATGGATATGGGCTTGGAGCCTCATGTAGTGGAGTTTGCCCCCAAGTTGATGCCCCGGCAATTGGATACAAGGAGCAGTAAAGTGCTTCAGGTAAAGCTAGAGTCGATGGGCATTCATGTCCACCTTAGCAAGGCCACCAACCAAATTTTAGGAAATGGTTCCATTACGGGAATGGAATTCGGGGAGGACGACATACTCGATGTAGATATGTTGGTGGTTTCGGCCGGGATACGCCCAAGGGACGAACTTGGCAAAAACGCCGGCCTGGAAATGGGCACCCGGGGTGGGATTGTGGTCAATGATCGGATGCAGACCTCGGACCCGGATATTTTGGCCATTGGCGAGGTGGCGCTGTACAACCAGATGATATACGGCTTGGTCGCTCCCGGTTACGAGATGGCGCAAGTGGCGGTCGATCAAATTCTGGGCAAATCGGAAGCCAGAATGGCCGCGGAAATTGATATGTCTACCAAGCTAAAACTTATCGGGGTAGATGTGGCCAGCTTTGGAATACCCTTTATGCCTGCGGATAAGGGGCATTCGATCATCTTTGAAAACAAGACCGAGAGCCTATACAAAAGAATCAACGTTACCCATGACGGTAAAAAGTTATTGGGCGGTATTTTGGTGGGCGACGCTGCCGATTATAATATGCTATTGCAGCTTTATCAAAATGAAATGGCCTTGCCCGAAAATCCGGAAGATCTTATCTTGGGAAGTCGCGGGGGAGGCCCCAGTGCGTTCGGTAGTGCCATGGACCTGCCAGATACCGCGGTCGTATGTTCCTGTGAAGCCGTTACCAAAGGCGCTATCTGTTGCTCGGTGCTCGATGATGGAAATGAAAGCGTAAAAGCCGTTGCCAAAGCGACAAAAGCCACTACCGGTTGTGGCGGTTGCAAACCTATGGTCGTCGATTTGGTTACCGAAAGTCTGAAAAGCCTTGGAAAAACGGTAAAAGTGCAGTTGTGCGAACATTTTGAATACTCGCGACAAGAGTTGTTCGACATCGTTAAATTAAAAAACATCCAAGATTATGATACTTTGCTCGATCTGGTCGGAAAAGGACATGGTTGCGAGGTGTGCAAGCCGGCGGTAGCGGCAATTTTTGCCAGTATCTATAATGAAACGGCCAATGTACAGCCGGCTATTCAAGACACCAATGATCGGTTTCTTGCAAACATACAGCGTAACGGTACCTATTCGGTAGTACCAAGGGTCGCTGGGGGGGAAATTACCCCCAAACAACTGATGACCTTGGGGCGCATCGCCCAAAAATTTGATTTGTATACCAAAATCACCGGTGGACAGCGCATTGATATGTTCGGGGCGCAATTGCATGAGCTTCCGTTAATATGGGAGGAGTTGATTGCGGAAGGTTTTGAAACCGGACAGGCCTATGGAAAGTCGTTACGGACGGTGAAAAGTTGTGTCGGTTCTACCTGGTGCCGCTATGGAATGGACGAAAGTGTCAGCTTTGCCGTAGAAATCGAACATCGATATAAGGGCATCCGCTCTCCCCATAAATTTAAAGGTGGGGTTTCCGGTTGCATTCGCGAATGTGCCGAAGCACGCTGCAAGGACTTTGGTTTTATCGCCGTCGAAGGAGGGTGGAACGTTTATGTTGCGGGGAACGGTGGAGCGAACCCAAAACACGCGGAACTGCTTGCCGAAAAAGTGGACAAGGAGACCGCTATCCGATACGTGGACCGCTTTATCATGTATTATATCAAAACCGCCCAGCCGCTGACGCGAACGGCGGCATGGTTGGAAAAATTGGAAGGGGGCATTACCTATTTGCAAAACGTAGTGATCAACGACTCGCTGGGCATTGCGGCCGATCTGGATGCCGAAATGCAGGCCTTGGTCGATTCCTATAAGTGCGAGTGGAAAGAAGCCGTGGAAAATCCTGAAATACGTGCCAGATACACTCATTTTGTAAATTCCGACGCTACCGACGATTCCATTGAGTTCGTTTCCCTTCGCGAGCAAAAAATGCCAAAAGAATGGGCATAATGTGGGTAGGCCACAAGAAATTGGATAAAAGAAGATAGACTAAAGAAAATAGAAAACGATGGTAGTCAGTGTCCATAATCGGCTAGTATCGTTTAAGAATTGTAAGGTCGAGCCCTTTAGGACAGCTACCGGCCTTTGAAAACAAAATTGTAAAAGCGCAACGCATATGAACACCCAAGAATCCATTGCCGACACAGCCGTAAAAACATGGTTCAAGGCAGCGCCGATCGAAAAGTTTCCCAAAAATGCCGGGGCCTGTATCAAATACAAGGATCAACAGATCGCCGTGTTCAACTTTACCCGTGAGAACAAATGGTATGCCTGTCAAAACTTATGTCCGCATAAAATGGAGATGGTATTGTCCCGAGGAATGATCGGGGAAGAAAACGGGATACCAAAAGTGGCGTGCCCTTTGCACAAAAACACTTTTTCCCTGGAAACCGGAGAATCCATTACGGGAGCATGCGACGCCATAACCACCTTTCCGGTAAAAATAGCGGATGGGTACGTATGGGTCGGCTTTTCGGATTGAAAACAAGGATGCATTGTAGGTTCCGAACGGTTTCTTGGTGAACAGCTCAAGACGAGTTCAGTATCTTTGAAAAAAGAAACAAGTCGTATGACAGCCAAAGAACTCCTCCAAGAAGCGTTTTATCGCTTTGATATGGCCAATGAGCAAGATCCGAACACGGAACGGTATCAGGGGAAAACGTACCCAAAAGAATTGCTCTATGCCCAACGCATGACCGAACAGCTGAATGCGTTCGCACCCGAAGCCTCCGTAGCATTGCAACTGACCGCGCGTTGCCAACATATTTGCCGTTGGGAAATTCCACGTGATTCGTACGAAATGAATCGGGAGGGCTATCTGCGATGGCGGCAGGATTTGAAAAAGTTTCATGCGAAAAAAGCGGCCGAAATTCTTTCGGCGGTAGGTTATGACGAAGAAACCATTGCACAGGTCGCTTTCTTGCTCGGTAAAAAACAACTGAAAAAAAACGCCGACACCCAAACTTTGGAAGACGTTATCTGTTTGGTTTTCTTGGAGCATTATTTTGAAGCTTTCGCCGAAAAACATCCAGAGGACAAAACCATTGCTATTTTGCAAAAAACGTGGCGAAAAATGTCGGAAAAGGGACAGCAAGCGGCCCTGTCACTTCCCTTGTCGGACAAGGCCTCTAACCTTATAAAACAAGCGTTGTCGGCCTAATTAACCATCCAGGCAGTATCCATGACCAAAGGCAAGCACCATAAATCACTGGACACGACCACCTTTCTTAGGATCCGGAAATGGTATCTGTGGGCATTGGCCGCAATAGCGCTCACCATTATCATTGCACAGGTGCTGATCCAATTACACCTGAACTCACAGTTGAACGATTCCCGTGTGATCAACGTTGCGGGACGCCAACGGGCCTATAGCCAAAAATTGGTAAAAGCCGTGTTGCTATTGACCAGAACAACGGACAAGACTCAGGAGCATACGGTAATCAAAGAAATTCAAAAAACATTGGAGGTATGGAAAACTTCCCATCTCGCACTTCAGTTAGGGGCCGATAGCCTGAATATTCCCATGGAAGACGATCCGGCGATCTTATCGTTGTTCCAAAAGTTACAGCCCCATCATTCCGCAATGGTCATGTCTGGAGAGCATATTTTGAAAACAGGAAAAGCTGGTAAAAATGGCAGCAAAACTGCAATGGATGCCGATGTCTCAATACTCTTGGAGAATGAGCGTCCTTTTTTAGAGCTTATGGATACCATCGTTAACGAATACGACAAACGTAGCAAGGCTCAACTACAGAATTTAAAGCAAAAAGAGTACTGGTTATTGGCATTTTCCCTGCTTTTGTTGCTGTTGGAAATGCTTTTTATTTTTCGGCCCCTATCCATTCAAATTCGCAACACCATTTCCGATCTGGTAAGAAGCAGGTCGAACTCGGACGCCCACGCCCGGGAGGTACAGGAACTGTTTTCCGAAAAGGAAAAATCACTACAGGAACTTCAGGAACTGAATTTTGTAATCGATAACGCCGCCCTGTTCGCAAGTGCCCGAAAAGACGGGAGTATCGTTTTTATGAGCAAAAAGTTTTTGAAACTGTTGGGGGCCGAAAAGGAACAGCTGAACACCCCACTTTCCGAGCTTTTAACCAGTGACGAAGGCCAACAACAGTATTTGAAAGAGGTGTTGAAAAGCAATCGAAAGAACAACATCCGTAACGAGGAAATACAGATTACGACCAGGGAGGGCATTCGTATCTGGTTGGATATTTCCATAGTTCCGATGCATCAGGCGAGCAAACAACAAAGTATTCTGATCCTCTGTTCCGATATTTCCGAACGGAAACGAAATGCCTTGAAAGTGGAGCAATTGACCCGGGAGCATTTTGAGGAACGTATGCTTCAAAAAAAGATGCAGGCCAGTCAGATTGTGGAAGGTCAGGAAGAAGAACGAAAAAGGATCGCGAAGGACATTCACGACGGTATCGGGCAAATGCTTACGGCATTGCGGTTCAATATCGAATCGATCGATATTGAAAATACGGCGAAGACCGCCGAAAAAATAGCCTATTTGAAATCGTTGACCGCCGACTTGATCAAAGGGGTACGTACCGCCACCTTCAACCTTACCCCGCCGGAATTGACAGATCACGGCATTTTTCCGGCCCTACATAAAATGAGTACCGAGCTTTCCAAGCTTACCGGGAAAAACATTTTGTACGAAAACAAGGCCGAAGCACAAGTACGGTTGTCCTCACTTGCCGAGACCAACATTTATAGGGTCACCCAAGAAGCGGTGAACAATGCCATCAAGTATTCCCAGGCGAATTACATTCTGATCAGCATCAACTTCAAGGACGACATGCTGAGTATCGTAGTGGACGACGATGGAAAGGGCTTTGATCCGAACCTTTTGGATACCGTTCCCAAAAACAATAGCGAAGGCGGAATGGGCCTGTTTTTTATGAAAGAACGGATCAGCTATATCAACGGGCGCCTGTTCATTAACTCCCGACCGGGAAAAGGGACCCGTGTAACCATCAATTATAAAACAAACAATCAAGAGGAAGTATATGGAACGTAACGAACTGTATCCCGTTTTTCTAAAAGTATCGCAATTGGATATTTTGATCGTAGGCGGTGGAAACGTAGCCGAAGAAAAGCTGACTTTTTTATTAAAATCAAGTCCGAACGCTACCGTTACCATGGTCTCTCCCATGTTTCGGGAGGCTACGGTAGCACTTGCCGAAAAGTTCGGTATCACCATGCATCACGATATGTACCATGTCGATTATTTAAAGGGCAGGCATATGGTGGTGGCAACAACGGACAATGTTCCCGTAAACGAACAGGTGTATCACGATTGCAGGGCAAGGAATATTTTGGTCAATGTAGCCGATAACCCGCCTTTCTGTGATTTTTATATGGGCGGGATCGTAACGAAGGGTAATGTAAAAGTGGCCATTTCCACCAATGGGAAATCGCCCACTACAGCAAAACGATTGCGGCAGTTTTTTGAGGATGTGATTCCCGAAAACATCGATGATCTGGTAAAAAACCTGAACGAATTCCGAAAAACGATCAAAGGGGATTTTGAAGAGAAAGTAGAAACCTTGAACGAGTTTACCAAAGGCTTGGTCAATAAAAAGGCAGAAGATGAAAATTAGGATAAAAGGAAATTCGATGCGTTATCGCTTAACAAAAAGTGAGGTACAAACATTTTGCGAAACCGGCTTTTTTAAGGAGACGACCGATTTTGGGACGCGAACGTTTACCTACGCCATTGCAACGGGCGAAGGGGAAGAACTGCTGCAGGCGACTTTTGAAGATGCGACGATTACGCTGTTTTTAAATGAAAAAGAACGCCTTGGGTGGGCCGATAGTGCACAGGTGGGGTTCAGGCATACCATGCCTTTGGGCGATGGAAGGGAATTGACCTTGTTGCTGGAAAAAGATTTTGTTTGTATGGACGAGTCCGTAGAGGACCAGACCGATAACTATCCGAACCCACGGGCTTGATAGGGGAGTAATACCAATTTACCTTTAAAATGGTATAAGTTTTGGGTATTGGGTAGAGAAAAACGAAAAAGGCTCCATACTTGGGTATGGAGCCTTTTTTGCTGGTTTCGGGATGGTTTATTCTCTTGGGTATCCCGGATTCTGTTCCAAATTTTCGGAAACTTGTAGCTCGGCCCTTGGTATGGGAAGGATCCTTCTAAAATCTTCTAGCCCCAATACGGTCGCGGATCTATCGGTCCGTATCAAATCAAAGAAACGATGTCCTTCAAAATTGAGTTCCGCCCTTCTTTCGTACAATAAGGCGTCCAAATAGGCCTCGGTGTCGGCAAAAGTTCCCAAATCCGCCAGTCCGGCCCTGGTTCTTAGGATGTTCAGGTCAGCGGTTCCCGCATCTGGGTCGTTATTGGCAAATACCGCAGCCTCTGAACGAATGAGATAGAGTTCGGGCAAACGAAATACCTTGGCGTTGTTGGCATTGGTATTGTCGGGGTATTTGGCGGTACGGTCACGGCCACGGGCAACAGTGAAAAGCGCGCTTCTTGCGTCACCTTCCTCAAAGAATTCCAATAATGTTGCATCAACATTGTACTCATCCCTTCGAATGGTAAAACTGTTGTAGGAACTTTGGTCCTGATTACCAAAAACCACTTCAAAGATGGACTCCCCAGAGGGGTCGGTGGTATCATAAACATCATTGAGGTCTTCCTCCAAAATATAGCCCCCTTCGGTAATCACACGGTCGGCATCGGCAAAGGCGGCAGCGTAGTTTTTACGGTACAGGTTGACCCTTGCCCTTAGGCTTAGGCTGGCGAAAAAATTCATTCTCTCGGGATCGGCGTTCCCGTCCGACAGTTGAATGGCTGTATCCAGATCGGCCAAAATTTGATCGTATGTTTGGGCTACCGTACTCCGCGTTAGGTCGGGAATCTGATTGAAATCGTTGTTCGGAATCGGTTCCAGAAACAACGGCAGACCAAATTGTGAGGATTCGTCATAAAACTCCCCAAAAATTCGTAGCAGATCAAAATAGGCAAGGGCACGAATGGCATGCGCTTCTGCAAGTATCGCGGTTTTATCCAGATTTTCGTCTTCAATGGCATCGACTCCGGTAATGAGTAAGTTGGCGCTGCTGATGACCACATAGATATCGGGCCAACAAGATCTTATCCATCCGTTGGTAATGGGTACGGCGTTCTGATCCATTTCCAACTGGCTGTCAAAAAATCCTTCGAAAACGGAATTGTCCGCCAGTAAATCTGGATTAAGGGTGTATTCCAGCCCATAATAGTCTTCGTCCTGTAGCAGGGAGTAGGTTCCTGAAAGTACCCCTTGCGCGGAGGCCCCGTCAATGAGTGCCTGGTCCGTGTCCAATGAAGTTTGTGGTTCCGGCTCAAGAACATCGCAAGATGTAATGAACAGGGAGGCGAACAGTGGTATAAAATATCTTTTTTTCATAATGTTCATTTTTTAAAGTCCAATGTTTATTCCGAGCGTAAGGCTTCTCGATTGCGGTAAGGTTCCAAAGTCGCTCCCCGCTTGTCTGGGGTCCCTGGAATTTTGGCTTACCTCGGGGTCTAATCCGGTATAATCGGTAAAGGTCAGCAGGTTTTGCGCCTGTACATATAAGCGTAGTTTATAAAGGCCCATAAGGTCGGTGACCTTGTCGCTAAAAGTGTAGCCGATGTTCAGCGTCTTTAAACGAACAAAGGAACCGTCCTCCAGCCAACGGGAAGAGTATTCCCTCCAGTTTCCATTTTCCAGGGAGGCCCTAGGAATATCGGTAATGTCCCCTGGCTCTTTCCAGCGGTTGTTCGCAAGGGCATGGTTGTTTCCGTCAGGTAATGGAAAACCGGTACCGATACGGCTCCATCCCAAGTTTTCATAGGACGCCCTACTGTGGTTGAATATCTCGTTTCCAATGGAAAATTGGAACAGGAATCCAAGATCAAAGCCTTTGTAGCTAAAGCTGTTGTTCCAGCCTCCAAAAAAATCGGGTTGGGCATTTCCTACGATTTGTCGGTCCCCGGAATTGATTACACCATCCTCGTTAAGGTCGTCCCAAATGATGTTTCCCGTTTCGGGGTCTACACCGTCTTGGTCGATCAAGAAAAAGGTGCCGATCGGATTGCCCTCCGCTAAAATATGGGAATCGGAAATAACCTGTCGGTCCACGGCCAATTTCTTAACCTCGTTTTCGATGAAAGAAATGTTGAACGAAGAATTCCATTTTACCTCGCCGGTCAAGACCGCACCGTTCACTGAAAATTCAAACCCTTTGTTCTCTACCTCCCCGATATTATCGATTACCGTAGGGAAACCGGAAATACCCGGAATAACTCGGTTCAACAATAGGTCATCGGTCTGTTTCACAAAGTAGTCGGCGGTAAGGGTCAACCTGTTGTTCCAAAGGCCCAAATCGACCCCTACGTTGAACTGTGAGGTGTTCTCCCAGCTCAAATTTGGATTCGCCAATTGCGATGGAACAAGTGTCGCTCCTGTACGATAATCCTCAACTCCAAAAAGTCCACGGGAAGCAAAGTTTCCGATACCGTCTTGATTTCCGGTAATACCATAACTGGCCCTGAATTTAAGATCGGAAAGGTTATCCACTTCCTTTAAAAAGTTTTCTTGACTTACCCTCCATGCAATAGAACCGGATGGGAAAAATCCAAAGCGTTTGTCACTTCCAAAACGGGAAGAGCCATCTGCCCTGCCGGTAAGGGTTAACAAATACTTGTCCGCAAGACCGTAATTGGCTCTAAAGTAATACGAGGCAAGCCCCCATTCGGTGCCGCTTGTACTGGCACTGGTAACCTCTGCCGCAACATCCAATTTGGTAAAACTATCGTTTGGAAAACCTTGGGCGTTGATACTACTAAAATTTCTGCTTGACGCTTGATATGAAGTACCCAATACTAAATTCAGGTTATTGTTTTCCCCTAAATCAGGATTATAGGTAAAATAGTTTTCCGTAATCCAAGTGAAATCCTCCGTACTGCCATAAACGCCTAATCCGTTGGCGTTGGCATTTGCGGATTCTCGCGATATGATAGGGGTGTACGATTCGTCCGTTAAGCTGGTGTAGTCAATGGAGGTAGCCGTTCTAAAGGAAAGCGCATTCGAGAACTTTACATCGGCAAAAATACTACCGAGTCCTCTTGTGGTGCGTGTAAACCTGTCGTACTCGTTGGCGATAAGTACCGGATTGTCGAGCATCCACCATCCAAAATAATTAAAGGGATCGGCATAGGTGCCGTCTTCTTCCCGTACCGGCATTAGAGGGTCGCCGGCAATGGTGTTGATGACTACGCCGTACAGCGAGTTATCGTTAATGGTACGATTCTGGATCGTTCTGTTTACCGAAATGTTGGCCCCTACCTTTAGCCAATCCTTTACCTGGGTGTCCAAATTGATCCGACCGCTCACCCGTTCAAAACCGGTTCCGATCTGCACGCCCTCTTGATCAAAATAGGAAAGGGAAGTATAGTATTGGGTACGTTCATTACCGCCGGAGATGGAAACATCATGGCTTTGTATCGCCGCGGTCCGGAAAATGGCATCGTACCAATCCGTATTTCGGAGTTCCGGGTCGTTGGGGTCGAAGCCCCAAAGGTCCGAAACATAATTGTCCGGATAGTCCGTTCCGAGGTCCCTATTATCCTGCCGGGCCGCATCGTTCATCAGTTCCAATTGTTCTTTGGAACTTAACATATCGATGGAATTGGTGATGTTCTGAAATCCATAATAAGAGTTCACCTCCACTTTGGGGTCGCCGGTCTTTCCCCGTTTTGTGGTAATCAACACTACGCCATTGGCACCTCTTGACCCGTATATTGCGGTAGCGGAGGCATCTTTTAAAATCTCTATGGATTCGATATCCGCAGGATTAATGTCGGCGATCGAGTTCGTACTCTGTCCACCACTGAACAGATCCGACAAATCTTCCGGAATCAATGGAATACCATCGATAACATATAACGGTTGACTGCTTGCCGTAAGGGAAGAATTTCCACGGATTTGAATGCTCATTCCCGCACCAGGCGTCCCTGAAGGGGAACTGATCAAGGCTCCGGCAGCTCTACCTTGAAGCGCATTGTCGACACTGGCGACCGGTAAACGGGCAATTTCGCTTCCTTTGACACTCGATACCGAACCGGTAAGATCACGTTTCTTTTGACTACCATAACCCACTACCACTACCTCTTCCAAGGCTTGGGCATCCGGTTCCATGGTAATATTGATAGTAGCGGACGCACCAACGGCGACCTCTACCGTTTTTTGTCCGATATAGGAAAAGATCAACGCATTGCCCTCTTCGGCATTAATGGCGTAATTCCCGTCAAAATCGGTTTGGGTACCTACCGTGGTACCTTTAACGACAACATTTACCCCGGGCAAGGGAAGGCCGTCACTATCCGAAACCGTTCCGGATACCTGCTGTGCATAACCTATTGCGGTAAAAAGGAGCAATAGGGCATGCAAAAGAAACTTTGGTAAAAATTTTAGCATAGCACTATAATTAAGAGTTAGTATTCAATTTATAAAGTGTTCTTTAATACTATAACATGAGATGATTTAGCCGTTTGTTCGTTCTGTTGAAACTATGGTTTAGGTTGCTTTGGTTTTAGGGCGTTTACATCGTGGGAAGCCCATTTGTAAACACTGTAATAAATGGTGGAACTGGTATTGTCGACACCTTTTATGGTAAATATTTTCTCTCTCATGACCTCCAAAAGGTGGCTGTTGTTCCTACAGATCAAATTCACTTCCAAATCGTTGCGACCGGAAGTGAGCGCCAGAAAAGAAACTTCCTCTATTTTGGAAAGTGCCGCCACCACATCGTCCAATAAACTGGAGGGACGCACCTCGATCGTTACCCTGTTGTAGGCATTAAATCCCGTTTTGGTAGGATCTACCCAGCCCAATATATGCAATACCCCTTCCTCTACTAATTTGTTGTACCGATTGCTTACGGTCGATACCGAAACCCCGAGCTTGGAAGCAACTTCGGTAAAGGAGGATCGGCCATCTTTTTTTAAAAGGTTGACCAGTTTATAATCGAAATCGCTTAAAGCCATTTTTAGAAAAAATTGGGATTACGGCCCAATAACCTAAAAAATTTGTTAAAAACCATATTAAATTTGAAAAATTTATCGTTTTCTCCGATTTTCTCAAAAAACAGCTTGTTTCAATTGTATATCGTTAGTTTACCTAGGCTATTTTTTAGAACTTCGTTTTTGCGCCTAGATCGTAATCGATAAAAAAGGGTGTTTTTTTAGTTGCTGGCCTTGTCCAACGCCTTTTCAAAAATGAGCAGCGCTTGTCGAAGTTGGCGTTCGGAAACGGTCAAGGGCGGTATCCAACGGATTACATTTTTATAGGTGCCACAACTGAGTAGTAGCAATCGTTGTTCCAGGCAATTTGAAAGCGTTTTTGAGGTGTTCAGGGCGTTATCGAATTCAACACCGATCATGAGTCCTTTGCCACGGACGTCGGTAATTATCGGATATTTTGATTGCAATACTTGTAAGGCTTCCATTAGAAGCTTCCCTTGTTGGGCGGCATTTTCAACCAGGTTTTCCTCTCGAAGGGTATCGATAGTGGCTATTGCCGCTGCTACGGGGACCATGCTCCCTCCTCCATAAGTACCTCCGTGCGTACCCGGTTTCCAGAGGTCCATAAGCGCTTTTGATGCGGCGATACCGGAAATCGGCAGTCCACTACCGAGACCCTTGGCCATCACCAAAATATCGGCCCTTACGTTGGCCTGTTCGTAACAGAAAAACGTACCTGTTCTTCCGAAGCCACTTTGTACTTCGTCGATGATCAACAAAATACCGTGCAAATCACATACCTCGCGCAATGCTTTTAAAAAGGATGCCGGCGCGGGAACGTAACCACCCTCGCCCAGCACGGGCTCAATGATTATTGCCGCTGTTTCGTGCGGAGCAGTCTGTCCGGACAGAACGAGGTCCAGTTGTTTTAAGCAAAAGGCAACCGTATCTTCTTCGGGCCACCCGTAAAAATGACTATAGGGAAAGGGTGCCACAAAAATTCCGGCAGGTAAGGGTTGAAAACGCTCCCTATAAATGGTTTTTGAGGTGGTCATGGCCATGGCCATGTGCGTTCGTCCATGAAAACTGCCCTGAAATACGATAATGTTGGTCCTTCCGGTAGCTGCGCGCGCCAATTTTATACTGGCCTCGGTAGCCTCGGCACCGCTATTCGAAAAGAAAAAGCTGGAAAAGTTTTCGGGTGTAACCTGGTTGAGTTTTTCCGCCAGTATCAAGGACGGTTCGGGAAGTACACAGTTCATTTGTGCAAACAGGAGCTGTTCGGCCTGCGATCGGATCGCTCGCACAATATTGGGATGGCAATGACCTGTATTGGTAACCCCTATGCCCGAGGTGAAATCCATATATTCCGTACCCTCCTTGTCATAGATGTAGATGCCCTTTCCGCGTACGGCCCTAACTTCGGTCAGGTGCGTCCATACGTTCGATAGTAGTTCCCTATTGCTGGTATGTTGATCGTTCATGGTTTCTATTTTAATAATTGAACCAAACGGCCTTTTCCTTCGTGTATAATTGTAAGGCACTTTCCCCCATCTCCTTGCCGATGCCACTTTGCTTAAAACCACCAAAGGGTACGGCAGGATCGAACTGATCATAACCGTTGATCCAAACGGTGCCAGCATCCATTTGGTCGGCAAAACGCAAGGCTTTGGAGCTATCCGTAGTCCAAACTGCAGCGGCCAGCCCATAGTCGGAATTGTTGGCCCTTGCCAAAACCTCCTCAAAACTGTCAAAGGCCGATACCACCACTACGGGCCCAAAAATTTCTTCTTGAACCAATTGCAGACTGTCGTTGTTGTGAACAAAAATGGTAGGTTCCAAAAAGTAGCCGTTTTGCAAGTGTGGTACCGTAAAACGTTCGCCCCCGAGTACGAGGTCGCCACCCTCTTCGTTCCCTGTTTTTATGGCCTTGGTGACCCGATCAAGCTGCTGTTGGCTGATCAGGGGCCCCAGATCGGGATCTTTTAGGCCAATGTCCATTTGTAATTTTTTGGTTTCTTCGATCAGCCCGTCGACCACTTGTTGAAAAGCTTCCTTTTGGATGTAGATGCGAGATCCCAGGGTGCATTCTTGCCCGGAGTTGTAAAAACTGGTCCAGTGGAGGGCCTTGGAGACCTTGTCCATAGGCGCATCTGCAAAAATAACATTGGGCGACTTGCCGCCCAGTTCCAGGGAAACACTCTTGAGATTGCTCTGTGCGGCTTTTTGCATAATGTTTTTTCCCACGGCGGTAGAACCGGTAAAACTGATTTTATGGATGCCCGGGTGGCGCACCAATGCCTCCCCGGTGGGGTCGCCGGGCCCCGTAACGATATTGACCACCCCTTTTGGGAAACCGGCTTCAATAATCAATTTGCCAAGGTACAGTGCCGTCAACGAGGTTTGTTCGGCAGGTTTTAAAATACAGCAATTACCGCAGGCCAGGGCGGGTGCCAATTTCCAGGCGCACATCATCAGGGGGAAGTTCCAGGGAACGATCAGCCCGACCACGCCCAAAGGTTCCCGCTTGGTATATACCAATTGGTTTTCTGCCGAGGGAAGTGTGCTACCGGTAATTTTGGTGGCCCATCCCGCATAGTAACGAAAATGCGCGATGGTCGATTTTACGTCGTACTCGGCTTTTCCGATGGGCTTCCCGTTATCCAAGGTTTCCAGTTCCATGAAGATTTGGATGTCCCTTTCGATCAGATCGGCCAACTTCCACATGAGCAAAGAGCGTTGTGCCGGGGGACTGCTTTTCCACGTTCCGCTAAAGGCTTTTTGTGCGGCCAGCACTGTTTTATCAATATCTTTGGCTCCTGCCAAAGGAATATGGGTCAACACCTTTCCAGTGCCCGGGTCGATACTTTCAAACACCGCTTCATTTTCGGAAACGGCCCATTCCCCATCGATCAACATTTTTTGTGGCCCTTTTAAAAAGGCTTGGGTCCGTGGTTGTAATGTAGGGTTTTCCGATGTGCTCATAATATGGTGTTAGGAGTTAAAAGTAGTATTAAGATGTAGTATGGCATGAAGCAACACATTGGTACCGTCGGCGGCATCCTGTATGCGTATCGATTCGTTTTCGTTATGGCTTATCCCGTCCTTACAAGGGATGAAAATCATGCTCGTGGGCATTACCCGCGACAGGTATACGGCATCATGGCCGGCACCGCTGACCATTTCCAACGCAGGGATATTCAAGGTTTGCGTTGCGTCGCGTACCGCTTCGATACATTTCTCGTTAAAGCGGACTGGAGGTGCATTCCATATTTCATCGAGTTGTACGTGTACCCCATCAGTGTCGTTATTATCGTTGACCAGGGCATGCAATATCTGATGCATGTTATCCAATGTTTCCCCATCAGGATGACGAATGTCCACGGTCGCCGTTACTTTGTTGGGAACGGTATTGCGAACTCCGGGAACCGTATTGATAGTGCCTACGGTCACCCTTGCCTCAGGGCCATGTTCCCGTATGGAGGTATAAATTTGCTGTAATACCTGCAGTGCCTTTTGAACGGGGTCTTTACGCAGTTCCATAGGACAGGGTCCGGCATGTGTCTCTTCTCCCGTTATCGTTAGGTCGTACCAGCGGATACCTTGTACTCCGGTGACAATACCAACGGATTTGCCTATATTTTCCAAGATCGGTCCCTGTTCTATATGCAATTCCAAGGCAGCATAATACTGCGGTTCCTCTGTAGTAATAGGCCCCTTGTACCCGATATCTTCTAGGGCGTGGCCAAGCGTAATACCGTTCTTGTCCACTCTGGTGTAGGCATGCTCCAAGGAAAAAACGCCTGCAAAAACACCTGAAGCGAGCATGGCGGGAGCAAAACGGGCCCCTTCTTCGTTCGTCCAAGAAACCAGTTCCAACGGAAAGGTCGTTGTAAGGTTGAGGTCGTTCAATGTTTCAAAAACTTCTAAGCCGGCCAAAACCCCGTAGGCGCCATCATACTTTCCTCCGGTAGGTTGACTGTCCAAATGGCTTCCGATCAGTACCGCGGGCAAATCGTTCCGAATTCCCGCCCGTCTGGCAAAAATATTGCCCATCGCATCGATACGTATGGTACAGCCCAACGCCTTGCACCAATCGATAAAAAGCTCCCTACTCGCTTTATCTTCCTTGGTCAATGCCAATCGGCGAACACCGCCCTTGGGGGTAGCGCCTATTTTTGCCATATCCGCTATCCGCTGCCAAAGCCGATCTTTATCGATACCTGTAGATCCCATAATTTTTTGTCCATTGTTTAGTGGGTGTGGAAAATAGCAAATTCGAATAACAGATTTGCTTTTTTTCGAAAAAAAGAATAAAAATTGCAAATTCTGTCGAAAAAGAAATGGAATATTATGATTTTTTTTAAAATGAACTGTATTTTGAAATATTTTTGATTTAATTCGTACCTTGGAAAATGCTTTTGAAATGTGAAGTGCAAATTGCGTAAAAGCCAAACCTAAACGACCATTATGGGATCAGATACTGCCATAGCCAACAAAACCACCCTTTGGAAAAAGGATAAAGACCATTTCTTTCATCCCTACACCAACTTTAAAACGTTCGATGAGCAAGGCTCCACCATTTATGCCAGTGGTCGCGATCATTTTATCTATGATGAGACCGGCAACGAATATTTGGACGGTATCGCCGGACTTTGGTGTGTAAACATTGGTCATGGAAATCGGGAAATGGCCGATTTGATGGCCGAACAGGCCGCAAAACTTGCTTACTACAATACCTTTGGCGGCGCCTCTTCGCCACCGGCCGCCCAACTGGCGGCAAAATTGGCCGAACTGGCCCCGAGTACCCTGAACAAAACGTTTTTTGGAACAGGGGGGTCCATGGCGAACGATACTGCTGTAAAAATTGCCCATTATTACTTTAACATTAAGGGCAAACCACACAAAAAGAAAATTATCTCCAGGGATCTGGGGTACCATGGGAGTACGTATTTGGCGCATGCCCTTACGGGAATAGCGTCGACCCATATCGGTTTTGACCTCCCCATCGATGGCCTTGTACACCATGTTACCGCTCCCTATGAATATCGAAAACCTGCCGATGCCGAGCACATGGATTTTTGCGACTACCTCTTGGAAGACCTTGAGCATACCATATTGGAGCTCGGTGCCGATACCATTGCAGCCTTTATCGCTGAACCGATCATGGGTGCCGGAGGGGTCATCGTACCGCCAAAGGAATACAACCGGCGTACATGGGAACTCTGTAAGAAATACGAAATATTGTATATCGCCGATGAGGTGGTTACCGCCTTTGGGCGTTTGGGGCACATGTTCGCTTCGGAGGCCGTGTTTGGCGTGCAACCCGATATATTGGTGTTGGCAAAAGGAATTTCTTCGGGCTATGTGCCGTTGGGCGCTACTATGATTACCGATGAAATTTACGATGTAATCAGTACCCCCAAAGATGCCAATCCATACTTTTCGCATGGTTTTACCTACTCTGGCCATGCCCTGGCCTGTGCGGTAGGGTTAAAGAATATAGCGATTATGGAACGTACCGAGCGGTGTGAACATGTTCGGGAACATGGTCCTTATTTTGAACAACGGTTGCGGGAATTGGAAAAATACCCAATAGTGGGCGAAGTACGCGGAAGTCATTTCATGTTGGGAATCGAGTTTGTGTCCGATAAGGCGACAAAGGCTTCCTTTGATCCCGACCAATACGATGTAACCGACCGAATTTTCAGCCATTGTAAACAGTTGGGGGCCATTGTGCGTCCCGTAGGACCTATAGTGGTATTGTCACCACCATTGACCTTCGATAGAAAAGCGATTGATCGGATGGTGGAAATCCTCTCCAAAGCCATTGAAAAGGTGTTGGACGAATTAAAAGAACGTTCGGTATGAACACTGTCAAAAATCGATTTTTTCCGTTCTTAGCGGTGGTTGTAGGTTGTGTTTTCAATCATAGCTGCAAAGAGGTGTCGCCAACACCATCCAAGGCTGAAAACGACACGGAACCCGCAGAGTCGGCGAACGTTGTGCGCCAAGCGGCCGAATTTGAAGCGCAAGAGGCCCTTTGGCTTATTTGGAACCCCTATGACCATAAAAAAGGAGCATCCAATGCATCGGTTGTACAACAATTGGTCGATTTGGTAAAGGAGCATCAAAAAGTGGTGTTGGCCGTTGCCGATTCTACCGTTTACAAGGATGCCGTTTCCCATCTTTTACCAAGCATTCGGGAACATCCCAATGTGGTATTTGCATTTGTCCCTTCCGTACAATTCTGGACCCGGGATATGGGCCCCTCCTTTGTAAACCTAAGGGATGGAACGCTTGCGGTGGCCGATTTCAATTTTAACTCGTGGGGGTACGCAACGGTAGACGATGCCGATAATCAGATAGAGGAGGCCTTCGACAGGTTGGCCGCGAAACAGCTAGGCCTCCCCATTGTTCGCTCCAAAATGATCAGTGAGGGCGGAAACAGGGAAGTAAACGGCAAGGGGGTATTAGTAACCGTGGAAACGGTGGAACAGGGAAGAAATCCATCGCTTTCCAAACCAGAAATGGAAGCCGAGTTTCAACGGATGCTCGGTGTAAAAAAGACGATTTGGCTAAAAGAGGGCCTCAAGGAGGATGAACATACCTTTTTAGGGCCGATAAAGACCAATGACGGTTTTGATGCCTACACGGTGGTGACCACGAACGGACATGTAGATGAATTTGCCCGTTTCATAAACGATTCCACACTATTGTTGGCCGAGGTCGATAGCATTCAATTGCAGTCGGGCGACCCTATCGCCTTGGAGAACCATCGGCGATTGGAAGAGAATTTTAATATCTTAAAGCGGGCCACCGATGTCGATGGCAAGCCTTTTACCATTGTTCGTTTCCCGATGCCCGACCCCATATATGCCAGTATGGAACCAGGGGACGAGGTATACGACTATATCGAAACCTTGGATTATAACAAGGGTACCGCCCCTTTTCCAAAAGGAAAAAAAGTACAGGTAATCGCGGCCGCAAGCTACCTGAATTTCATTATTACGAACAAGCTCGTTATCGGCCAAAAATATGCCGATGACACGGAAACGGGGAGAGCGGTGGCTCTGGACAGTATTGCAAAAAGTATCCTTCAGCAAGTGTTTCCCGAAAGAGCGGTCCACATGGTCGATGCCCTTGCCGTAAACCTTGGCGGAGGTGGGGTACACTGTATTTCGATCCATCAACCAAAACATCATGTCCAATGAAAGGAACACGCTATATGATCGCCCTATTATTTTTGGTTTCAGTTGGTATTTTTGGCAGTTGTAAAGAAACCGAAGCACCGGTCGAAGAACCAATAGCGGCTCCGGAGCCCCAACCAGACCTGTCCACCGCAATGCAGAAGGTGTTCGACGATTTTGAACTGGTGGGCATGTCGGTCGCGCTGATCCATAAGGGTTCGGTCGCTTGGGAAGGGCACTACGGATTGGCCAACGTAAAAAAGGAGGTCCCTATCGATGGCGCTACCAAATATCGCATCGCTTCCATATCAAAAACGATTACGGCCATTGCCCTAATGCAATTGTACGAACAAGGGCTGGTGGCTTTGGATGAAGATATCGGCACCTACTTGGGATGGCAGCTGCGCAATCCGAACCATCCGGAAATTCCCATTACCTTGCGGCAACTGATGAGCCATACCAGTAGTCTCAGGGACGGTCAGGGCTATTTCGATTTTTCAAGGGAAATGGTGGCCCAAGAGCTGCCCATCGAATCCCTTTTTACTGAAGACGGGGACTATTATACCGCAGACCTGTTCGACGATAGAAGACCAAGCGATTTTTTCACCTATACCAACTGTAGTTGGGGGCTTGTCGCTTCCATTGTGGAACGGGCGAGCGGCATGCATTTCGACCGTTACTGTCAAAAGAATATTTTTGAGCCTATGGGGCTTAAGGCCAACTTTAATGTAGCACAACTCGAAGATACCGACAAGCTGGCGGCATTATATCGGTATGAAAACGGTGCGTGGAACGCCCAAGTTGACGATTATACCGAGACAGCTCCAGTAGAAAGGCGCTATGGGTCGTACACCGCTGGACGAAACGGCCTGCTGTTCGGCCCTCAAGGAAGCCTGCGCGCGTCGACGGACGATTTGATCGCTATTGCGAAACTGTTTTTTAACCGGGGCACCTACAATGGAAATACGATTTTGAGTGCGGAAAGTATCGACAAAATGACGGCTCGGGAATGGGTATTTTCCGGAGCGAACGGGGATACCTGGGAAGGCTTTTTCAATGCTTATGGTCTGGGAATACATTGTGTTTTGAATGCTCCTAAAGGAGATATTATTTTTCCCGACCGAAAAATGATCGGCCATCCCGGAATCGCATATGGACTGTTGAGCGATCTTTACATTGATCCGGTTTCCGAGAGTGGTGTAGTATTCATTACCAACGGGAGCAAAAAGGAATACAAATACGGAAAGGACTCCTCCTTTTATGGGGTTGAAGAAGCAGTTTTTAAACAACTATACCCGTACCTTAAAACCCTTGAATCCGCAAATACCGTTTTTTGATGGAAACTTTCGGTTTATGGAGCTTGCTCCCCACTTTAGTGGTCGTTCTTCTTGCGCTTTTTACCAAAAGAACCTTTGAATCCCTTTTGGGCGGAAGCCTGGTCGGATTTCTTATTTTGGCCCCGAACAAATTTTATTCCGGATTCATCGATACCTTGCTTTCGGTATTGCAAGATGCTACCATCGCATGGATCGTTTTGGTGTGTGGCCTTTTTGGTTCCTTGGTGCATTTATTGACCGTTTCCGGAGGTACAAAAGCATTTTCGGATTACTTGCTGCGCTATGTTAGGGGGCGTAAGAGTGCGCTCTTGATCACTTGGGCCATGGGGTTGTTGATTTTTATAGACGATTACCTGAACGCGCTCACGGTGGGGACTTCCATGAAAAAAGTGACCGACAAGTTTAAGGTTCCCAGGGAAATGTTGGCCTACATTGTGGACTCGACCGCAGCGCCGATCTGTGTGCTGATCCCCTTGTCTACCTGGGCCATCTATGTGGCGGGCCTCTTAGAAAGTGAGGGTGTGGCACTGGCGGGCGAGGGCACTATGGCGTACTTGAAAGCCATCCCCTTTATTTTGTACGGTTGGATCGCCGCCATTATGGTACCCTTCGTGGCTACGGGTATCGTTCCGCCTTTGGGTGCTATGAAAAAGGCAGAGGAAAGGGCCAAAACGGGTATGTTGGTCCCTGCCGATTCTGAAGCGATAGCCATGGAAGTCCCGGAGGTGAAGCATAAAAATCCAAAGATGCTCCATTTTGTATTGCCCATACTGGTGCTGATAGCGGCAACGATTTTCTTTGAGATCGATGCGTTGAAAGGGATTGTTTTTGCACTGTTGTTTACCGTAGTGTACTTCGCAATCGGGAAAGTAAGTAGTCTGGTGGATGCTATGGAGGGCATTTTTTCAGGTTTCAAAAGTATGCTATATGCCCTGGCCATTGTAGTAATGTCCTTTGTTTTAAAGGAAGTCAACGATTCCCTTGGATTGACGACCTATATTGTGGATGCGGTATCCCCTATTTTGAGCAAAGAACTTTTGCCCGTCGTGGCATTTGTTTCCCTGGCCTTGGTTACCTTTTCAACGGGTTCCTTTTGGGGAGTGTACGCCATTTCCCTCCCCATAATCGTACCGCTTGCTCAAAGTATGGGGGTAGACATCTTTCTTGCGATCGGTGCCGTGATCAGTGCGGGGGCCTTTGGGTCGCATGCCTGTTTTTATGGAGATGCCACTGTGCTCAGTGCCAGTGCCACGGGCTGTAACAATGTGGCACATGCCATTACCCAATTGCCCTATACTTTGCTCAGCGGTTTTTTAAGTGCCCTGGGTTATCTTTTGTTGGGATATTTACTCTAAAAAAGCGCGCTTCTTTTTTTGCTTTTCCGTGGATGATTCCGGACGGGTTCAATGGCGGGATAAATCTGAAATGTTATTTTTTTTGGTAGCTAGCAACGCCTATTATGGTATTTCGAAGGCAGTTTATAAAGCTGTTGAAAATGAGCATGCTAGCGTACTTGTTTAAAGATTAAACGTTTAATTATTTTTTGTAGGGCACGGGAATTCCTTTTTGGATCGAAATCAGTTGTCAATTTGTGATAAATGAGGTGATTATATGCACAAAAGACCATTAAAACTTGCAGGAATTGGATGTAAGAATTATTTTCATCCCCTCACTAATTTAAAAACACTTTATATGAAACAGAATTACATTGTAAGTGGTAAGAAATTGCGCGATTATTTTCGCCGCTCTTATCATTTAAGTACCGTTATTTTTGTGTTTCTTTTGGCGGGCATCCAGATGTCCCAGGCCCAAAAAGGAATGCAAAGAATGCCTGGTGTACCGGTCGTTTGTCCGGCTAACTACGAGGATCAGCACTCCCGAATGGCGATGAGCCAGATGGCGGCGAAAAAATCATCGGCGCTTGTGGGTAAAAAACAGGCTACGGCCGAACTCTTGATTACATTCGGTCCCGGTGCAGAAGGGAATACCGACGTACAAGAGGCATTTCAGTTCGCATTGGACATTTGGTCGGAAGAGATCGTATCATCAGAACCGATTCGTATTTTTGCCGATTTCGCGAATTTGGGTACCGGGGTACTTGCATCTGCAGGACCGACCACGTTAATATCCAACTTTCCGAACGCACCGGTGCCGGACGTTTTTTTTCCGATAGCATTGGCAAATTCCCTAGCGGGAGAAGACCTTGCTCCGGATGAAGAATTTGATCTGGTAGTGAATATCGGGAACGGTATTCCTTGGTATTTCGGTACCGATGGAAATACTCCTGCCGGACAGTTCGACTTTGTTACCGTAGCGCTTCATGAAGCAGGCCACGGTCTTGGTTTTATCGACGGTGGAAACGTAAATAACTCTACCGGGGTAGGAAACATCAATGGAGGGGGCAATCCTTTCATTTTTGACACCTTTATTGTAGATGGTGACGGAAATTCCGTTTTGGACCTTCCCAACCCTTCTACGGAACTGGGCGATTTCTTGACCAGCGGTGACGTTTTTGTAAACGGACAGTTTGCAATAGAGGCGTTGAACGGCGTTTCTCCGGAGCTTTTTGCTCCCGACCCGTTCCAAGGCGGCTCCAGTATCGCTCACTGGGACGAGGCTGCCTTCCCTGCGGGGGACATCAATTCCTTGATGAGCCCACAGGTAGGTGCTTCCGAATCCAACTTCGATATCGGACCCATCACTAGGGGCCATTTCCGCGATATGGGATGGGTACTTGCTGCACAAGCACCCGTAATTGCTTCGCCAACGGTTTTTACCGAAGAATTGAACGTTGGGGAGGTTGTTACCAGAGAGGTAACGGTTACCAACAGTTCCGAAAATCCGGTTTCTATCGCCTTTTTGGCGCCGGCCACCGCGTATGAGCTTATCGAAAGCGTTACTCCAGAAACATTGGAAGTTCCTGCAGGAGGTTCATCGGTGATTACAGTAACCCTTAATACGACAGGTGTTGCCAAAGGATCATACGAAGAGACCGTTGATTTTGACATTATCGGTTTTGACGGAATCTTGGATATCGATTTCAATATTCGGGTCCTTGATGGAACCGAAGCACCATCGATCGCCGTTAATCCGTTCTCTTTTGAGGAGGTTGTTGAACAGTTAAAAATCGTTACTAGGGAACTGACCATAGAAAATGTTGGTGATGCCGATCTTACTTATCAGATTTCCCTCAATAACGAAGAGCAGGTAACTTTTGATAGTAGAGTTGCACAAACGACATCCGCTATTCAAGCCAACGGTTTCCAACAAGTATCTTCTTCGGCCTTGTCGTCCGATAAGGGATTAGCCTCTTCGTTACGTGCGGAAGGCCCTTTGAACAAGGTGATCTCCAGTTTGTACGCTACCGGGTTTGAAGATTTTACCGTAGGAGATTTGAACGGTCAAGGTGGATGGTCCACACAACCTGCAAACTTTTTTACCATTACGGATGCAAACGCCTTTGAAGGTGGATTGCACACAAGGGGTACTACAGATGGTTCGGCGACAACGGCTTTGGCCTTTTCACCGCTCATCACCCCGGGCAACGAGCCCTTTATGGTAGCTACTGCCCAGGTCAACCTTCAAGGTTCCGGGTCTAGCTTTGAGATCATACCACAATCGCCAGCTGCAGGATCTGTAATAACAAGAGTGCGTTTTAATGGCGATGGTACCGTAGATATCCTTGACGGAAATACTGGTGGTTTTACCCCGATAAACGTAACGGTTCCAACAGGATACTTTGAAGTGCGTATCGTTGTGGACAAGGACGATTTCGCCACACAGGTATATTTTGACGATGCCTTGGTGTTTTCAGGGCTTGGTTTTGCCGGAATCATCGAGCAGGTAGTATTGCTTTCAGATAACGTTGCTGCAGGTTCCACTTTTGATGTGGACAATGTAGAGGTTGTCGATGGTGATGAAAACGCCTTCTTTTTAACCGTATCGCCAACGGCCGGAACGGTAGTAGATGGTGACGATGCCACCTTGCAGGTGAAGTTCGATGCCCGTACTTTGGAACCGGGCGTATACAATGCTACTATAAACATTAGCAGTAACGACACGGAGAACCCCACTATAGATGTACCGGTTACCCTTACCGTAGTATCACCACCATCAATTGTAATCGCTCCGGATACTTTGAGCGAATCGGTTGATGTAACGGTGGATGTACCAGCTGTTAAAACCGCTACGTTCACCATTACTAACGAAGGGGACACCGCTTTGGACTTTGCTGCAGGAATTGGGGCAACGGTTTTCAACGCGCCCGATACCGGAGAAACCGAACAGGCCATTGCAGCTTTGGACCTACGAAAGTACGGTCTCGGCAGCTCCAACGGAGGTACCCTTCAAGCGGCAGGAATCAAAAAAGGATTGCAGCTTTCAAGAGCGCAACAACAACTTGCGAACTCCACGGTTTTCATCGATTCTATTTTCTATGATACCGGTGTCAACGTTGCCGACGATTTTGTTGGCTTGAATGACGGTGTTCCCGTAGCTATCGGTGTTAAGTTCGATGCGGAAACAGAGTTTACCTTAAACGCTGTTCGAAACGCATACCGTACCGAAGCGCTTACCGAAGCAACTATTATTTTGGAAATCTATAGAGGAGGAGCTACGCCGGATGCCGGTGAGTTGCTTACTTCCCAAGTGATTACCCAAACCAGTGAAGAAGGTATTTTCTTGGAAGAGGTTTTGGAAGAGTCACAGACTTTCGCCGCTGGCGAATCGTTTTGGATCGTACACAAATACCCGGAGGGAATCGACTTTCCACAAGGATCGTTCAATACGGACAGTGTTCGCCCCGACACCTACTTTTTCAGTAGTGATGGAGGTGAATCCTACACCAACTTGGACAATTTTGCCTTTTTGACCAGGGCGTTGAGCGGAGGAGGAGATTCCTATATTACGCTAAGCCCATCAAGAGGCAGTGTTGCCTCAGGCGAGTCTGTGGAAGTAGAGGTCGTTTTCGATGGCTCTGAATTGGCCAACGGTATTTTTGAGACCGGTATCCTTGTCAGCAGCAATGATCCCATAACACCGACCGCTATAGTGGCGACCACTTTTGAGGTTTCCGGTCAAGTTAGTGGCATCGATGTTTCCGAAGAATTATTGTTGTTCAACGATGTATTTATCGGCAACAGTAAGCAAGAGACGTTTACCATTACCAATACAGGGCTAGCCCAATTGAACGTTTCGGAAATTGCCTCCGACAATGAAGATTTTGTCGTTGAGCCGTCATCTGCGGTGATCAATGCCGGTGAGGAGTTGGAAGTAACGGTTACTTTCGCACCTACCACAACGGGTAACGTCAATGGTATCATTTCGATATCCAGTGATGCAACCGATGCTACGGATGCCATTGAAGTGATCGTGAACGGAATTGGAGTGAACCCTCCGAAAGCGTTCTTAGATCCTCAAGAGCTTTTTGTTACTACCGATCGCGGTACCACCGTAACAAAAGAGGTTGTTTTGAGAAATGACGGTAGTGCACCGTTAACCTATTCGTTCCCTGACCTTGCTTTGGCGAGAGCACTTGCACGGCCAGATGTTCAGTTCAATAATACGGAATTGATCACGTTCGAGAATACGACCGCCAAGCCTCAAAAAGGATTTAAGGATTCTAGGGTAGGCCATCAAGTACGATACAGTGTTGGAACGGATACAAAATTCGGATACAGCTGGATCGATAGTGATGAGGAAGGCGGACCGGTATATGCCGCTTTTGATATTCGTGATATCGGTACCGACCTTACGGAATTCGTTGGGGCGGATGGAACGGTAGAAATTACCCTTCCTTACTCCATCAATTATTATGGAACCAGCTATGAGAGTTTGTTCGTAAATGCAAACGGTTTTGTGTCTTTTGAGGCACCGACCACACCTTTCACTTTTCTGAACGAACAAATTCCTGTTGCCGATGGGGTAAACAATGTTATCGCTCCAATGTGGGTAGATATTGAGCCACAAAACGGCGGTAGTGTACATATTGCCACTTTTGCCGATGCGGCAGTGGTACAATGGTCCGATGCACCGATCTTTTTAGGTGTTGAAGGCGAAGCGGTAACGTTCAAAGTAGTCCTCTTTACCGATGGTAGCATCGAGTTCTTGTACGACGACGTTGACGGAGCTTCTTTTAACGACCTTGGTACCGTAGGTATCGAGAACGCCGCTGGTGACGATGGTGCTCAGGTGGCTTTCAACACACCTTACATCAAGGACGGTTTGGCAGTACGTTTTGTGCGTCCGCAAGTACCTACCATCGACTTTATCAGTGACGTTACCCCATTATCGGGTGTCGTAGCCGCAGGTGGTTCCAAAACCATAAATGTAACCTTGGACGCCACAACGTTGGAGCCAGGTACCTATATGGATGAATTGACCGTTTCGAGCAACGCTCCGGACAAGCAATTCAGTACTACCGCTATCGAACTTACGGTAGTGGATGTTCCAGAAGTAGTAAGCTTGACGTTGATCAATGCCGATACCGACGAACCTATTGCAGTAATCAACGATGGGGATACCATCGATTTCCGAATTTACGATACCGCTAATTTCAATGTGGAAGCCAATATTGGTGACTTGGCACCGAGAAGTGTCGTTTTTGATTTCAATGGAGTAGAACGTTTCCGAAGAGAGAACGAAGCACCATACGCCCTTGGCGGAGACCGAAGAGGCGATTTCAGAAGAGTCGACTTTATCGATGGTGTGAATACCATTACGGCTACGCCATATACCGCAAGAGGCGGTAGGGGTGATGCAGGTATCGCGAAAACGGTCACTTTTGAAATTATCGGAGGTGTATTGCCGGAAGTAGAAAGCTTTACGCTGATCAATGCCGATACCAATGAAGCGATCGGTCCTTTGAGCGATGGTGATGTATTGGACGTGAGCACTTTTGATACCGCTAACTTCAGTGTGGTTGCCAATGTAGGCGCACTAGAGGCCGGTAGTGTCATATTTGACTTCAACGGTGTCACCGAGTTTAGGAGACAGAACAGTGCGCCATATGCACTAGGTGGTGAAAGAGACGGAAATTTCCGTAAAGTACCATTTGCGTTGGGTGCCAATACCATAACCGCTACTCCGTATACCAAAAGAGGTGGTAGAGGTGATGCGGGAACCGCGAACACCATCAATTTTGAAGTGGTAAGTCCGGACGCTCCTGAAATTGGGAGACTTGTTTTGGTCAATGCCGATACGAACGAAGAAATCGGCACCATCGGTGACGGTGACGTATTGGATTTGAGCCAGTATCCGACAACGGGTCTGAGCATTATCGCAGAAACTGAAGGTGAAGGCGTTGGAAGTGTGCTTTTCGACTTTAACGGTATCAGAGGATATCAAACCGAAAATGCCGCACCATATGCCTTGAACGGTGATCGTCGTGGTAGGTATAAGCCTACGTTCTTTGCTCCTGGTGTAAACGTGCTTACGGCAAGATTATACACGGAAAAAAGAGGTGGCGGTCTTCTGACCGATGAAATTACCATTTCATTTGAAGTATTACCGGTAACCAATGCCGCTTCCAAGGAAATCAATTCCAGTGCGGCAAAGGTATATCCTAACCCAGTGGTCGATGTTGCTAATTTTGATATGAGCGATTCCGGACAACAAGTACTGAACGGTACCTTGTTCAACCTTTTGGGTCAGCTGGTAATGCCTACTTTCGATTTTGAGGTGAACGATCGCGGAAACGCGTTCTTGGATATGACGAACCTTTCACAAGGCACGTACATCCTTAGGTTGACCAACGATCAGGGAGAGATTGTATCACAGGTAAAAGTACTGAAGCAATAAGCTAAACAGGTACCTTTACTTTTAAGGTAAAAGGCCGCTCAGGTAACTGGGCGGCCTTTTTTTGTGCTGTAATGTTACAGTGGTTTAAGGCTATGGCTTGAAAAATAAAGATCAGAATAGGACAAGTAGCGCCAACTATGGGCAACCCGCTTTCCGGCAATACCCCTATTTTTCGGTCGTGTAATACCGAGGACCGCTTTGGTGTTTTTTTAAGCCCTGTATCGTCCAGGCCTACTAAAAATAGACCCAATACGAATCCTTCGAACAAAACGATGACAAATGGATTTGAATACAATAACGGCCACAATATTTAAGAAGAATACCATAACCTTATTGATTGTAAATACTTTTCTTTTTGCCCCGGAAAGTACCAATGCCCAAAGGAATTATATCCCCGGTAAGGAGTATTCCGACGATACCGGGTATGTGTCCTATCATGCTGGGAACTTGCCCATAATCTTGTCCGCGCCACATGGAGGCAGATTACGTCCTCGAGGACTTCCGGACAGAAATTGTGATGGTTGTAAATATGTAAACGACGCCTATTCCCGAACCATAACCCTTGCGATTTACGATGAGTTCGTTAAACGGACCGGGATGTATCCACATATGATTACAAATAAATTGCATCGTTCAAAATTCGATGCGAATAGGGAAAAGCGCGATGCCGCCGATGGAAATAAAAGGGTCGAACAGGCCTGGTTCGGATATCATGATTTTACAAACGAGGCGAAAGACGAGATGGTATTACGGTTTGGAAAAGGACTGTTTTTGGACATGCATGGCCACGCGCACAGCATACAGCGTATAGAATTCGCTTATGCCCTGACCGCTCAGGAGCTAAGACGCTCCAATGCCCGCTTGAACGAAAATGCAATCGTTGCTAAAAGTAGTATCCGTTCTCTGGCCGGGAGAAACCGACGGGGATATGCCCACTCGGAACTCATCCGGGGAGAAAAAAGCTTGGGAACTTTGCTTTCGAACAGTGGATTCCCATCCGTTCCCAGTTCAAATGACCCAGCGCCAAGTGTTGGGGAACCATATTTTAATGGCGGTTACAACACTAGACGACATGGTTCCGGAACAAACAATAGGGCCATAGATGCAATTCAGGTAGAGCTGAACCAAGGTATTCGGTTCAATGAAAATGCTCGTAAAGCTTTTGTAACCTCCTTTACCACTTCGCTGATCTCCTATATCGACCATCATTACGGAAACGTTTTTCCACGGTCCGTGGTCAATCTTAAAACGGACATATCGGAGACCGATTCCCTTTACGCCACAGCAACATCCAAAGCTAGCTTATACCCGCAACCGGCAGAGGATTACTTTAATATTAGGAGCGATGAAAAGGAAATGGATGTAAGGGTGTTCGATGTCTTAGGAAATGTAGTGCATGAAGCTAACTGGTCCGGAGCGGACGTTGCGGTAGATTTTTTATCGAGCGGTCTGTATTTGGTCCAGCTAAAGAAGGGAGAAACGCTTATTGGTACGGTCAAACTCTTAAAATATTGACACTGGGCGTATACTTTTCATAGCCTTTTGATACTTGAACGGTACTTTGGTGGCCATTCCGTTCCACTTGTCTTTTTAGACGGTGTAGCAAGCCATGCAAAAAAAGGGTTCACTCCATTTTTAGAATAATAAATTCGGACCTTCTGTTGAGATCATGTTGGCGATCGGAGCATGTGGTATTATTATCACAGTCGTTCATTAGTTGTTTCTCTCCATACCCTATGGCACTCTCCAGTCGTTCCGCTGCAATACCCTGTTTTATTAGAAACTCGCGTGTTGCTTTGGCCCTACGGTCAGATAGCTTTTCATTGTACGTGTCGTTCCCTCTTGAATCGGTATGCGATTCGATTTTAATGACCATGTTTGGGTATTCGTTCATTACAAATACCACTTTGTTGAGTTCGCTTGCTGCCGATTTGGTAATGTAAGATTCGTCAAAATCAAAAAAGATGATTCCTATTTTAATTTTGAGTAATCCGTTTTCCTCTACTATAAGTTCATTTCTCTTTTTAAGCCCAAGTGGTAAGTTGTTCGTAAAACCATTTTGTGTCGGACTTGCAAATACTTTTGAACTGTGGTCAAACCCTTCTTTTGTAACCTTTACCGTGTATTTTTGGTCACATTTTAACTTAAGGTCAAAATCATAGTCCCCACTTTGGTCAGTTGTGGTCTCGTCCAGTTCGTTACCTTCTTCGTCAACAACCGTAACTTTTGCATAGGGTATCGGTAGGCCGTTTTGCTCGTTTACTATTTTTCCGACCAAATCTTGTTCACAAACGGGCTCAAAACGCTGAAAGGAGTAGATGTCATCGTCGCCTGTTCCACCTTCCCGGTTCGAGGAAAAATAGCCGCGTTGGGTCCTTTCATTGACGATATAGGCAAAATCATCTAGTCTACTGTTTAATGGTCTGCCGACATTTACGGGATTTGAGAATTGATTATCGGGATATACGCTTTCAAAAACATCCAGGCCTCCTAGCCCCAGATGCCCGTCGGAAGCGAAATATAGTTTATTCGTTGTAAGAAACGGAAACATTTCCCTGCCACTGGTATTTATCTTCGGCCCTAGGTTTTTAGGGGTTGAATAGTTGCCATCTTCTAAAATGTCAACAACAAAAATATCGGTACTTCCAATTGACCCTGGCATATCGGATACAAAATACAATTGCTTACCATCCGGGCTAATTGCGGGCTGCCCCACCGAGTAATTTTCACTGTTAAAAGGTACTTCCGTAATATTTCCCCATGTTTCGTTTTCGAGGTCCGCTTTATACAACTTTAGGTGGTTTATTCCGTTGTCGTCTTTACCCAACGTTTTTTCGGAATAGTTGTTCCTGGTAAAATACATTGTTTTACCGTCCGGTGTAAATGCAACGATGGCTTCGTGGTATTTACTGTTTATCGTTTTCGAAAAAATGGCTACGTTTTTGAAGTCCGTCCCATTTTCCAAGGTGTCGGCAACAAACAGGTTTAGGAACGGCTGTTCGTTCCATTTGTAGATCCGGGTCCTAAATTTCAGTGTGTCGCGGCTGGAGGCGAAAACGACCCTCTCCTTATAAAACATAGCTCCAAAATCGGCAACCTTCGTGTTCATTGGCAAGTGGGTAATATAAAACTGGGGTTGTTGGGTTAACAAATAGTCCATTTTTTTATCATTTTTCCGTAGTTGCTCTACGTCAAATGATTTATCCTTCATTTTTCCTTCGTATACTTTCATCAAACCTTTGGCCAGATTGTATTCTCCAATACCTTTCAAAGCGTGTATATATCGAAACGCATATGTAGGGGATAGATTTTGTTCATGTTTTGAAAACAAAGTGCCATACCATTTGCTTGCATTTTTCATGTCGGTATTAAAATAGTAAGCATCGCCAATTCGCTGTAGGGCCTCTTGGGAATCATCTCCTCTTGCTATGATACCTTCGTATTGCTCCGCAGCTTTTACATACCAAAGGGATTCAAAATTTTTGTCGGCACTTTTGTACTTCTCCTGGGCCGAACCCAAAAGAGTACATAAAAAGATACTATAAATAAGAAATTTTTTCATGGTTGGGTGGTATTAGTAGAATCGAGGGGATTTAAGTCTGCGTTGTTCGGTTTTAAACTCGTATCTAAGAAATATCTCGTGGGTGCCGGAATTATAGTTCTTTAAGTCCGTTGTCGTAAGATCATAGGAATATCCTGCAAATAGGGCAGGAGTAATTTGTAACCCTATAAGACCGGAGAACGAGTCGTCCCATCGATAGGCCAAACCAAGGGTTAACGTTTCCTTTAGGAGTACATTTGCCGACACATCGGCAATAATCGGTGCCCCGGGGACCCATTTCACAAAAGCGGCCGGTTTCAATTTTACATCCCTGCCGAGGTCGAAAACGGTTCCGGCGATCAAGAAGTAATGCATTCGTTCAACGGCAATAGCTTGTTCAACTTCATCGAAATGATCTTGGACAAAGAAGTTCGGTACCGATAGGCCCAAATAGCTTTTATTGGTATGGTAATATATACCTGCTCCTATTGTCGGGAAAAATCTACTATCAATATTATTGGCGAACAGCACATCGGGGGTCGCCGTAGTTCCTTTAGAAAAGTCCACATTAAAAAGACGCCCACCACCCCTTACACCAAAAGATAGTTTTTTGGAGTCATCGTTAAGCCTAATGGTATACGATACGTTCACGTCCGCAAAAAATTCGTTTACCGGCCCCAAGGCATCATTGATCAAATTAAGTCCTAGACCCAGATTATTTCCTACTGGAGCATCTATTCCAAGATTTTGGGTGGTCGGCGCTCCATTGAGTCCTACCCACTGTGAACGGTGGAGCCCCATAATGGTCAAATGACCACGGGAACCTGTGTAGGCGGGGTTTACACTCATTGTATTATACATGTATTGGGTGAACTGTGGGTCTTGTTGCCCCCAACCGGTAAAATAATTGATGCCGATAAAGAGTAGGGCTATATATGTTCGTCGGTAATTCATTTTCTGAAATTTAAATAGGTTGGTTTTCATGGTGCGTCGCTTATCTGTTGATGTATAACCAATCAGCGATAGGCTGGGAGCCGTCGCCCAGGTCCAATACATAGTAGTAGGTGCCCACCGGTAGTTTCTCTCCCTTGTTAATGGTAGCCCTTCCGTTCGATACCCCGTTCCAATCGTTGGTGTATCCCCTTGTCTCAAATACGATATTACCCCAACGGTTATACACTTTTAAAGTATTGTTCGGGAATCGCGAAATACAATCGATTTGGAACACTTCGTTATTACCATCTCCGTTCGGAGAGAACTCACTGTAAATATTTAGACAACTTGGTGTAACGGTCGCTTGAGCGCTGTCGTTGTCCATATTCAAATCGATTTGATCAACGAAGGCCAAGCTTATCGTATTCAGGTACTCATCTACTTCAAGTACTGTAACGGTCAAAGTCAAGGTAGCTGTTTCCGAGGCGTTTAACGCTTCGATACTCCAGAACCCGGTGACGGCATCAAACGTTCCTATACTGGCATTCGCAAGGATCAGTTCGTACCCTCGCGGCAGAATTTCTTCAATACCGATTGTGGTTGCCGTAACGTCGCCTTGGTTGGTGGCGGTCATTTCAAACTGAATTTGCTCGCCAATTCTTGGAAGTAAATTGCTAACCGTTTTGGTGAGTGCGATATCTACTACTGGTGGTACTATTAATATACTCGCTTCATCGTCGTCAGGTAGGCCATCGGCAAAGTCGTCTACTTCAAAACCACTGTCGGCATCACTATTGGGATCTGCCTGATCACTTGCCGTGATTTCTGCAGTATTCAAGTATTCGTTTTCAACGCCGGTGGGTTCATTTACAGTAGCCAAAACCACCAGTGTTTCCGTAGTACCGTTCGGTATTACCCCATTGGTGTTCCAAATACCGGTAAACGGATTATATAGTCCCGCAGTGACAATGTGAGACTGATAAGTGAAGCCTATTGGGAGTAGGTCGGAGACCACGACTCCTGTTGCATCACTATCGCCCCCATTGCTGAGGTTGACTATGAACTCTATTGTGTCCCCTACGTTTGCCAAGGTATTGTCGACGGTTTTGGTCAATGTCAGGTCTGCCAATCCTGTTGGTCTCGGCAGAACGGTGTCTTGATCGTCCTCTGAATTTAGATTGTTGTCCGGTGAGGAATCAGGGTCGAAGGTTCCCAGTGAAATCAGTTCCGCTACATTGGGATAGTCGCCATTGGCCAGTACGGTAACCGTAATTTCCAAGGTTTCCGTAGCACCATCTACCAGTGAAACAATATCCCAAGAACCGATAACTTCATCATAAACACCTGCCGAGCTGGTAGCACTTACAAAGTCGTATCCTGTGGCCAAGAGATCCTCGATGACCAAATCGGTCGCATCACTAGGGCCATCATTGTTCACGGTAATGGTAAAGGTAATCTGATCACCGATGGAAGGGGACAGGTTGTCCACTTCCTTGGTAAGCGATATGTCGGTTATTACCCTAGGCGTAGTCGGTTGTTCGGCCTGATCGTCCTCGTTTAAATCGTTGTTGTTTGGAGCTGAATCCGGATCTATTTCATTTACTGCGGTAAGCTCTGCAACATTAATATAACTTCCATTGGGGTTGATATCGGCCGTAATGTTCAATAGTGTATTTGCACCATTGGCAACGGTTCCGACCGTCCACACTCCGGTAGCGTTGTCATAGGTTCCGCCGCTGTCGTCGGAGATGTAGTTGTACCCCGCTGGCAATAAATCGGTTATTACAACACCCGTAGCATCACTGGGTCCGTCGTTAGAAACAGTGAGCGTAAATATGACGTTTTCTCCAACATCAGGAACCAGTTTGTCTACTGTTTTTGTTAACGACACATCCGCTATCGGTATCGGAACAGTGTTCGCATTATCTTGATCGTCTTCAGCGGGAACGTTATTGCCTGCCGTAGCGTTAGGGTCAACATTGTCCGAGGCAATGACCTCCGCGACGTTTTCATATACACCATTGGCGTTTACCAAAGCTGTGATTACCAAGGTTTCTGTTGTGCCGTTGAACAAGGTGCCGTTGATATTCCAAACTCCGGTAGTCTCATTGTAGTTTCCTGCTGTAGCATTACTGGAAATGTATGTATATCCCGTAGGTAGCAAATCGGCAATAACCACGCCGGCCGCATCACTGGGCCCGTCGTTTGTAATGTTAATGGTAAAACGAACATCTTCCCCCACCAATGGTGTGGCGTTGTTTACCGTTTTGGTAAGCGATAGATCGGAAACCAGCACTGGAGTCGGGTTAATTGTCATCTGGTCATCTTCGGTATCATCGTTGTTCGCCGGTTCCGAGTCGATATCGCGCTCGGTCAGGTCGGTCAGTTCCGCGGTGTTCGTATATTCTCCGTTTGCTAAAACATCGGCGGTGATTACGATGTTTTCGGTGATTCCGTTGGGTAGATTTCCTACGGTCCAAGACCCGTTCAAAGGCTCGTACACTCCAACACTGGGGACCGCGCTCACGAAGTCATATCCAGAGGTCAATAAATCCGTAACTACTACATCGGTTGCATCACTAGGCCCGTCATTGGTCACTGTAATCGTGAATACGATTTGTCCCCCGATATCCGGTGTTAAGGTATTTGCGGTCTTGGTCACCGAAACATCGACGACAGGAACGATCTGTGGAACAACGTCCACTTCATCTTGGTCGTCTTCCGAAAGCACGTCATTGTTTGGTGTGGAATCAATATCAAGGATATCGGATGCCGTCACTTCGGCCCCGTTGGTATAGTCTCCACTACCGTTTACCAGAACATCGATCAACAATATTTCCGTTGCTCCGGAAAAGATGTTTCCTACCGTCCAAATCCCAGTGTTTTCATTATAGGCACCAGTGGTCGAGCTAAAGAGTACAAAGTCGTATCCGCTTGGCAACAAATCGGTTACCGTAACGCCCGTGGCGTTTGCGGGGCCGTCATTGGTTACCCGTATTTCAAAGGTGATTTCGGAACCAATAAATGGAGTAAGATCATTGTCAACAACTGTTTTCACTAAGGAAAGGTCTGCCACGTCTTGATAACCAATGGTTACCGATGTGATGTTGGAGGTATTTCCATCGTTGTCGTCAACGGTATAGGTAATCGGTGTGGGATCGATCAAAAATCCGGGTTCCGGGTCAAAGGTAACTTCTTCCGTAGCAGGATCATAGCTCCAGTTTCCTTCCCCGGGCACATCAAAACCGATAACATCCCCATCGCCGTCAACTGTGATGTTGATGGCTCCGGACGGGGGCGTAAGATTTACACTATTAGGGTCAAGATTACCGTCGGGATCCGCATCGTTGGTCAAAATAGTGACCGAAACGATACTTTCCGGAACATTATTCAGGTCTTCATCAGGATTGGCTACCGGTAGTTGTATGTCATAGTCAATGGTCACGGTAGCGGTATCGCTCAGTCCGGTGTCGGTATCCGTAAGCTCGTAATTGATCGGTGTGGGGTCTGCCGTGAAACCGGGTTCCGGATCAAAGGTGATTTCGCCCGTAGCGGGGTCGTATGTCCATGTTCCCTCCCCGGGAACGTTCAATGTGGTGTCCACTCCAGGGTTCGCGGGATCCAGGTCCACCGTTACGTCCGTCGGCAATGGCGTGCTGCCGTCCGGCAGTATGTCGTTCGCCAAGAGGTCCAAGGTTACATTTGTATTTGTAGTGTTCCCAGTACTTTGATCATTGTTCGCTACCGGTGGGTCAAAGGTATACTCCACGTTCACGTTTGCGACATTGGAGGTATTTCCATCGGTATCGTCCACGGTATAGGTAATGTCGGTAGGGTTACCGGTAAAGCCTGATTCGGGTGTGAATTCCAAAAGTCCCGTTGTGGGATTATACTCCCATATTCCCTCACCGGGTACGGTGAAGCCAATGACGTCCCCGTCAATGTCGGTCACGATATCGGTTGCGCCCACCGGAACGTCAAGGTCGACGGCATTGGGGTCGATGTTGGCATCGGGGTCGTTATCGTTGGCAAGGATATCCACTGCCACGGTATCCCCGAGCTGGTTGCCCAGGTCGTCGTCGTCGTTTGCTACGGGCGGCGACTGGTAGCTTACCGAAACGTTGGCGGTATCGCTCAGTCCGGTGTCGGTATCGGTAAGCTCGTACGTAATGGGTGTCGGGCTACCGGTAAAGGTGGGCTCGGGATCAAAGGTAATTTCACCCGTAGCGGGGTCGTATGTCCATGTTCCCTCCCCGGGAACGTTCAATGTGGTGTCCACTCCCGGGTTCGCGGGATCCAGGTCCACCGTTACGTCCGTCGGCAATGGCGTACTGCCGTCCGGCAGGATGTCGTTCGCCAAGAGGTCCAAAGTGGTGTTCGCCCCGACATCGGTCGGTACGGGGTTGGAATCGTCGTTGGCCACCGGTGGATCAAAGGTATACTCCACGTTCACGTTCGCGACATTGGAGGTATTTCCATCGGTATCGTCCACGGTGTAGGTGATGTCGGTAGGGTTACCGGTAAAGCCGGATTCGGGTGTGAATTCCAAAAGTCCCGTTGCGGGATTATACTCCCATGTTCCCTCACCGGGTACGGTGAAGCCTATGACGTCCCCGTCAATATCGGTCACTGTATCGGTTGCGCCCGCTGGAACGTCAAGGTCGACGGCATTGGGGTCGATGTTGGCATCGGGGTCGTTATCGTTGGCAAGGATATCCACTGCCACGGTGTCCCCGAGCTGGTTGCCCAGGTCGTCGTCGTCGTTGGCCACGGGCGGTGACTGGTAGCTTACCGAAACGTTGGCGGTATCGCTCAGTCCGGTGTCGGTATCGGTAAGTTCGTACGTTATGGGTGTCGGGCTACCGGTAAAGGTGGGCTCCGGATCAAAGGTGACCTCGCCTGTAGCGGGGTCGTATGTCCATGTTCCCTCCCCGGGAACGTTCAATGTGGTGTCTACTCCCGGGTTCGCGGGATCCAGGTCCACCGTTACGTCCGTCGGCAATGGCGTACTGCCGTCCGGCAGGATGTCGTTCGCCAAGAGGTCCAATGTGGTGTTCGCCCCGACATCGGTCGGTACGGGGTTGGAATCGTCGTTGGCCACCGGTGGATCAAAGGTATACTCCACGTTCACGTTCGCGACATTGGAGGTATTTCCATCGGTATCGTCTACGGTATAGGTGATGTCGGTAGGGTTACCGGTAAAGCCGGGTTCCGGGACAAACTCAAGCAGCCCGGTAATCGGATTATACTCCCATGTTCCCTCACCGGGTACGGTGAAGCCTATGACGTCCCCGTCAATATCGGTCACTATATCGATTGCGCCTGCCGGAACGGCAAGGTCCACGGCATTGGGGTCGATGTTTCCATTAGCATCCGTGTCATTATCGAGGATATCCAAGGTGACGACATCGCCCAAGGAATTACCAAGGTTTTGGTCATCTACCGCAACAGGCGGTGACTGGTAGCTTACCGAAACGTTGGCGGTATCGCTCAGTCCGGTGTCGGTATCGGTAAGCTCGTACGTAATGGGTGTCGGGCTACCGGTAAAGGTGGGCTCCGGATCAAAGGTGACCTCGCCCGTGGCGGGGTCGTATGTCCATGTTCCCTCGCCGGGAACGTTCAATGTGGTATCTATTCCCGGGTTTGCGGGATTCAAATCAATTGTTACATCACTTGGTGCCGGGGTACTCCCATCTGGAAGTACATCGTTGGCCAAAAGATCGACTACTGTGTCCGTACCAACTTCTGAAGCGGTCGGGTTGGTATCGTCGTTGGCTACCGGTGGATCAAAGGTATATTCCACGTTCACGTTCGCGACATTGGAGGTATTTCCATCGGTATCGTCCACGGTGTAGGTAATGTCGGTAGGGTTACCGGTAAAGCCAGGCTCGGGGATGAATTCCAATAGACCGGTAGCGGGGCTATATTCCCATGTTCCTTCACCCGGAACTTCAAAACCTATGGTATCTCCATCTACATCGGTAAGTATATTGGTAGCACCGGAAGGAACAGTCAAGTCTACTGTATTTGGGTCAAGATTTCCCTCAGGATCTGTATCATTAGCAAGAATATCCAAATCAACAGCGGCACCTAAAGTATTGGCCAGGCTTTCATCGTTTACCGCTGTGGGGGGATCATTTGGCTGAATGACTACGGCAGTAGTACTTTGGTCGTCCTCGGTGTCGACCCCATTATCCGGTGTAGAATCTGGATCGAACTGATCGCTGGCAGTGATTTCCGCGGTATTGTCATAGGGTCCGGTAGTATTTACGGTAGCATCAAAAGTAAGGTTTACCGTAGCTCCGTTCGAGACGCTTAAGTCAGACCAAGTTACCGATAAGTCTCCCAGATTATATACTCCGCCGTTGCTTACCGTTCCAGGAATTAAGCTATATCCAGACGGTATGACGTCCAATACGGTTACACCGGTAGCATCTGAGGTTCCGTTCGCACCATTATTGAACAGGGCAATAGTAAACGTTACCGTATCTCCGGTACTGACCGAAGAAGGGGATACACTTTTTACAAGTTCCAAGTCCGCGATTCCAACAATTTCTATTTCCACGGTATCGGATACTTCGGAGCAGCTACCATTGGTTACGGTCCATTCAAAAACATAAGTTCCAATTTGTACACCGCTTACGGAGGTGTTGGCATCTGTAGGATCTGTAAAATTGGCAATTGAGGGTCCCGAAACTTGGGACCACACCCCGGTACCGAGGGTGGGAGGCACTGCGGCTAGATTTACGGGTGCAAACTCCTGCAATCGCTGGTCAGGTCCGGCATCTGCGGTGACCGGTTGGGATTCAATTTGGATTTCCATGGTATCCGTCAGCAAACATCCACCGTTTGAACTGGTCCAGGTAAATTCGTAAGTGCCCGGCTCCAAATCTAAAATTAATGCTTGGGGATTGTTTGGGGCCGTAATGGTCGCCGCTGATCCGGGATCGGTAATCCCAGGGCCTGACGTCTGTGACCATGTTCCAGTACCTTCTGCCAAAGGAGTGGCATCCATATTAGTTTGTGTGGCATCGCAAAACAACTGGTCTGGACCGGCATTAGGTTCGGATGGTGGTACATCGGTGAAGGTGATGTCCACCGTATCGGTTTGGGGGGCGCATCCCGAAGGTGATGTAAAAGTAGTACCGTTGGTTACGGTCCAAGTAAAGGTATACGTCCCCAGGGTGGTGATATTCGACAATGTACTTGTTGGATTGTTTGGACTGTCTATAACTATATCCCCACCGGAGGGATCGGTAGTTATCGTCCAAAGCCCAATTCCAATAGTTGGTGCCGTCGCATTCAACTGTGCATCCAACTGACAAGCGTTAGGTTGGGCCGTACCGGCATCGGCGTTAGAGGGAGCTTCAAAAACTTCGACCCGAACTACGTCTGCCGCATCGGTACAAAATTCCGTAGCAAAGTTCCATTCCAAAATGTAGATTCCGGGAACGGTAAGGTTATCCAATGTGGTATTGAACTGATTGACATCGTTAAAGCTCGCCACGCTTCCGGAGGGAACATCGGCAAATCTCCAAAACGCATCGTTTTCGGGTTGCGTGGTATCAAACCCTCCCGCAATCGGATCGTTTCCATCCAGTGTTATTGAAGTTGCATCAGCAGTACAAACTACTTGGTCCGTACCTGCATCCGGGTCTATAGGTGGTCCTTGTGAGGAGGTGACAATGACCTCGTCCGAAGTCACGGGACAAGAGGTGTAATCCGTGGTAAACTGAAATTCATAAGTGTTACCGGGTGTTATGGTTACTTCGGCAACGTTGCTGTTGGATGGAGTTTGCGAAATTGTAGCTGCTGTTCCAGGTTCAGTGACACCTGGTCCGGCTATTTGTGTCCAAGACCCGGTGGATCCAAAAGTGGCTTCCAATAGCACATTGTTCGCTTCACAAAGTTGTTGATCTGGACCCGCATTTGCAGGAACAAAAACATCCACTACTACATCATCAAATGTTGAGGGACAGGATGCGTCCCCGGTAATGCTCCACCGAAACGTATAGGTTCCCGAGACCAAATTGTTTACCGTCGTTACAGGGTCGTTTACATTTACAATAGAGGGAGAGTTCGGCGCACCCGACAGTAGGGTCCAAACTCCATTTTCGGTATTGCTGTCAAAGGTATTGCCATCTAAAACGACGGTATTTGCGTTACAAATGGTTTGGTCCGTACCCGCCGTTGCTACTGTTGCCGGTATGCCAACGTTAAGAACCACCTCATCAGAATCCGAAGAACAGCTTCCGTTCTCTACAGCCCACTCAAAAACATATTGACCTGAAAAGGTGAAGGTAAACTGTGCCGTGGGACTGGTATCATCGTCAATGGTAAATCCCCCTGAGCCGCTTACAAGTGTCCATAATCCGTCTCCCGTGGAGGAGGTAGCTGACATAGTAAATACATCGGAACAGGCACTTTGGTCGGGACCTGCATCTGCTGCGGCCGGAGCTCCAACGGTAATCTCTACGTCGTCGGAACTGGCTTGACAACCAGGGGCGTTTTTATTGATGGTCCAAGTCAGTATGTAGCTGTCTTCGGTATTTATGGTAGCGGTAGTGTTGAAAACGGTGTCGTCGGCAAAAGTCAATCCACCGTTGTTCGGTACTACGGTCCACAAACCGTTTTCATCTGCTGCAGGAGCGTTTCCGCTCAACGGAACTGTACCTGTTCCTGATGGTAGGCATTGGTCGGTCCCGGCATTGGCAGTAGTCGGTCCGGCGGTACCACTAGTCGAAATGGTGACAGTATCGCTTCCAGGTGGAGGACAGGTATTGTCATTGGGATTTTCAATCGTCCAGCGGAGTATATACGTCTCGTTGGGTAAGTCCAAGCCCGAAACCAATGAGTTCGGATCGTTTTCATCTTCAAAAACGATGGTGGCACCGGGAGGTGCACTGTCTACAGACCATGTGCCCGCTAAATTTGAGGAAGGCGGACTATTGCTATCAAGAGTCGTTGGCGCGCCAAAACAAATTGTTTGATCGGTACCGGCGTCTGCTGAAACTGCTGCGGAGGAGGCTACGACAATCTGCACATCGGATTCTGCAGGAGGTGTGCAGGAATTACCACCTGTTATCGCATATCGAAATACGTAGGTTCCAGGTATAAAATTTGATATGGTAGTAGTCTGTGCATAAGGTGAGGCGATATCTGCGGTATTTGGACCGCTGACCTGACTCCATAACGAGTTTCCAACGCCAACACTGTTTCCAGTAACTGAAGTGCTCACCACATCACAAGCCAAGTTTTGACCGGTTCCAGCGTTTGCTGCGGTAGGGGTTCTTGATACGGTAATGTTTATAGCATCCGTACCTTCATTACAACCGGTTTGAACCGAGCCGGCTACACGCCTTCGAAATGAAACGGTATATGTTCCTTCTAGGTCGAAATCAATTCTGGCCGGTGAGTTTGTATTTTGAAAACGACTTGGATCGACCACTGTGGAACCAGACGGTCCACTAACGATGCTATATGAGTTTCCGCCTTCACCGGTGGTCGTAAAGGGAACGTTTACCCTTGTCACACCACAATCTGCGATAATGTCGTTACCACCGTTTGCCTGAATCGTTATCGGGTCATTCGAATATTGCACCGTTACTTCTTCACTATCATCGCAGCCTGTATTACTATTGGTAATTGTATATAGAAAACGATAAGTACTACTTCCGTTCAAGCCCGTTACTTGGGTTGTGCCATTATCGTCGTCGAGTATGGTAGCTCCGCCAGGACCGGCTGTTTGCGTCCAGGATACGGTTTCACCGGCATATTGCGGATCAGCACCTTCTAAAGTTACCGTAGTAATGGTGGGGTCACAGAATCTGATGCTTCTTTGCGCAACGGTTGCCGTAGTAATATCCTGTGTAGCGGGGTCAACGGTAATCGTAACCGTATCACTTCCGTTTACACAGGGCCCGTTTACCGACCATCGCATTACATACGTTCCTTCGATCAGTGCGCCTAAAGATGACCTGTTATTATTTGGATTTGATAGCGTTGGAGTACTTGGGCCACTAACAAAGGTCCAGGTACCTTGTTGTCCATTGACGTTGTTTCCGCCAAAACTCGCATTCAAAAGTGTGGATTGATTAACCGTATAACAGTTATCCAAACTTTGGTCTGGGCCCGCATCTACAATAGCTTCTCCGCCATAATTGGTGACCGTAATCTCGGAAAAGGATTCACAAAATTGTCCAGGTGCGTAGTCGGGACCAGTTATCGTCCATCGTAAAGTAGACGTCCCGGCACTTGTCTCCGATAAATCTATTGTGGAACTCGGCGAATTTATAAAGTTGATGGTAACTCCTGCATTATTGGCTCCTTCTATGGACCACGTACCTGTTTCCCCGGGATTCGTCGGTGAGTTGCCGTTAATTATTAAAGATCCCGAGCTATCGGGGCACGACTCTAGGTTAGAACCCGCATCTGCAACGGTTATGGGTGCTACAGTGATGACGACGTCTTGAAATTGGGTACTTCCGTCGGTACAGTCCGCAGACAGCCTAAAAGTGTAATCATTCCCGCCTAACAGACCGGTCAGCGAGGTATTTAAATCAGCTGGGTCATCAATGATTACCGAAGGTCCGGCAACCTGCGACCAAGTAGTTCCGCCCTGAATGGAACCCGCGGCAGCGCCGGAGAGCCTGAAGCCAGTGTTGTTTTCACATATGGTTTCCGGTACCCCAGCATTTACGGAGCAGTTTTGTGCAAAGGCTTGAGAGGAAACAAGGAAAAAAAACAGTACCGTACAAATAGGGATAATCCTTGATGAAATCTTTAAAGGAATTCTTTCTATGGGTTGGATATGAAACATTGTGATTTGCTTCAATATGGCATCTCTCATAATCGATGGTGGTTGGTTAGCATAGCTCCCATTTCAGGGGTAGTTATGTAGTATTTTTCTTTCGAAGTTTAAAAGTACTCCAAATAGTACCATTAAACTTAAAATTGTTGCGTTTCGTCGATCAGTTGTGGTGAAACAAGGGCTGATCGATGTAATGCAATCTTTCTTTAATAGTTGACACATTTTTTGATAAAAAGTCACCGTTGGCCATAAAAAAACAACATATTTTTAATTATTAATGGCCTAATATTAATCTCCGAATAGTGTGGAATTGGTTTGCGAAACCAGGTTGAAACTATTTTCGATCATTTTAAACATATCGATATAGCTTATTATAGTTGGATATGAACTGGAAATCGTAAAATTGAGAAGCTTACCTTGTTGCGATACAAATAAGGTTATTTTGGAAGTTGGAAATTTAGCCGGATTAGAAGAAGAGTTCTCATACCATTTTGAAGTTAAAGTGGTATTTAGATGAGAACTGCAATGGCCAAAGGGATATTTTTATTTAAAAAGCCCGGCAAATTTCTTTGCCGGGCTCTAGTGGTATGGGTAATACTACTAAAAAAACTGTTATGTGTAAAGGAAAAGGCTCCGAACTCTTTATTCGGTCGGCTCTTCTACCACTTCATTAAGTGAATTGATGAAGTCGATCGCTTCCTGAGGAAGCAGTACGGTATCTATAATGTGCGCCACTCCGTTCCTTGCCATAACATCTAAGGCGAGCAACTGGGCATCACTGTTGCCGCTGGTATCTTGCAGTAATACGCTATCCGAACCAAGTTCATCGATTACTTCGATGGTATCGGCTATTTGGGTGTTAATTACGGTTCCGGCCACAACGCTTTCGGAAGTTACCGAACCACTGACTACATGATACAATAAAATATTGGTCAAAAGTGCAATTTCTTCCTCGGTATCAAAGTCGTCCAAAGAGTTATAGTCATCACCTAACAAGTCCAACAAGGCTACAAAAGCGTCATCGGTCGGTGCCAATACGGTAGCTGTTTGAAAATAGGTAAAGTTTGAGGGCGCTTCGTCACCTTCCGCCAAACCGGTGTTGCTGTCATCGACAAATACACTAACCAATTCGGTTTTGATCAGGGCGGCCTCCAATATGCTCAAGGTAGGCTCTGCCACAACGATATCGGCCAAATCGTCCGCTGCCAATTTATCTAGGAACGCTTGTGCGGTCTCTGGCAACAATACTCTGTCGATGACGTGTATGACCCCATTCGAACCTTGTACATCAAGGGCGATACTATTGCTAACCCCGCCCACTGCATCGGTAATCGCTACTGCGGTTTCAGAGGCAGCGGTAATTTCGAGTGAAGCGTCCTCCAATGCGGTAGCAACTTCGCCAACGACTACGGCACTGCTCTCAACACGCTGTGGAACCACATGGTACGCCAAAATGTCCGATAACAGTTGCATTTCCGGACCGTTATCAAAATCGTCAAGCGAGTTGTAATCGTCTCCAAGGAAATCCAAAAGGGCAACAAAGGCATCGTCAGAAGGGGCAAAAACGGTATACCCGAGTTCGTTTCCGTCTTCATCAACATTTTTACTCGACAACAAATCGGCAAACCCTGCTTTGATAACAGCGGCTTCCAATATGGTAAGCCCGTCATTGGCCACGGCCAATTCGGTAATGGTCGGTCGGGTGTCGATCATGGCGGCATCGATTACGGCTTGTGGTAACAATACCTTGTCTATGGTATGGATGATACCGTTGGTAACGATAACATCGGTTTCTACTACTTGCGCTTCGCTACTGGTTTCTTCGCGTTCCGTTTTATCCTGAAGGAAAATACCGCCATCGGTAATGTTTACGGTAAACGACTCTCCCTGTACGGTAGTTACTTCCTGTGCATCGCTCAAAGATGCCGCCGAAGCAGCGGAGCCAACTACATGATACGTCAAAATTGTTGCTAAAAGGTCCGGGCTGACGGCCCCTTCACCTGAAATCATATCTTTTGCACTGGCAAAGCCCAATGCGGCGGCCAAATTTTCGAAGGCTTGGTCGTTAGGTGCGAATACGGTAAACGGACCTGCGCCCGATAGGGTAGCGTCCAAACCGCCCTAGGCGACCACTAAGGCCTGGTAAAGTGCCGTGTTTTGAGATTTTGAGTTAATGGCATTGAATGCATTAAATTCCACTATTTCCGGTTCGGCAAAGACGGAGTCATCGGAATTACAACCGATTGCGGTCAATACGAGTACAAGGGCGACTCCTAGACGTCCCATTGCTGTTCTTACTTTGTTCATACATGTGTTTGATTTAGCTACTTTAGTGTATCGATTGGTGTCGTTCAGAGTGTTATTACAAGGAAAAACCAAGTTTTCCCAGTAAAAAAGCCCAGAAAACATATCGAAAAATCTTAAAATTTCGATAAGAATAGTAAAGTTAAACGATTAACCTATATAAAAATTATATTTTTTTCTTATCGCGAGGTGGCCAGTATGTTATAGCCTCCTCTTTTTTAACAACGGGAAAACACTTCGTCTATCGTATCGCTTCGGTTTATTTTTGATACCGGTCGTTGGTTTCCTTTTCTTGTCGTACTACGCTTAAAAGGGCATAGCTAAAAGGAGTTGGGTAAACGGCCTACTGTTAATAGTACCATTCGACATCAAAAGAATCTTGGGGTAATTACTTTTTTGTATCTCGTTAAAAGTTCATACCTCAAGAACAGCTCGAACGAACCTGCGTTAAAAGCGGTACTTCCCAGTTCGGTCACTTCACGGTCATAGGCAAGACCGAGCATGAGCTGTTCGTTCAACTGAAACCCTACCAATGCGCTCAATGCAGCATCCCAACGATAGGCGGCGCCAATAGAGAACGTTTCGTTGAACAAGGCAGTGGCGGAAAGATCGGCTTGCAAAGGAGCTCCTTGAACTGCTTTTAACAATACGGCCGGTTTCAACTTTACATCTTGGTTCAATTCGAAAATATAACCGGAAATCAAGTACCAGTTCATACGTTCCTGTGCCAGAAAAACGTTGCTTTCCCCGGAATCGTCAAAATGTTCGGTCTGTAGAAAGTTGGGGACGGATAGTCCGGCGTAAAATCGGTCCGTATGGTAATATACCCCGGCACCAAAATTTGGGGAAAACCGTTTGTCAATGTTCGGCTGTGCCGAGGCGTCCGTTCCAGGATTGTAGTTTTGTAGTTGGTTAAAATCGATGTTGAGCAAGTGACCCCCGGCTTTTACGCCAAAGGAGAGCTTACCCGTTTCGGATACGGGCACCGTATAGGAAAAGACCGCATCGAAATAGGTGTCTTGATTGGTGCCGTTTCCGATTTCATCGTTGACGATCGATAGCCCCAGGCCCACTCGCTCCGAAACCGGACTGTGAACGTTCAGCGTCTGCGTAGTTGGGGCACCATCCAAACCGACCCATTGCGATCGGTATAGGGCACCGATACTCAAAACGCCCCTAGATCCTGCATAAGCAGGGTTGACCGCCACGGTATTGTACATGTATTGGGTGTACTGTGCATCTTGCTGGGCCCACAAGCTGGTTGTTGTGGCCATTAACAGTAAAATGCCGATTGCTATTTTTTTCATGGTGCGTTGTTAAGAAAAATTACTGTGTTGGTTTGGTTTAGCGATTGATATAGAGATATCCTGATCGGGTCTTTCCTTTTTCTCCATCTTGATAGTTGATGATGTAAAAGTAAACTCCCACCGGCAAGGCTTCGTTTTGTTGAATGGTCGCTCTTCCATTGGATATCCCATTGAATGCGTTATCGGTATTGTCGTAGGCCGTGGTCTCGAAAACCTTAACGCCCCATCGGTTGTAAATTGTTACGCTGTGGTTCGGGTACGCCTCGATATTGATGATGCGGAAAATACCTCCGTTGGTTCCCGGTGCTACCAGGTCGCTTTCAATTTCGATATCGCAGACCAGGTCGTCCGGCGGCGTACCGCCATTAGAACTACAACCATCCAGCGGGTCCGTGTTGTCGGTAATTTCTTGACCGTCGTTAATACCGTCACCATCGGTATCCGCAATGTTAGGGTCGGTACCCAAGTCCGTTTCTTGTTGGTTGGTGAGCCCATCTTGATCACAATCACTGGTTTCGAGCGGCGTTCCGCCATTGGAGTCGCAGTCGTCCAAAGGATTGGTATTGTCCATGACCTCTTGGCCGTCATCAATGCCATCGCCATCCGTATCGGGGTTTTCAGGGTCGGTCCCCAGCGCAGTCTCTTCATCGGTGGTAAGTCCGTCCTCATCACAGTCGCTTGCACCTAAAGGTGTTCCGTTGATCGAATCGCAGTCATTTAAGGGGTCGGTGCCGTCGTTTGCTTCTTGCCCGTCATCGATTCCATCGCCATCGCTGTCGCCATTGTAAGGATTGGTGCCATTGGCATCTTCTGTACCATTATCTACACCGTCACCATCGCAATCAGCGGCTGCCCATATCGCATTTGTGGCATCGTAAGCGGTATACCCTGCTGGTTGCACTGGGATACAAGGATCCAAGGGGTCGGTATCGGTATCATCCGGAATACCGTCGCCATCGGTATCGGTATTATAAGGATGGGTACCGTTGTTGTCTTCTGTGCCGTTATCGATACCGTCGCCATCACAATCGGCGGCTGCCCATATCGCATTCGTAGCATCGTATCCCTCATATCCTGCCGGTTGTACAGGGATACACGGATCTAGAGGGTCGGTATCCACATCGTCGGGTACTCCGTCTCCATCGGTGTCGTTGTTGTAGGGATCGCTGCCATTGGCATCTTCTGTACCATTATCTACACCGTCACCATCGCAATCGGCGGCTGCCCATATCGTATTCGTGGCATCGTAAGCTGTATACCCTGCCGGCTGCACGGGGATACACGGATCTAGGGGGTCGGTATCCAAATCATCGGGTACTCCGTCGCCATCGCTGTCGCCGTTATATGGATCGCTGCCATTGGCATCTTCTGTACCATTATCTACACCGTCACCATCGCAATCAGCGGCTGCCCATATCGCATTTGTAGCATTGTAAGCTGTATACCCTGCCAGCTGCACGGGGATACAAGGATCTAAGGGGTCGGTATCGGTATCATCCGGAATACCGTCGCCATCGGTGTCGTTGTTGTAGGAATCTGTACCATTGGTATCTTCCGTGCCATTGTCCACATTATCACCATCACAATCGGCCGCTGCCCAAAGGGCATTCGTGCTGTCGTAACCGGTATAGCCTTCCGGTTGCATGGGGATACAAGGATCTAAGGGGTCGGGATCGGTATCATCAGGAATACCGTCGCCATCGGTATCGGTATTGTAAGGATCGGTACCATTGGTGTCTTCGGTGCCGTTATCGATACCGTCACCATCACAATCGGCTGCTGCCCATATCGTATTCGTGGCATCGTATGCTACATATCCTGCCGGTTGTAAGGGGATACACGGATCAAACGGGTCGGTATCCACATCATCGGGCACTCCGTCGCCGTCGGTGTCGTTGTTGTAGGGATCTGTACCATTGGTGTCTTCTGTGCCATTGTTTACATTATCGCCATCGCAATCGGCCGCCGCCCAAATAGTATTTGTTGCCGTATATCCGGTATACCCTTGAGGCTGTACGGGGATACAAGGATCTAATGGGTCGGTATCCACATCATCGGGTACTCCGTCGCCATCGGTGTCGTTGTTATAGGGATCTGTCCCATTATTGTCTTCGGTACCGTTGTTCACACCATCACCATCACAATCGGCCGCTCTCCATATGATATTTGAGGCATCGTATCCGGTATACCCTTGAGGCTGTACGGGGATACAAGGATCTAATGGGTCGGTATCCACATCATCGAGCACTCCGTCGCCATCGGTATCGTTGTTATAGGGGTCGGTACCATTGGTATCCTCCGTACCGTTATCGATGCCATCGTTATCACAATCGGCGGCTGTCCATACCGTATTTGTTGCATCGTAACCGGTATATCCGGGCGGCTGTGCGGGAGTACAGGGATCTAAAGGATCAGTTCCTATACTCACCTCAATACCATTAGTTATTCCATCACCGTCACAGTCGGCATCGGTCCAGGCCATGGAAGGTGTTTCGGTTACGCTTGCCAGTACAAATGCGCAAGGATCAGTAGGGTCCGTAAGATCGGTGTTTACTTCCGTCCCGTCCAATACCCCGTCGCCATCGGAATCGGGGTTGTTGTTATCGGTCCCGGCCAGCGCTTCTTCATCGTTGGTTAGTCCATCGTTGTCGCAATCATTGGTTCCTTGCGGCAGCCAGTATGGGTCACCGTTTGGTTGGCAGGGATCGTTGATGGCAGTGTCGGTTACATCACAAACGTTATCGCCATCGGCGTCCGCGCAAGCAGGTATGGCAATATAAAAAACAGCTGTGTCGCAAATGGCCCCATTACAAACCTGATAATCGATGGTAACCGTTGATGGGTCTTCGCTGGGCAGTGCCGTATAGGTGATCTCCCCTGTCGCTTGGTTTATTGAAATAGTACCTGCCGCCGTTCCGGTAGTCAAATCCGTTATGGTACTGCCTACCAAAAAGTCATCGTTGGTGAGTATGTTAAAGGTTTTGGGTATGCCAACATCGGCAGTGGTAAAGTCATCTACGGCAACGGGCGCATACGGATTGGGGTCCGTTCCGTTCGTATTACCGTCGTTGTCGCAGTCCGCATTGGCCCAAATAGGGTTCGCGGCATCATATCCGATATATCCTGCGGTCTGTGAGGGGTCGCACGGATCTAAAGGATCGTTCCCATTGGCCACTTCGGTACCGTTGGGAACACCGTCGCCATCGCAGTCGCCGCTGTTCCATGTTGCGGAGGGCGTCTCGGTCGCATTGGCCAAATTAAAGTCGCAAAGGTCATTAGGGTCCGTATTGTCCGTGTTGACCTCGGTACCGTCAACTACTCCATCGCCGTCGGAATCAGGATTATAGGGGTCCGTACCGGCCGCTGTCTCTTCATCTGTGCTCAAGCCATCGTTGTCGCAATCGCTTGTTCCCAGTGGTGCTCCACCTACGGAACTACAGTCATCCAAGGGGTCGGTATTGTTACTGTTTACTTCAGTTCCATCATCGATACCGTCACCGTCGGAATCGTTATTATAGGGGTCGGTACCGATATTGATTTCATCGTTGTTGCTCAAACCGTCGCCATCGCAATCGGCTGCTCCCCAGAGAGGGTTAAGATTATCGTATCCGGTATACCCTGCAGTTTGTAATGGGTCACAGGGATCCAAAGGGTCGTTCCCATTGGCAACTTCCGTACCGTTGGCAACTCCGTCGCCATCGCAGTCGGCAGTGTTCCACGCGGCAGTGGGCGTTTCGGTAGCGCTGGTCAACACAAACGCGCATGGATCGTTGGGATCGGTACCGTCGGAATTCAATTCCGTACCATCCTGTACCCCGTCGCCGTCGGAGTCGGGATCGTTAGGGTCGGTACCCGCTGTCGTTTCTTCATTGTTGGTTAGACCGTCGTTATCGCAATCGCTGGTCCCCAATGGGGTTCCTCCTACGGAACTACAATCGTCCAAGGGGTCTGTATTGTCGGTGTTTACTTCCGTACCATCGTCAATGCCGTCGCCATCGGAGTCCGCATTGTCCGGGTCGGTGCCGGCGGTAACCTCTTCATCATTGGTGAGGCCGTCGCCATCACAGTCATTGGTGCCCTGGGCCTGCCATGCAGGGTCCCCGTTCGGTTGGCAAGGGTCGTTTATGGATGTATCGACCACATCGCAAACATTGTCCCCGTCGGCATCCGCACAGGCGGGAATGGTAATGTTCAGGGTAGCGGAATCGCAAATTGTTCCGTTGCAGACTTGATAGTCTATGGTTACGGTAGACGGATTTTCACTAGGGAGGGCGGTATAGGTAATTTCACCAGTGGCCTGATCGATCATTATGGTCCCGCTGGCCGTTCCCGTATTGAGGTCGGTTATGGTGCTCCCTACCAAAAAGTCGTCGTTGGCAAGAATGTTAAAAGTTTTTGGAATACCGACGTCGGCCGTAGTAAAGTCGTCTACAGCTGTTGGGGTGAAGGGGTTGGGGTCGGTCCCGTTTGGATTTCCGTCGCCATCACAATCGGCGGCCGCCCAAATAGCGTAGTTCTCGTCCGTTGCGGTTCGCGTATTGGCTACCGTATAGGAGCATGGGTCCTGTGGATCGGTAGCGTTGGTTATTTCGGTACCGTTCGTTTCGCCATCGCCATCGCAATCCAAGGTATTCCAACTGGGATCCGCATTTGCCGGGTTTTGGTCATTGCTATAGGCACAGGGGTCTTCGGGATCTGTATCGGTAAGGTCAGGGTCTCCGTCCCCATCGTCATCCAAGTTGGCAACGGTAATGGTTTCCGTGGTATCGTCGGTGGAAGCGTTCGAATCTACCTGATCTTGAGAATTTGATACGGTATTGGTTATGCTTATGGTTTTTGTTGGTGCAGCGATGTCATCGGCGACCGCTTCTATCGTTAAGGTCTGACGTTCTCCTTCGGTCATCGTTCCGATTGTCCAATTGGGAGCGGACCAAGTACCTTTGCTAGGGGTAACGGACGAAACGGTCAGCCCCGTGGGCAGCGCATCGGTAATAACCAAATTGGTGACATCATTTATACCCAGGCTTTCAACGGTAATCGTAAATGTTACCGTTTCCCCCTCTGAAAACGTGTTGCTATCGGCTGTTTTGTCCAGTTTGATATCGGGATCACAATAGAATATCGGTATCACATTGGAGTCGTAAAAACAGCCTCCTTTGGAGACCCTTACAAAGTAGTCCCCAATGGCCTGTACAGTATAATTAATGGCATTGGCACCGCCGATCGGCGTTCCATTCTGGTACCATTGGTAGGTGTCGAAAGGTTCGGACAGGGTGATGGTCTCCCCTAAGCATCCTAGACCGCTGATACTATAGTCTACCACGGGAACCGTGTCAAAACCGGAAAAATAACCGCCCAGACCCAGGGCGCCGTCCAGGCCGACAACCCCGACCGCTATTGGGCCCGTGGATTGTACCGAAACGTTTCCGGATAGGTTAGGGACGTAAAAACTCTTCCAAGGAAGGCCTGTGGCCAACTTGGATGGGGGTAAGGTAACGGTACCGGAGCCATCGGTAACGACTATGTTGGCATCTGCGGTAGTGGTGGAGGCCAAAATGGTAAGCCCACCGTTGATGGTGGTACTCGCCAAACTTTCAATATTCGCAATGTTGCTCAGGGAGTTTGGCAACAAACAGTTTACCGGCGCTATAAAATTTAAGCCGTTGGTGGCAGCGCTCGTGTTTCCCGCCAACGCTTGATACGCGTAAACGTTTTTTGAGGTGACTACGGTTAAATTGTTTCCGGCGGAATTTCCGGAGTAATTGGATCCGGGTACGATATAGTACTCTCCTTCGTTGATGGTTGCGCTCGGTGTTGCTGACCCGTTTACAAAAATGTCGGTGCCATTTGCGGTACCGATAATGATGGGAAATTCAAGGACATTGGAACCACCTCCCCTAATGAATACATATTCCCGGCCAACGACATCGATGGGAACGGGTTGGTCTATTCCGGCATCCTGTAGATTGGTTCCCGGTACCAAGCCTACCAGAACGTTACCGTTGCTTATGGCTATGTTTTTGTCCGATTTAATATCGGCGCCCAACCAGCCAAAACGGTTGGCGTTGGTGTCGTTGGCGGTTCCTACGTTGTTCCCTATATTTTCTAGAACAAAACTTTCACCTTGTTGTAAAACGATGGTAATCTCATCGCTGGTAAGGCCCCTGGCGTTTCCCCCTAACCTAAAAGCGCAGTCGGGGTCGTAGTCCGATATGATAACGGTGGTATCGTCCTCGGTGGCCAAGATGCCGAGGGTAGCATTGAAAATACTTCTATTGTGTAATAAGGGTGCTCCTCCCCATTTAAAATGGGTGCCGAGCGCAGCTCTTCCCTTACAGGTAAGCGATGCGCCTTGAGCATTGTTTCTCCCCCTGTAATTTACATAGAATTTTTCCCCTCCCGTAGCTTCAAAACGTAATCCGGCGTTGGTTTGTACCGTTCCTACCTCTGCGTCGGGTAACATGGTGATGCCGTTGTCATTTAGGGGCAAGGTATACGTGAACGGTGTTGCGTTGGAAACCGAAACAGTGGTTAATGGGGTTGCGGATGTTCCCCTGTAGATGTCAACGTTAAATGCAGTGGTTTCCGGAGTTGATAGATAAATTGCCTGTTCGCTCAAATGATTCCCCGTTTGCGTCAATGGCGGCATATAGTGCAGGTCGCTCAACTGCGCGATGGTCTTGAAGGAGAATAGTAAGAAGGCCAGAAGGAATATTTTTTTTAACATGGGTAGCACTGTTTTATCGGTATTCGGCTTAAAACGGAAAGGTAGCCCGAGGGAATAGCCAGCAAAAATAATTGTTGTCTACCACTAGGTTTTTGTGGTCAACCTCTGATAATATGTCTATAGGTACACGATATAAACGTTAACCGATGGGGCGGGGCGAAAGTATGTCGACCGTTTTGTCGAGAGGCCTTTAAAATGACTTTTACTTACAGTACTATCGATATTTCTTATGGGACTGTAGTTAATATTGTTTAACTTTAATGTAATTTTATTAAACAAAATTAGAAACTATGGACTGGATAGTAAAAGCGGAAAACTTTGAGAAAATGAAAATGTCACATATGACTACAAGTGATCGTGTAGCAGCATCTAGAGAGGCCAAAAAAATAGTCCTTGGCATTAACGAAATCTACAAGAAAACAAAAGATTCAAAATTGATGGACGTGATGAAGCGGATTACGGTGAAAAAGAAAAAAATCGACAAACGTTTGAAAGGTAGGTTGGAGGTGTAAGCGGTAAAAAAAGTTAACCTTTTTACAAACCCGCTAAACAATTATTTCAGTTTACAGGGGATGCTTAAAGCAAATACCCCCGCAGGTTGTTATGGGAAGTAAACTCCTCTTTTTTGGCAACGGTAGGTAATGGCCCTAGTTGGTTCACGATTTCGCTGTAATCTTGTTCAGAAAATAGGGCTGGGCAAGAATCCGTTATGGCATTGTAAGAACAATTAGGTAATTCACTGTTCGTTTAAAACAGCCAACACGCTAAAATATAGGCGACTATCAAAGGCTATTACAAAAATTCTCTTAAACAATACCGATGCACGAAAAATTTATGAGGATGGCCATTAAAAAAGCGCAAGAGGGCAAAGCCTCGAAAGAGGGTGGTTCTTTCGGTGCGGTCATCGTTAGGGACGGTGAAATTGTATGTGCCGTGCATAATTTGGTGAGTGGCAATGATGACGTAACACAACACGCGGAATTGTTAGCGATACAGGTAGCCTGTTCCAAAATAGGACGAAAAGCCTTACGGGAATGTGTTTTATATACGAGTTGCGAGCCGTGCATGATGTGCCTCGGTGCGTGCCACTGGGCAAAATTTAATGCAATTTACTACGGTGCCTCCGCTGAAGACGCCCAAAAATACGGTTTTACCTATTCCAAGTCATATTTTGATATGGACGCCAAGTTACGGCGTGCCGAGTTTCATATGGAGCAACTCCTTAGAGAAGCAGCTTTGAAGGTCTGGGAGGAATCCTGATTTGGACAAGAACGCTTACGTACTCAATACCATTGTCGTTCTTTCAAAAAGGAAACCGATTTGCTTGAACATCGCTATCAATATGATGAATTTTTCTTTTTCAATACTTTCAGCTTCCATTTATACAAAAAAAAGGTTTCAATTCGTCTTTGCCGACAACAACTTGCTAAAAACGGCAATCCCAAAATTGTCGTTTTACTTCAAACCATGAAATCGGAAATACGAGAGATCAACTGCAAAAAAAAATGATGGGACAGAAGGTCTACAGAACTTAATTGAAATATTGGATTACCGCTATGGCGGTGTTACGGGAATCTGGTCAAAAAGGATTCCAAGTTTTGTTTGCGTTCCAGACGCAATTTTTTTCGGAGCCGCCATCTTGCGGTCTTTACGCTATTTTCGTTGAGGTTAAGAATGTTACTAATGTCCTTTGTAGAGAAACCTATTTTGATGAGCGACGCTAATTTAAGCTCGGCAGGACCGATTTCGGAATACGTTTCCGTCAGTCTTTTTATAAAGTGGTCGTTGGTCTGTTCAAAAATTAACTGAAACGCCTCCCAGTTCTTTGTGTTTTTAAGACTCGTGTTTACTAGTTGACTTACTTTTTTTATCTGTTGCTTTTTTGGTTTTTTCTGTCTATCCAAAGCCAATAGTTCTTTTCGAATTGTCGCCAACTGACTGTTTTTTTCAACGAGTTTAAGATTGGTAGTAGTCAATTTTTTGTTGGTATTCCCGACCAGGAGGAGCAGGTTATTGTTTTTGGTTTTTTCTTGAAGCTGTTGTTTTCTTAGTTTTTTAAAATACAGGAGCCCCAAGCTTAAAAGGACCAATGTTACCACCACATATACCAAAAAGCCCGTTTTAAAAATGGTCGTTCGTTTTTTGAGCACTTTCTGAACCTGACCGTTCTTATAAATGGTATTAATGGCCTGTATGTTTGCCAAACTTTGTTTGCTGGGAAGTTTGCCTTCTATTTCTTGAACCCTTTTATAATAGAGAAGTGCCGAATCAGGTTGGCTCTTTTTTTCAAATAAACTTGCCTTTTCCAGATATATTTGATGAGAAATTTTAAATGCCGATAATTTTTTGGCAACACTATCCGCCTTATTGTAACCGGCCATAGCCTCTGAAAACTTTCCCATGCGGCTATGGGCTTTTGCAAGATAAAGTTCCGCTTCCGCCATACTGGCCAACTGCCCGAACTTTTGGAATTGAACCCTACAGTCGGCGAATATGGTGAGTGCCCTTTGGTAATTTCCCCGATCAAAATGGACCAGCCCTATATTTCCCAAATTTTGGGCAGCGGCAATGGAGTCTCCAAGTACGGTATTTAGGGCATATGACTTTTTCAAATACTTCATCGCCCGCTCGAGCGAGTCCAACTTCAAATAACTTTCGCCAAGATTATTAAAAATCACGGCATGGTATCTTTTATCGTTGAAGGTTTCCGCTATTTTTAAAGAAGCTGTATACGCCTCAATGGCGTTTTCGTGAACGTCTATGGTATTATAAAGATAGCCGATGCTGTTGTAGACTCCCGACATTTTTTTTAGATCACCTATACTGTCGTAAATGTGAAGGGCCTCTATCAGGTGCGCCATTCCCGTCTCAGGTTTGTTGCTATCGATACTGGAAACTCCCAAAACGTGCGTATTATAGCCTGTTACCGTCGGATCTTTAAGCGTTTTGGAAATTACGAGCGCGTTTTTGGCCAGGGCAACTGCTTCATTTGGTCGGCTCGTTCGTAACGTAATGGCTTTTTTGATCAGCGAATCCTGCAGGCGAAAAGCTTTGCTTTTATTGTTCTGAGCGAGGAGTGGCTGCAATAAAAAAAATACCATTACGCTTACAACCGCTTTTCCACGATTTTGTAAATGGTTTAAAATGTGAAGAATTGCCGCTATCAAAAACAGTTGTTTGAGAAAAAGGTACTAAAATAAAAGCATTTTTGAAGGTGTTTCGGAGAATTGGGGCACTAATTTTATTGTCCGTGAAGCATGGGGTATTTAAAGTCGACCTGGTAATTATTACGTCGCCGTAGTTATTGTCGAGTAAAGAAAAACCGCCATAACCGAAGTTGATGGCGGTCCAAAAAGTAAACCTAACACAATTTTGATCTTATTTTTTAATGAGTTGTTTGGAAATCGTTTTCGATTTGGAAATCACTTTTATTACATATTTCCCTTTTGGAATGTTTCTGATATCCAACATCGTTTGAAAACGATCGGTGTTCGGCTTTACGCTTCGGGAGGCCCGTAATGTACCATTAAAATCAAATAGTTTGATTGTAGTTCCAATTCCTTTTGACCCCTTCAGGGTTACGGTTATCGCATTTTTGTCGGCCGTTGCCGGATTAGGGGACAACGTGACCGAGAGTACGTTGTTTTTCTTGGGGTTACACAATTTTAACCGTTCGCTTGAGATTACGAATTTAAAGGCTCTGGTAGTTTTTATACCCAATCTTGTAGCCGATGGCGTTGCATTGGGTTCCTCGGTCATTATATAACTGATACCGGGTGCGGCCATGAAAGTTTTTGGGCCTTTTTGGAAGGATGTTTTGTTGGGCAGTTTGATTTTTTTGTTACTTCTTACCGTGGCCTCTATGGCAAAGGCGTTTCGGTTGTTTATTTCCCATAGTCTTCCGTTGGCGTTGTCTTCCGAACATACTTCCGTCAACAAAAGGTCCCTTGTCCGAATGGTTTTGATGATTTTGTCGGCGGCGGCGACGGCATCAACAAATCCGTTACCGGATGCGAAGTCGAATCCTTTGCTGAAACGCGGACTATTATTGCCTCTTTGTAATCCCATGATATAGGGGTCGTCCATATCTATTGCCGTGCCGTTCAGGACCTTTCGCATTTCCGCTTGGTCAAACGTGTAGTTGGAAGCCTGTAGTAAAAGTGCCGCAAGGGCGGCAACATTTGGAGCCGCGGCGGAAGTGCCGAAAAAGAAACGATTGGGTATGATATTGTTGGTAAGGCCGCTAACGGTGTTCGACACACCGTCAGGGCCGACAACGTCCGGTTTTTTATTGATTTTGGGTTTACCGTTCGCATTGATCAAATTTCCTTTGTTGTCGAAAAGGAGCCCTATTCCCCCAATGGATGATTTGGTGGTGATGGGGTCAACAAGCGTTTGGCTGGAAAATATGGCACTTGGTGCCCCGGGATAGCTTAGAATGGGGATTTTCGGTACGGGCACACGATCTACCCTTTGACCGTTCGAAATGGTTCCGGCGATGTTGTCGTTCCAGTATATGGCCCCTTCCGGGGTGTTGAACCAGCTTGACGCTCCGACGGTTATTGCAGAGGCGGCGTTGTTATGGCCATAAATGGTAGGCGTATTTTGAAATAGTATTTTGGTATCCTCTTCCAGTATTGTGGCCGAAGAATTGATAACATCGTAACCGATGAACACTCTTTCCGGTAAAGCGCCACCTTGCAAGGTAATCAGGCCAATGCCGATAACGTTGTCGGCGGTAGATTCAAAAGTAAAATTGGTACCGACCCTGGCATCGCCTTTTACATTTGGCTGTGCCAGTTCTAAGATGTTCGAATTGCCGTCAAAGGCCACAATGTTCAAATCATATTTACTTTTTGCGCAGCCCTTGCACCGCGATCCCCAGGGTTCGCTCCACTGTACTTCAATATTCAGTGTACTGGTCCCCTTTTTCAACTGAACCGGTAAAAATGGGCTACCCGTTTCAAAAATATGGAACAAGAGGGTGCCCTGCCCGGGGAAATCTACTTCGGCAGGAGCATAGGCCGACTCGTAAAATTTGAAAATATTCCTTGTTGAACCATCGCCAAAATTACCGGCCGAAGTGAAATATAACACTCCACGATCGGTAACGTTCTCAATTGTTTCACTGATCAAACCTTCTTGATAGACCGAGCTTCGCGTACCCAAAAAAACATCATCCACAATGATGTCGCAACCGGCAGCTGCCAAGTTTTTGATGGCATCGGCGAAAGCCAGGTCGGAACCTACAAAACCGGTGCTGAAAAACAGTTGTGCCTCAGGTGCGATATCATGGATCAATTCTGCCATTCCCCTTCCCTCATCAATGCTCGGTCTTGAAAGACCCTCTAAAATCCCTTCTTCCAAAACGGTTACCGGCCGCTTAAAACCATTGGGATTTTGTGGCCCGGGCAAATCACCGTTCTTGATTCCTTTGCGTGCATTGCCGAGCAAATCAAAAGAACTGGAGATGATGCCAATTTTAACATTTTTACCGGATACTTTTAATCGTTTTTGTATTTGATCGGCTTTCATGGCTACGCTCCCCTGATTGTTGGCAACGCCAAATCCGGTGAAATCCTTGAAATCGGTTCTACGTCCACCATAGGGAACGTAACCATCCTCTGGATGGGACCGGGTCGTATTGGTGAGTAAGCGCGTGACCGGGATTACCGCACTTACTTCTTCCAATGTGTATAACCTTTCAAGAGAGTCGATAGGTATCCGACCGAGAAGGATTTTATCATGTTGACTTCTGGTTACAAACCCCAAGGCCTTCAATGCTGCCGCGAAAGCATCGGGGTTTTGATTATCGCTGGTATATACCTCCAGCATGATGTTATTGTTCCTAATTACATAGTTTTCGGACCCGTTTTTTTCGTTTTGGATTTTCGTTATCCATTCTTTTTGATTGTTCCTGTTTTTCGATAAAAACGCGCTAATGCGGCTCTTTATATCCATTTTGTTCTGAATGGGTGCGCCAAAAATCTTAGCATCGATGGAAGCTTCCTTAAATGGCTCCTTTTCTTGGCACCATAAGGTTTGGGTAATTCCCAGTATCAGCATTGAAATGAGATAGCGTAGTCGTGTTTTCATTTTTTCCGTTTTAAGTTTCGCGATTGGCAAGTAACGTGATCGCCAATGAAAATCCATAAGACCGATACAGCAAAAAGTAACCGAAAAGTCAGCAAAAAGTTAGCAGCGGGCACTAAGCAATTGATTTGAAGTCTTTTGTTGTGCACAAAGGTGTGGAAACCGAGTAATGTAAAAGTGACGTTTCAGGTGCAGCCACATCGCTAAACGTTCGGATGATGTGATAAGGTGTTTTTTTTGAAAAAAGATGTACTGTTATTGCTTTAAAAAAAAGGAATCCACTTTCGATAAATTGACATTTTTAATTATCCGTATTTGCGAATTCATATATTTTTTAACGCTTTTTTTTGAAAATTTACTATCAAGAAGTATAAAAATTATTAAATCAATATTTATGAAAAAACTCTTTGCCAAAGTGTATTAGCAACAACCTCAACCAATAAAAAAAGAATGATGAACAAAATCTTACAATCGGTATTTTTATTTTCAATGATAGTAACTTCCTTTTTGGCGCATGCACAATGGGAACAGATGAGCAATGGTGGAGGCGGTGCCTTTCAGGACATTCACTTCGACCAGAACAAACCGGGTAGAATTTGGGTGTGTAGCGATGTAGACGGAATTTTTACCTCCGACAATTGGGGGGACGATGATTTTGTCAGTAGATCAAATACGTCCAAACATGCCTTTTCCTTTACCGTTGAAACGCGTAAGGGATTCGACAAAATTTTTAGCGGTACCATTTATGGTGCCCAGGTTACCACTTATGGCGCGAACAATGAGCCCGGCGAGTGGTCGTTTATCGAGGAGAGTCGCGGTATGCCCTCCGGAACCATTGCCATAAGCGGCCCAGGTGTTTCGGGCAACAACAGGGTTGTCGTTATCGCTCCCGCATGGCATAATAAAGACGGTGTCATCAAAAAGAGCGGGAATACCCCGGAACCGTTCGAGCCCGATGGATCGAGAGAAATCCTTATTTCTAGGGATGGGGGCAATTCTTTCGCTTCTTATTCCTATGAAACGGAACAGGGTTATCGACAAGTGTACAATGCCGCAGTGGCCGATGATGGCACCATTTACTTGGGCGCCTCGGCAGGAGTTTATGTAGGTAACTGGAACGGCAGTAGCTACGAATTTGAACGAAAGGACAATCCCTTGGGTATCGGCGCGTCCGACGGGGTGACCAGCACGAACAAAAACGCCGGATGTACCGGTTTAAGTTTAAGCCCCGATGGGACAAGGATTTTTGCCTCCTACCATATGGGAGAAGAAGTTATCGACCCGGAGACCGGCGGCACACAAAGAACGTTTGACGTATTCAGTGTAAAAACCTCCGATCTTAAAAACACATCGTTTGCGCGGAACAAGTGGGTCAACATTTCGGGAGGCCTTCGAAACAATAATGTATTCGACATTGCAGAGTTTTCCCCATGGCACGAACCCGTTATCAACACCTGGAACTCCAGTGGGAACAGTTTTGAGCTTTTGTTGGGTATTGCCAATAACGCGGGCAACAATGCGGCAAGGCAAGGGCTATGGAGGGGAAACATCTCCTTTACCGCGAACGGAAATGGTCTGGTAAGTCAGGAATGGACAAAAATTTGCGATCAGAACAACAATAAGGTGAAGGATGGTGCCGGCTCGCAAGAAGTAGAATTTGATTTTGACATTGGCTGGGAAGATAGGGCATTGATCGTACGTAGTTATGAGGTTACGCCGCAAGTGGGAGGTTTTAATCAACAGCGGATCGCGTTGACCGGTGGCCAGAACTTTTTTATTGGGAAAAATATTCGGAACGGAGCCGCCGGCTTTCCCTATTCGGAAGATAGTTGGAAAGCGATCTACACCAAAAGGGTCGATGATAATCCAGGCGATGCTTTAGATACCTATGAAGACAAGGGTGTTACCAATGTAGTGGTATACAATGTAAAACAATTGGGGAATTATATGGTTCAGGCCACCGCGGACAACGGTATTATAGAATCGATAGACAATGGAAGATCTTGGAACAAAAACGTAGGTCCGATCATTCCCGAAGAACCGGGAAAAAGGGCAGGGAAGTCCGATAATTCCTCTGGTGTGGGCATTCTTACTTTTGGAAACGCACGCAATCCGATCCTTATTGCCGATGGTAGGGCGGGATCTTTCGGAATTCCAAAACCGGAAAATGGAACGCTCTTTGCCTACGAATTCAACTCGCGTGAAATTACGGAGTTTACCAAAGAGGAAGATTGGAAAAAGATTGGTGGGGGCAACCGGTTTTCAAAACCGAACGATGCCGGCAACCGTGGGCTGCCGGGAGCACTTTTGAGAAGTGTCGTACAGGCCACGAACACCCGTGAAAGGGTATACATTTCCCTTCAGGGAAAAAAACGGGTCGTAAAGGATCCGGTTACCGATGAACTTATCAGGGACGAGGACGGTGTACCCATTGTGGCACCCAATAGTGTTCGGGCGGGAATTTACGTAACGGACAACATTAGCAGCTTTATCGGCTCCAATACGGATTGGAGAAAAATTACCCCGGATACCGATGCGTATGACATTGAAGACTATCAGGAACTATACGCCGATCCCGTGGACGATGACGTTATTTGGGCAAGAGGTAGAAAAGGCGGCACTTCTTTCATTAAAGGGACACGTCAACCGAACGGCGACTATATATTTGAAGCTGCGGACTTTAAGGTACGGGCCGGTTTAAACGGAAACGACATTGTTCGGAATTCGACATTTGTTCCCGATGATCTGGCCGTTTTTTTAGGGCCCGACGGTAAAACATGGGGGTTGGCCTCATTGTCGACCAGTACTCGAGAGGATACCAGGGTATTGATCAATCGCAATCTGGCCGAAGACTGGAATACTTCAGAAAGTTGGATCGATACCGGGATCAATACCCGTGTAGCCATCGATACTTTTACCAGTGTTCCTACGAACTGGGTAGACGGATTTACCTCAATAGGGTTTGCCACCATTGCCGCTGTCGACAACACCATTATCGTAAGTCTTGGCGCACCGCAGCAGCGCAAGGGCCTAGGTGTTTTCAAGGGTGAAATAATACCGGTCGAAAACGATTCGATCAACATTGAATGGACCGATTGGACAGGTAATATGTTCAATACCCGATTTGGTGAAGCGAACATCACTACCGATGGGAACAAAACCTATTTGACCGCCGCGACGCGTGGTATGGGGGTATGGCGCCGGGAAATCGGGGGAGTCGATGTTCCCGTAGATCCAGACCCGCCGACAAATGGTGCCATTACACATTTGAAATTTACCTCCAAGGGGGCTTTAACGGCGGAAAAGGCACCGCGTATCAGGGAAATCGAATGGTTCGATGGTGCCACTGTTTTCCCGGGTACCAAACTTACCAACGGTTCGGGTTCCGTAACCGCTTCGGCAAACCAAGGGAACGCATATAGGGTATACGACGGTATCCTTAACGGAGCTTGGGGCATCAGTGCCACCGAGGAAGCCGAAATCATACTGGAGTTGGAGAACCCGATCAATGAGAATCCAAAAGGTCTCGATATTACCGTAAATGCGAGGGACAGGAATTTAAAGGGTTTTGTTTGTTGGTCTTCCACCGATGGCGTCAATTTTACGAAATTCTATGAGATTTCAGATTTGACCTTAGCCGACTATGATGGAAAAAGTACCACCTTTACTTTTGGTGATCTACCTCCGGATCCCGAACCTAGTGCAGGTTTCAGCCATTTAAGATTTGTAGCTACCGGGAGTGTTGGCGAGTTGCCCCGTCTTAAGGAACTGACTTGGTTCGTTGACGGTGAGGCATATCCGAAGACCAAGGTGACCTCCGAAACGGCCGATAGGGTTACTGACGACAACAACCTTTCCAACAATCCTTTTAGGATATATGACGGGCTTACCAATGGCGGTGTTCCCATCGATAATTTTCCACAGTCGTTTACGGTAGCTTTGGAGGAAAATACCCCTAGCGTTCCCACAAGTCTGGAAATAAACGTGAATGCGATCAACCGAAATTTCAGTGGTTTTGAATGTTGGGGATCTTCCGACGGCGTAACCTTTGAAAAGTTCTATGAAATATCGGGATTGACTACGGACGATTATGCCGCCAAAGCGACCACGTTCGATCTGCTATCGGGAAATGCGATAAGGGCCAACGTATCGTCACTGCCGGAAGTGGGCGAAAACGCTTTCAGTATTTTTCCGAACCCGAGTACATCCGTTGTGAATTTCAATAGAAAGGTATCCGTTGTCATTTACAATATTTTGGGTGCCAAAATCAAGACATATGATGCGGTGGACCAAATAGATGTATCCCAGTTTCGATCCGGTGTGTACCTTATAAGAAGTAACGATGGTCAAACATCAAAGCTCATCGTGAACTAGAACCTACCTCATGTTGCACTACGGCCGAGTACAAGGTCGTTGGTAAGGCTCCGGCATTATTGCCGGGGCCTTCTTTTTTTGTGTAGGGAAACAAAGGTGCGGCCGACCTTGCCCAAAAATGGTCGTAAGTGTAAATCGTTCGATCTTAAAGCGTACCTCCATCCTTTTTTTTCACATTTGCCCTAAAGTCCGAAGGTGTCATCGAAAATCGCTCAAAGAAAATTTTGGAGAGGTAACTTTTGGAATTTAAGCCCACCATATAGGTTATTTCGGATATGGAATAATCCGACTCCGTCAGAAGCTTTTTGATCATGAGCAATCGTTCATTCTGAATAAATTCATTAACGGACATGCCGTAAATGGACCTGAAACCGTTTTGGAGGATATTGCTGCTCAAACCGAACTTTTGGGCGAGTCCCTGTACGGTCGGTATACTTTCCAGGTTCTCACGGATGAACATTCCGGTCTGTTTGATAAAGCGGGTTTGGTTCTGCCGAAAAATACTGCGCTTGTCGGGTTTTTTGGTATCGTCCAAATACTGTTCCAGAAAGCTTGTAAAAATCTCGTAAGCTTTTGCCTCCAAATACAGATAACCGTTCATTCCGGCCAATCTACAGTTTTTAAATTCCTCGATCATTACACCAATATCGTAACTGTAGGGTCCTTTGTATGAGAAGGGAATTACACCGTTCAGATCTCTGAAAAGGCTGGCAAGCTCGATATCCATGTCCTCGGTAAAATCCATGATACGGTTTTCAAAGCGCTTTCTATTGACCTCAATGGAGAACAGGTCGCACGACACCCCGGCGGGAATCATAAAATGATGGTTGTTTTCGCGAGTACTGGATACAATGATTACTTCGGAAAAATTGATATCGGTATAGGCACTGGAATTTTCAAGTTTATGATTGTAAATATCACCGGCATTGAAAATAAGTTTGAGCGGATGAACAGCTCCCTTTTCCAATTGAAAATAAAAGTCCTTCGCCAGTTTGTAATTGGTATGTACCACGCCAAAACCATCTTTGAAGGCGTAAGATTTTACAAAACCCTCCCCAAACGCTTTGGGCAGTTCTAAAACATATTCATACTTGTTGTCCCGATAGTCTACCTCTAAGGCATTGGCCATTGATACTACAACGGAATGGGGACTGGTGTCGGTAACCGAAAGCTTTTTTTTCATACCCATTGCTTTAAGTGTTAAAAATACGCTTACCCGATGGTAAATAGGCACTTATCAAATGGAACAAAACGTACTCAGCAGGATAAAAATACATTTTATTTTGATAAGATGGAACAAAGGATAAAAGCCCGATCATGACAATCGGGCTTTCTGCTGAGTAGGTTTCGAAAAACAGTGTTTTCGAACATACGACATCAAAATAAAGCATTGGGCTTTGACCACTTTAATGCAAGAGATTCAATCATTGACTCATTTAAATTGGAAAATGGTCGATCGTAACTTGGATGTTGGATTATGATGTAGTGATAATCGAAAGGTATGCGGGAAAGGTCCTAAGCGGTATATTGGTAGCGTTCCCTATCCTTTCGAAAAGGAGAACATCCGTTAGTGCAGAACAGGGGTTTCTTAAGTGGAACCCACGTTGTTTAAAGCCCCACGGTAAAACCGAACCTCTTAAGTTAACGGGCTGTTGATTTTCTTGTGCCATGAAGGTAAGGTTGCCCATTTTCCGTAAAATAGGTTAAACCCCTTATATACTTGCTATTATGCCCCCTGTAAGCGATGAAGCTTGGCGTATCGGTAACGCTGAAAGAGCATTAATATGGCGATGATCAAAAAAATACAGGCCCCCATAAAAAATACGGCCGTCGTTATGGTTTCAAAAAGTGTTCCTCCAATGATCAGCCCTAGCATACTCGCAAAACTACCCATTGATGTTCCGTACCCCTGTATGGATCCTTGTGTTTTTTGAGTGCCAATACCGGCCAATAATGTTAGGAAACTGGGCCACATTAATCCGTTGCCCAAGGAAAGCAGGGTATTGGCGATATAAAGTACGGTGGTATCTGGTTTGGACAATAAAAAGAAGCTCACCATCAATAGCGACGCACCGAGCAGCACCAAGGTTTCGCTGGACATTTTTTTGGATACCGCGCTCAGCAACGGCCCCTGTACCAAAATCATGATACCGCTGGAATAGGCGAGGAAAATACCGAGGTCTATGGCGGACCAGCCCAAAATGCTGTTGGCATAAATGGGGAGCCCTGCGTAAAAAAGACTGAAACCGAAAAAGGTGAGAAAGTAAACGAGGTAGAGCAGGGGTACCCCATCGATTTTTAATACCCGCAACCAGCCGTTCCCGTTTTCCGATTGCAGGGTCTCGCTTCCCTCGGTAAAACAGTCCTTATGTTCGACCTGAAAAAAGCGACGTACGTTTTTTATGGATACACCACCCGTATCTACGATACAGGGCACACTTTCCCGTAACCTAAAATTGATGACAAAAATGGCGATCAAGGAAATTATTGCGGCTAAAATTAACGGCAAAACCTCCCCCATAAGGGTACTGGCCAACAAGCCGGCAAAAGCGGGGCCGATGACGAACCCTAAACTGGTGGAGGCGCCCATACGCCCAAAATTCCGGTTTCGGTCTTCATCCGTGGAAATGTCGGACATATAGGCGTTGGCTACCGAAACGTTGCCTCCGGTAAACCCATCAAAAATACGTGCCAGAAAAATAATGATCAGGGGCAAGGTCATCATATAACTGCCGGTCAATGTGGTGTTTTGTTCCCAAAGCGTGGTCTCCGGCAATAAAAAGGCCAGCAAAAAAAGCAACCACGCCAAAAAAGTACCGGTTTGGGAGATGATCAGCACCTTTTTACGTCCGATCTTGTCCGACAACCGCCCGAGTATGGGCGCGCCGATAAACTGGAAAAAAGGATAGGTGGCGCCCAATATTCCATAAACAAAGCCGTTGCCCCCAAAATCCGTTACAATAAAGATCAATATGGGAATGACCAAACTGTACCCTAATATTCCGATAAAATTTACCAATAGGATCGGGAATATTTTGGAGGTGAAAAAGGAGGTCAAACCATGGTGTTTAAAGATTGTTTTAATATAGCTAAAAAAGAGGCCCCGTATTTTAAAAAGAACGTTAAAATGGAAGTCGGTGCATAGGGGAGAACAAGGTTGTGGGCATTTAGCGAAGTACCTTTTTAAATCAATAGTTGGCATTTACGCTAATATCCTTATCCGTCTTTGAAGGATTCAAACAAAAAACCGTCAAAATCGGTTTGGAAAAAGATGAAAATGAATTATGATTTTGTGTTAATTTCCCTGCTTTTTCGAGATAAAACCAAAACCATGTCCAACCAAACACCGCCCATCAAAAAAGCTGTTATCGTATTCCTCGTTTCCCTATGTTGGATTGGGGTAAACGCGCAATTTATTAAAGAGCGTAGGCTCAACGCCAAAATCGGATATGGCCTTAGTTTTGCGGAAAATTCGGTCGACGATGCCTTTTCGGACGGACTCTATTTACAGGGGGAATACGTTTTAAAGGTAACCTCATGGGTCGCGTTCAAACCGTATGGCGGGTTACTGCTCACCTCCAAAAAAGGCAAAACCTTTGATGACGCCCCGACCAATGAAGTAGCAAGTTCAAAAGCGCTTCTTTTGGGCGGTAAAATACGCGTTCGGGCGCCCATACCCTATGTGGCCCCCTATTTTGAAATTGGTATAGGCACTTCCATTGGCAGGTTCGAAACATTGAACGCTGTTGATGCCATTCGTAAAAATGGCGTTATCTACCATGTTCCGTTTTCAATAGGTGTGGAACTTGGCCGTAGAAATACCGTTGATTTTGGCTTCACCTATTACGTGCAACCATCGGTGGGGCAAATAGCCGGTGCTATGGCAATAGGGGTATCGATCCCATTGGCGAGGAGCAACAAAAACAACGAATAGTCCTATTTTCTGTAGTACCAAATTTTCAATAGGGGCTACAAACGGGATACAAGTTCCTTTTGGATGGTGGTTTCCGTATAACTTTTAGTTTTTTCAAACCGATGCCCTTCATATACGTATAGCCATAGTTGCTATGGTGTTTGGCCAATTGCCCTGTTAACGGCTATTCGCCTGACAATACCTTCTTCAATAGCGCTGTATTTCTGGGTTTTCTAAAAAAATCGTAAAGAAGCGGATAGCTTTTGACCTGCTCCCAATCCAAAGTGTCGATGGGCGAGCTTAACAGGTACATACGCTACTGCGCTGCTTTTTTCATCTTTTTTTACCATTTAGGCCTGTACCCTAGTATCGATTTTGATGCGATACCCGGAAGCGGTACAAAAGAGCTAGCTTACGATGCGTAAGAAGTATTAAAGATTTGCGATAAAGCGGCTTTCTGAAGTGGTTTTGGCAGATAATCGTTTACATATTGGGGAAAGCTACCGGCCAATTCCCTATCCTCCGTAGCAGTGCTGGCACTTACGATCACAACGTCGATGGATTCGGAAAGTTTTTCGAGTACCATGAACTCCAAAAACTCAAACCCTGTCATTACGGGCATATTGATGTCCAAGAGTACCAATGCACGTTTTTTGTGCCAGTTTTTGAACCGTAGGTCGTCCAAGGCCTTTTCGGGATCGGTAAAGGATCTGATGTCCTGTTCGATCCCAATATTTCGAAGGGTAATCTCGTGAAAAAGGTTGACCATCGGCATATCGTCCACCAGGTAGATTGTGTCGTACATAAAATGAGGTTTATAAGTTGTTGATAGAAAGGTATTCCGAAGTGAAGTTGAAACGAAAAAAATGTTGTGAATGCCTTTTATTATATTGCGAAAAACACTACAAATGTAGTTTTATTAAATTACAATTATCCTTGGGTGTATAGTTTTTTTACCAAAGGTTCGTATCAGGTCGGGTTTAAGGCTGGTTTACGGGCATATTTTTTAAACAACAATGTTGCGAAAGGCAATCGAAACAAAAAGCCTATCTCAAATTTTGGAGCATTTCCTTTGTCGTTCGTTCCAGGTCGTACTCCGGGGCCCACCCCCAATCGTTTCGTGCAAAGGAGTCGTCTATACTATTGGGCCAGGAATCGGCAATTTTTTGCCTGGAATCGGATGTATAGGAAACGGTAAAGTCGGGAAGCTTTTTCTGAATGCTCTTAACAATGTCCGAAGGGGTAAAGCTCATTGCAGCCAAGTTATAGGAAGAACGTATTTTTATGTGTTCCGATGCGGTGTCCATTAGTGTTAACGTGGCCCTTATAGCATCCTCCATAAACATCATCGGAAGCTCGGTGTCCGAATCTAAAAAACAGTCGTAACTGCCTTTTGAAAGGGCCTCATGATAAATTTCCACAGCATAGTCGGTAGTTCCGCCCCCGGGCATGGTTTTCCAGCTCACTAACCCCGGATACCGGATACTGCGAACATCGACACCATATTTTTCAAAATAGTATTCGCACCATCGTTCGCCCGATTGCTTGCTGATGCCGTAAACCGTGCTGGGTTCCATAATCGTATGCTGTGGGGTTTTTGTCTTCGGGGTGTTGGGGCCAAAAACGGCAATGCTGGAAGGCCAGAAAATGCGGTCTACCTTTTTCTCCTTTCCCAAGTTGAGTACATTAAAAAGAGAGTTCATGTTCAGGTCCCAAGCCCTTTCAGGAAACTTTTCGGCAGTAGCGCTCAACATGGCGGCCATCAGGTAAACCGTGTCGACTCCATAGTAAGCCACTACCTCTTCTAGGGCATCGTAATCTGTCGCATCCAAAATTTCAAAAGGTCCCGAATCCATAAGACCGTCATTGCCCTGGCGAATGTCGCTGGCAATAACGGCATCGGCCCCATGTTGCTCCCTTAGAAGCAGGGTCAACTCCGTTCCTATTTGGCCACAGGCGCCTATGATGAGTATTGTTTGCTGCATTAAAAACACGTTAAAAATATACACGGTAAAGATAGCCTTTATTAAAATTTGTACATTCGTTCCATGCCAAGATTGTTCTTTTTAGCGGTAGTAATTTTATTGATCGGTTCGTGTAAGGAAGAACAGGCGAACACTACCAATGGGGAGCAGGCTTCTTATGAGATCGGTACGGAAAAATGGGCGAAAAAATCGAGCATCGGTTCCAAGGCCAATGCCATTATGGGCAACTGGGCCGAATTTCAGGCATTGGAGGTTAGTTTTGATGCGTTGTATACGGTAGCGAACCGGGACGACCTGCTTTTGGTCGTCGAAGGATTGATCGAAAAGGAAGATGATCTGAGTGCATCGGAATACCCCGTGGAGTTTGGAATACCACAAATAAGGGGCAGGCAAAAAATGTTCAGGACCTTTGTCCTAAAAGTAAAGGGCGATCTCCACTATCGTTTGGATCCCCAAGCATCCGTTAAGGAGATGATAACGGCTTACAACGCCTTTAGGAACCAGTTCAACGTTGTGGTCAACAATACCTTGGATACCAAACTAATATTCGATGAATGATCGTTCGGCCGTATTGCTCTTCTTTTTATGGAGTCTTGGCCTGGTAGCGCAAGAAAAACAGGTCGATTCGGTTTTGAATAACTGGCACGCGGCAGCGGCTGCTGCGGATTTTGACGGTTATTTTGAGCTGATGTCCCCCGATGCGGTTTTTATCGGTACCGATGCCACCGAATATTGGAAAGTAGCGGAGTTCAAGGATTTTGCAAAACCTTATTTTGACCGGGGCAAGGCATGGGATTTCACCCCCGTATCGCGCCACATCTATTTTAATGAGGATTTGGATATCGCCTGGTTCGACGAACTTTTAGATACCCAAATGAAGCTTTGTCGGGGATCGGGAACCTTGCGAAAAAGTGCTGGCGAATGGAAAATTGCGCATTACGTACTGTCCATCGCGGTACCGAACGATCAGGTGCCGGCTTTGATAGCCTTAAAAAAGGAAAACGATAGCATACTCGTGTCAAAACTAAAAAAGCGCTAACCGCTTTTTTCAAATTAACCGAAACTCTTGTCCTTTTTGGGCGTTGCTCTTTCACCATGGCCAAATCCTTACTTTTCATTCCGGATATTTCAGGGTTTACCAAGTTTGTACAAACTACCGAGGTAGAACACAGCCAACATGTCATCGCCGAATTGTTGGAGGTGTTATTGGCGGCCAATACTCAAAATCTGAAATTAGCGGAAATCGAAGGGGATGCCCTCTTTTTTTACAAAGAGGAAGAGCTGCTTTCGCAGGAACGGCTTTTGGCACAGATCGAAACCATGTTCACCACGTTTCACAGTCACCTGAAACTCATGGAAAAGAACCGTATTTGTCCCTGTAATGCCTGTGCCTCCGCACCCAAACTACAGCTAAAGCTGGTCGCACATTGTGGGGAGCTCCGGTTTCTGGAAATTCAGGGCAGTCGAAAACCTTTTGGTCAGGAGGTGATCGAAGCGCACCGCTTGTTAAAGAACAGTATCGATAGTGAAAATTATGCTTTGGTGAGCAAAACGCTGGCGGCGGAAATCGGGCTTCCCATCTATTACTGCAGTAGAGTGTTTCGTTTTAAGGAGGGACAGGACCTCTACGATGGAAAAGAACTCCGTTATATTTACGCCTTGATCGATCAGGAAAAACTGGTTTTGAATACTTTTGACGAAGGGAAAACGGTACACTTTGATACCCCTCCACAGCTTTCCATTCAAAAAAAATTCCCGATAGCGGCAAAAACACTTTTGGAATACATTACCAATTATGGATATCGGCATTATTGGGTAAAGGGCGCCGATCGTTTCGAGTATAACGAAAATGAGGTAACCCGTTTAGGCTCTGCCCATATTTGCGTGGTCAACGGAAAACACTTGAATTTTGTTGCCGTCACCAAAACCGTGAACATCGGGCAGTTGATCTATGGTGAAATGACTACCAGCCCGCCCCCGGTTGACGAACTGTACCAATTTTATATCGTTACCCCGATGGCCTCAGATCGTTGCGTATTGGAAGTGCACGTGCATTGGAAAGCAAGGTCGCCCATAAAACGACTGATCATGGTACTTTTCGGTAAACGGAGCTTTAAAAAAAATTTGGACATCGCCCTTACCGACTTGGAACACTTTATAGCGTCCCGTTCGGAAAGCGATTAATTTTCCGTTTCGGTCGAGGCGGCCGGGGGATTTTTGCGGGATTCCAACGCCTGTTTGCTCAACGAGGCCAAATTAAAGTTCGGGGCAAGGGCCAGCGCCTGATCGATCAGTGCCACCGCACCATCGATATCCGTTTTGTCCTTATTATAGGACACCAACCCCTGTAAATGCAAAAAAGCGGCCTTTAACGGCACTTCATAGGGCTGTTGCCTTTCGTAAAAGGCATATTTCATATCCTCCTTTGAATTTTCGATGCCATAGCTGATATGTGTTTCGGCCCCCGGCGAATCGCCTATTTGGATCTTTAGATCGGCCAACTCATAGGCCAGGTAGGCATTGGGTGTTCTAGAGAACAAAATTTCGAACTGTTCCAAGGCACGTTTTGGTTGGTTTAGGGCTTTTAGTGAAATCGCCTTTACCTGAACGGCCAGATCGGAGTCCGTATCGTTTTTTTCTATCCCGATGGTGTTTAATGCCTGTAAGTGCTGGTTGTCATTGGCATACACATAGGCCAAGGTATCCTTGCGGTCTTTAGAGGGAGCGATCACGTTCAAATGCGTCAGGGCATTAATGACACCGGCAACATCGGCCTGGGTGCGCATTTCCTTGTAAAAGGCTTCGTAGTGCTTTTGCAGTTCACTTTTGGTCTGCGCTTGGGTGCCCAGGCAAATCGAAAAAACAAAAACGAGCAGTAACTGTTTCATGTGATTTAGTTTTTTTGGTGGGCAAAACTATTAAAATAAATGGTAACAAGCTGTTAATGAATTCCGTATTTCACCGTAAAAATACGTTAAGCACCGTTTTTTGGACCGGAAGGAAGCCCCGTCAAGGGTATAACAAAAAAAAGGGTCCCCTAAGGAACCCTTTTCAGTATAGTGGTTTGGTCTTCTTGGTTAGGCTACTAAGATTCTATCGCTCTGATGATAGGATTTTAGCAAACTGGCATAAAAAGCTAGACTTCGATTGTCCTTGTCAAGGCATGACTTTAGGAAGTCCCCTAGGTTACGGAACCAAAGGTTGGCCCGTAGGATGGGAATATCCGTGTTCACTGCGCCAGGTTTGTACGCTTGATCGTCCATAACGATGTCTATTTCTATTCTTCGCCTGTGATAATCGATGTTTACAGCGGCTGCATTGTAGTGGTTTTTAACGAGTGCTACATGCAACATTGCAACATTTTGGGGGACCTTTTGCTTTGGAAAGCTTTGGGCGACGAGGCTTTCGATCTCGGATAAAATTCGCCTTTTCCATCTTGGATTTTCCATGGCAAAACGTTTTAAATTAATACAATAAAGTTACGTTTTAGTACCAGAAATAGACTTTGCGTTAACACAAATCGGTTGTTTTTGTTGTGAAACCACGCTTTTGTGTGGTGAACTATGGAAGTACTGAAGTATTAAAGCGAAGCATTTTAACATTGTACAGTCGCTCCGAAATCACTTTTTTACCGTTATCCTCGGTTTTGGACAAGTAGGAAGGTGGGGCAACCCCAGCTTTAATGGCCGCTGCTCGATAAAATGCTCTTTTTGTCGGATGTTCGGGAAATACTCCATTAAAAAGTTCGCCCCACCAGTGGTTCGCTATAATTTGTTCGATCAAAAAAATACAATCTGTTAAATGGATCAAGTTTACAAAATGATCGCCGTTTTTCAATCCTGTTTTACCCGCAAGTTGTTTGATTGGGTGTCGATCTGGACCGATAAGCCCACCAAAACGGATGATCGTCGTCCGTTGTCCCGCCCGGTCGAGCATTATTTTTTCCGCTTCGAGCAATTGTTTGCCCGATTCGGTAGCAGGCCGTGGCGGTGTGCTTTCGGTAATCTCGCCCGTAACGTCGCCATATACCGAGGTACTGCTGACGAAAACGACTTTTACCGTTTTATTGGCAGGCAGTTGTTCGCATAACCGCTGTATCTTGAGTACGTAATTTTCTTTTTTAGGGCCTCTTAACCGCGGAGGGACATTCACGATCAAGATATCCGTACCATCCAAAAAAGCTGCTATATTACCGATGATCGCACTTTCGGTAAGCGTAATGCAAAAGGCTTCTATGCCCAATTGAAGCAGTTGTTCGCGTTTGTCTTCCGATGTAGTGGTGCCCTTAACGGAATGACCCTTTTTTAACAAGGATTCGGCCAAGGGCAGCCCTAGCCATCCACAGCCCATAATACCGATTTTACTCAAAACGAACGGTTTTGGTTACCAGCACGGCATCGTTCAACACGAACGGCATGGGAATGCTGTTCTCAGGTCGTTGTGGAATACTGAATAGGGGGTTGGTCAAAAGGTCGTTGGAGGCCTCGTAGAGGGTCAACTCCAGTATATCGTTTTTAGGGACCGACACTAGCAGTTCGGTATCGCTGTTGTCGCTTACATAATGGGTGATCAACCTTTGGTTCCTGCGGTTTTCCAAAAAATAATCGGATAGGGCGATGCCGTTTACGCCGGCGCTGTAGATATCGATATCGTTGGTGAAGACCTCCAAACGATTTATTGTTCGTTGCGGACGTATACAGAGCGTTAAAAAACGTTGCTCACCGACTATGGTGTCGCTGACCGTCGCTACCTCGGGTGCCGGTATTTCCTTTAAGGCCGCCTTGGAGCGCCTTTTGAAACCGGAGCCATATTTGCTGCTAATGGTACGTTTGAAGCCTACGTCCCGAGTTTTTTCTTCATTACGTAAAAACTGGGCGTTCCAGTCGATCAAAACGTGGTCGTAAGTGGCCCAATATGCCTCTTGGGAGTCGGCATCCAATACATAGAGCAAACTACTGGGCTTGGCCCGTTCTTCTGTAAAGTCCGATTGCAAATGGGCCGCTATCAAGAAACCGCAAGCTGCCAATATCGCCAAAAGGGCAATACCGTTTTTCCTTTTCATAAAACCGACCAAGGGAAGCATTAGCAAAAAGGTAAGCGTGAGCAGCAAGGTAGAGGCGACCATCATTTTTAGGCCCAATCCTACCGGGAACATTTTAATAAAGGGTGCATATAGGGCCAGGGCCGGTAACACCAAAAATAGCAAGAGGTATGCACTGGGCCGCTTTTGGTTGATGACGACCATAAAACCGGCCAACATTGCCATTACCGGGACGATAAAAAAGCTTGCACCTGGAAGGTAAAGGGCGACGAGCGTACAGATTGCCAGCCAAAGGATTATGGGCGCCACCAATACATTAGGAAGCGATATCCTTTTAAAACGGTGATAACAGTAGCAACAGACCGAAATGGAGAACAGCACAAAGGCGGCAATATAAAAATGTCCGTTATAGGTAAAACCATGGAGCATGTCCGTATAGGAAGGGTATAACCACTGCAATAGGGTATAACTGTAGAAACCAACGCCCCCGTTAACGATCAATACCAGCAACATGGGTAAAAACCCTTTGAGAATGGAAACGGTATCAAGCTTTTTTTTGAGAAACCCATGCGCCATAAAAAGGACAAAGGCAATTGCCGATAGTAACAACATAGGCCATATCCACTCAAATGGGTAGGAAACCAGTTTAAAAAACGGCACGTTGAAATACACATGGTCGTTCAAACTTTTTAATGAGCTTAGGTCGGCATTGGCAAAATGGGATAATAGGGGCATGATATAGCTCCCTTGGTGGGCAAGTGTTCGTCGATCCAAACGGGCATAATTATCGCGTACGGTATGGTAATCGTAGTGGTCGTCTATAAAGGCAAAGTTAAATCCTTCAATGTCCTGGTCTTCCCTGAAAACAGTCAGATCGGTATCGTTGGGCAACATTTTATAAATGCTATACACCAACGAATTCGCAACCGGAAAGTCGGGCCGGGCTTTTTTAAATTCCTCGATCAGGCGGGCATTGCCCCTATTGGTCTCTATGAGCATGTAACTGGGGCCGCCGCTACCACGGGCCTCAAAGTTTAGTACAAGGCCGACTTCCTTGGCCCAGGGGTGCTCGTTCGCAAAAATGTCAGCGCCATTGAGGCCTAGTTCCTCGGCATCGGTAATCAAGATGATCACATCGTTCTTGGGGCTGGGATTTTTGGATAGGAACGCCCGTACGCCCTCCAAAATGGTGGCGACACCGCTACCCGCATCACTGGCGCCCAATGAGGAATGAGGGCTACTGTCGTAATGGGAAAGTAATACCAGTGCCTTTCCGTTGCCGGTACCCTTTATCCTTGCAAGAACGTTCACCGCCTTGCTCAAGTTTCCCCAATCGCCAGCGGTATACCCGGTTTGCAGGCTGGTCTCCAAACCTAGTTTTTCCAGTTCGTCCACAATGTAGTCGCGCACTTGTCCGTGCCCGGGGAAACCTACCGCGTGCGGCGCTTTGGAAATGGCCTTTACATGTTTTAGGGCCTTGTCCGTTGAAAAATCGGTAGCTGCTACGGGCGCACCCTCCTTATAGGACGGGGTTAGCGAGGCGAATATGCCATAAACGGCACATCCGATCAAAAAAAGCGTAAAAACGGAAGGAAATTTTTTCATGGAGCACTCTTGGCCTCTAAAAATATGAAATTCTTAAGCCATAGCCCCTTATGTCGATTTTTTTTACAACATTGGAGAAAATTCCCTATCTTTAAGAGACAACCTTTAAATATCAAACGTCATGGGAATCAAGAGCTTTCAAGGCCCACGAGCTAAATCAGTATCGAAAAAAGAGTATATCGCCCCAATTCTGGTGACGGACTATATGACCAGAAAACTGGTTACGTTTACGCCGCAACAATCCATTTTGGAGGTGATGGAACTGTTTACCAAATACAATATTTCCGGGGGGCCTGTTTTGGACGATAATGGTTTTTTGGTCGGAATTATTTCAGAGGCCGATTGTATGAAACAAATATCGGAAAGCCGGTATTTCAATCAGCCTATATTGGACAAGAGCGTGGAGAAATTCATGACCAAAAACGTCGATACGATTCCGCACGACATGAGTATTTTCGATGCAGCCGGAGTTTTTCACAAAGGCAATAGAAGACGACTGCCGGTGATGCAAGACGGACTGTTGATCGGACAGATCAGCCGAAAGGATATTGTTATCGCCGCGCTGAAGTTAAGCGGTCAAAATTGGAAATAAGGCAGTTTTACGCACACTTTTTTGAACTACGTAGCCTTTCTCACTCAGGATAAAGGACCGTTCCGATAATTGATAAGAACAATGGGATGCCTTACTCCCGTTTTACGATCATGTAGTAATCGTTGTCCAAGGGTAAATACCCTAAATCATATACAAAATAGTAAGTAGTCCCTTTTTTGGTGGTGTAAAGATTGGTGATAAAATCAAAATCAAAGCCTTTGTCCAACAAACGGGTGCGGGTAGTTCTCGTTTTACCGTCCTTCAGCGGAAACCCGTCCAATACCCGGTAGTTTTTTCGCAACCTATTGTTGATATTGCGAATCAGGTTTTTACTGTCTTTATTGACATTGTTGTGATGGGCATTTCTACAATGGTCGGAACAGAATTTTTTGTCGATCCGGCCCATGATTTCCGTACCGCATTCTAAACATTTTTTTTTCAAGATTTTTCGCGTTTGTAGTTGAAAACCACTTCCTCATTGCTGCCATCGTTATTGTGGATCAATGCATAGATGTTTATTTCATCGTCGGAAACCCGTTCGAAGGTGAAGCCATCAAAGTAGATTTTATTTTCAGCAACCTTTACCAACGGAAACCGCTGTACCTCGTCCTGTTTTTCCCATCCCTTTAAATCGTTATGAAAGTGTTTTAACTCAAAGTTCAGGGTTTCGCCTTGCTGCCGAACGTGGCCCAGTTCATAAAAGTTTACCTCGCCGTCGACAACCAATTTAAAGGAAAACATCATCGATCCTCCCAAGGGCGGCCCCCATATTTCTTCGGTAATGCCCCCGAAAGCGGTTCCTTTCCAATGCCCTTCCATCCAAGCCATCTGCGAAAGCGATGCGGACGGTGCGGTTTCCCCCTCCGCCAAGGATAAGGTGTTTTGTGCAAAACCGAACGGTGCGAGCGTAAGAAAAAAGAACGCGAACAATAGTGGTATTTGATTGGTATTCATCCTTACAAGATACAAATTATACCTTAGGAAACGAACCACAAAAGACCCGTAAGATACTCCCAAAGTAAATCTTACAGGTCTATTGGTACTTATGGGCGGGTCACATTCCGCGTGCAATTTTTGTGTACTGGCATACAAAAACTGCGATGTTGCCCTTGTTTGAAAACCGTGCTCCGAAGCAAGGTCGGTGTTAGGATATTCAGTATGTTGGAAGACTATTTATAATGGACCGCTATCTGGGCCAATTGGCCAACGATCTTAAAGGAATCTTTCATGGATAGTTTTGAACCGTCGGCATGTATCCATCGTTTAAGGGGCTGTTCACAGATAAAATTCAACACTTTCTCCTTGCCATAGTATTTGCGCATGCGCATAAAAATTTCCACATCAAAAAGCCATCGGGTAATAAAGGGTTTGTTGAACATGCTCGACGCAATATCGCGATCCATGATCTTGGCACCACACTGTGTATCGTTAAAAGGCATTTTTAGGATGGACCTTATGATGAGGTTTATGGTTTTGCTAATGACACTCCGGGCGGATTGTTTGGTGATATTGGCGCCCATTCGGCTCATTCGGGAACCACTTACGATTTTGAACTCGGATTGGTTAATGACCCTCACAAGATCATCAAAATCTTTAAAATCCGTAGAGAGGTCGGCATCGAGGTATCCGATATAATCCAATTGATGGTCTTTTATCAAATGTAGTATTCCTTGGCGCACCGCCTCTGCCTTACCTTTGTTCACGACACAGTCTACGATACTGACATGACTTTCGTTTCCTTTTCGCAGCCCTTCCAACACCTCCAAGGTATTGTCACTACTGCCATCGTTCACAAAACAGAGGTGATACCCCAGGTTTTTGTTCGCAAACTGTTTGAAAATATCTTCCGAAAGCCGGTCCCCTTCGTTATAGCATGGGATAACGACCCCGATGCAATAGTTCTGGATCATTTGATTGGTTTCGTTGTCCACCAAAGAGCAGCTGGGGGCCTCTCCAAAAACTCTTTTGATACGGACCACCAATTCCTGTAAACCGATGGGTTTTTTCAAAAAATCGGTAACACCCAAATGAAAAGTATCTACAATAACCTTTTCGTCGGTGTTTCCGGACATTACAATAATCGGGACATCGGAATTGGCCACTTTTCTGATATGACGGATTACATCGACCCCGTTCATTCCCGGCATGTTGTAATCTACGATGACAAGGTCGGGCTGGAATTTGTCAAATAATGCAATACCGGAAGCGCCATCATTAGCGGTTTCCACTTCGTATTCTAGATTGGTAAGTTTTCGGTGTACTGAAAAAGTGATCAGCGGTTGATCATCTATTGCTAGAATTTTCATAAGCCATAGTTTAAGATTTGGGGGATTATTTCAAAGTGACTGTCTCTGAATCCTTTTTGGTGTTTGATTTAATTGTTTTGTAAGAATATTCTTTAGGAAAACGGACATACATCATGCTTAGTATTATTTTTGTAAAATAATTCCTACTTTTTCGATGAAGTGCATATGGTTTTAAAATGAAGTGTTCTGTTTTTAATACTGTTGTTTATCAGATTATTATAATAATAGCGGTCCGTGGTCGACCAACTGCCATGCGGATTCCCCAAAACGATGTTAATTTTTGGACTAACCGCAACATTTAAAAAAATAAGTAGTACTTTTAAGATAATTCTTACAAAAAAGTTATTTTCGTTCCTTCTTCCCTCATTTTATAATTTCCCCCCTAAAGCATTTTAATATGAAAAATAGCGGGGTTTTTTTTATGGTCGTCATTAGCGCGGCAATGGTATTTCAGGCATGCGAGAAGGAAAACATACCTATAGTATCAACACCAACTTTGGTTTCCGGTAAACAGACCGACTCGGTAGTGCTGGATACCCAAGTATTTTCCGATTCGGTTTTATTAGCGATACTTTCCGAGGAAAAGCAATTGATGCGCGACATCAAGGCCGGTAGGATCGTTGACGTTTCCGGCATGCATATTGAAAAACAAAACCCCAAAAAGGTATATGCACATTACATGCCCTGGTTCCAAAGCCAGGATTACGATGGATATTGGGGCCAACACTGGACCATGACCAATAGGAATCCCAACGTTATGGATAGTAACGGCACACGAGAGATCGCCTCCCATTTTTACCCCTTGATCGGGCCCTATTCCTCCGCAGATCCCGATTTGCAGGAATACCATTTTTTGTTGATGAAACAATGTGGTATCGATGGGGTAATCTTCGATTGGTACGGTGCCCGCGATTTTTACGATTACGGCCTTATCAAACAGTCCACGGAAACCTTTATGGTGCGCTTGGACGATTTGGATATGGATTTTTCCATCATGTATGAAGATCGTGTCGCACAACAGGCAGTAGCTATGGGGTTCGCCCCAGATCCGGTTTCCGCCGTTCAGGACGATTTTAGGTATATGCGCGACACCTACTTTATAAAAGATAATTTTTTGACCCATAATGGTAACGAGATGGTTTTTGTGTTTGGTCCCGAACACGTAATCGATTCCTTGGAGTGGAATACCATTTTCGACGTTTTTCCAAGTGGGGCATCTCCCGATCTACTAACGTTATGGGCCGCCCAGGGAAGGGTAGGCGCCAATGCTTCCGGAGAGTTTTTGTGGATCGCACCCGATCATTTGCTAGCGCATGACCATTATTACGCCAATTATTTTCAGGGTTCCGATATTACTTTTGGTAGCGTATATCCCGGTTTTGAGGATTATTATCAAGAAGGGGGTTGGGGAAATCCGCACCAATGGGGCATTTCCGACAACGGTGGAAATACGTTTTTGGAAACCCTAAATTATACCCATTTGGAAGGTGCCGACTTTATCCAACTGGCTACCTGGAACGATTTTGGCGAAGGCACCATGATCGAACCTACCGAAGAACACGGCTTTTTATACCTGCAATTGTTACAGGAATACACCGGGGTAAACGCAACGCCCCAAGACCTGCAAACCACCCTTGACCTGTATCGGTCAAGAAAACAGTTTCAGGGGAATGCCCGGGCACAACAGTTTTTAGATCGCTCGTACCACTACATTAAAAACGCGAACGCCATTAGGGCCAAACAAATTGTTGTCGCGGTCGATCGCTTTATGTAAACGCTTCACTATCGGGCACGAAGGTCGATAACGCTAACGGGCTTCCTACCGAGCTTGGAGGAGCGTAACCGTGCAATTTCTTCAATGGGTCTAACGGTTATAGTAGGGGTTACGCGTAATTTGGAACGAAAATGATCTTTGATTCGGGCCAGTAAATTCGTTGCGGTACTCTTGGTGGCGATCTTGATCCGAATTTCGTCGGTTCCAATGTTATTATGGTAGAGTTCGATCACAAAACTGTCCACTTCCGGAAAATCGTTCAGGGCATTGTGGAGTGCGGGCGGGTACAGGGTAGTGCCCTTGTATTTGATCATCTGTTTTTTACGCCCCAATACCGGCCCAAGTCGCAAGCTGTTTCTACCGCAAGGGCACGGTTCCCTATGTGCGGTCATCATATCACCGGTTTTAAAACGGAGCAAGGGCATTGCCTCTACGCCAAGGGTGGTAATGACCAATTCGCCTTCCTTTCCGTCATCTACCGGCCGTTCGTTCTCGTCCAGAAGTTCCACAATGATCAATTCCGGATGGTGATGCCCTCCTTGTTGGGCGGTACACTCGGTAAAGGCCGTGCTCATCTCCGTTGAGGCATAGGTGGTATAAAGTTCAATATCCCATTCATCCCTTATTTTTTGTCCCAATACGTTTAAGGAAAAGTCGGGATTTCGCAATGGCTCCCCGATACAAATGGCACCTTTTATTCCGGAATCGGAAAGAGCGATTTCGTTTTCCCGCGCGTATTGCATCAGTTTGAGCAAGAAAGAAGGTACTACGATCAAATAGGTGGGCCGAAACTTTAAAATGGTGTCCCATTGCAGTTCGGGAATGCCGGCCCCGACCCTAATAATGCCCGCCCCTAATTTTCTTACTCCCAAAAAGTAGGCTAGCCCGGCCATAAAACGGCGGTCCATGGTGGTGGTCAACTGTAAAATATCGTCAGTTCCGATACCTGCACAGGCAAAGGAAATGGCTTCGTTATAGGCGAGCCGTTCCAGGTCCCCATCGGTAAGGCCCACGGTAACGGGTTCTCCCAACGTTCCGGAGGTGGTCACAAAATCGACAATCTGGTTTTTGGGAACGCACAAAAAAGAATCGTTATGTTGTTGCAGGTCGTCTTTTGTAGTGGTCGGGATCCGTTGTAGATCCTCAAGGGTATTGATCTTCGAAATCGACAGCTTATGTTTCCGGAACAATTTACGGTAGTATGGGGAAAGGGTATTCACGTACTGTAGCAGTTCCCTTAACTTTTCTTCTTGAAACGTTTTTATGGCCGTTGCCGATGCTTTTTCAATTTCGGGAATCATATGGATTACATCTGGTACGACAAAGAAAGGGGAATATTTGCAAATGTGGCGCCAAACGTTTTCCCATTTACAAAATAAATTGAGCGGTCGTCCTTAAAGACGCCGTTCCAACTTATGGATCAGCTTTGCCACCTTTTCCCGATCGGGAACGGTAGTAACCTCTTTCTCGGCCGCTTTTCGGAATGCCGATAGCGCCAAGGTATCGTACCCGCGTTGCAGGTAGTACTGGCCGATGAGGTAATGTACCTCCCAAAATTCCGGATTGCTCTGTTCAAAATCGACCAGCAAACTTCGCTCTAGATGCGTTTTGGAGGCTATGGCCTTGGAAACTTCCTTGTTTAGGGACTTATAGGAACCATAGGCTTCGTATGCCGCAGTTTCCAGAAAAGCGGATTTCGGAATATTTTTTTCAGCTGTCGCGAGCTTCGGAATTCCATCTACACTGCCCTTTTGTGCAAATACTTTTTGAAGGTCGTAGGCTACGAACTCCCCCATTTGATATGGGTTGCTGGATACCCATACCCGAAGGTCCTCCGGTTGAAAAACGATGCCGTGGTGCGCCATAAGCTGGTTCAACGCTTTTTCATTGCCATAACCGATGGCCTTATCGCCAAGTCCTTCCCGGTCGCGTAGTATTTCCACGGCCGATTCGGGAGTCATTTTTGGTCCTTGGCCAAGCAATTCCTCCATCCGTTCGTATCGGTATTGCGAATGGCTCTCCAGTATATGTTTGGTATTGGCCTTGTCTTGGGCATAGGCAGCGCTTTGAAAGTGATTGGCGCAGATCAATTGCCCGTTGTTGTCCACCTCGTAAACCCCGAACTTTTCAGGGGAAACTTCGATTATGGCCGCTTTTTTATCCTTTGCACTGCCTACAAAAATCGACTCCGATACAAAAACCTCCCTTTTTTTGGCAATGGCGATGGCCTCGTCAATAGTACCGGCGTATTGCAATATTTCGCGGGCCACTATGGATATGGGGGTTTTGGCCACCAACGGAATGGAAGATTTCCCTGCGTTGATGGTTACCGTAAGCCCCTGGTCGTTCATACCCGATAGCACACCAATAAAACCGGCCCAGGTGACGGACATAAAGTTATGGCCCTTGTCCGGGGCGATAAAGGCAATAATCTTGTTTTTGGCAAAATCGTCTCCTGCATAAAAATCAAAATTTCGTCCGATCAGCAACTTTCCGTCCGCCGTTTTGTTTCCCCAAGTGGCAAAGGAAGAGCAACCGACCAAGGCCAGGTCCTGTAGGGCATGCCCAATATCGTGTGCCCCATGGAAGTAGAGCACCCTAAGGTAAGGTGTTGCAATATGATCGTAGTTTTTGGAGGCGTATCGGGAGAGGCCGTAAATTTCCGCCTTAAAACGCGTATCGATATTGCGGTACATTTTTCGGTTGTACCAGGCCAAAAACTTTTTAAGGAGCTTTTGTTTTCCTTCCGAAGGTACCAACTCGTTGATCTTGTTGATGAACGCGCGCTCCTGAAATTGAAAGAGCTCTTGGGTAAGACTGCCGGTTTTAAGACCGATTTCCAACGGATCCCCATCCACATAAAGTTCCCAAAGGCCTTGGCGGTTTTTGGATAGAAAGTTGTGGCCAATGGTAAAGCTGCTGTCCGATAGCTGTCGGCGTTGTGGAATTTCGTTTTGATAGTTTCCCAGTTCGGGAAGGTCCTTTAACGATTTGGATACACCACAGGAATAGAGTGTGGCCAGGAGTAGAACGGTCCAAACCATTTTAGGAATCCCGGATCGAAAGGTTTTGTGGAAAGCCCTAGGTCCGGGGTGTTCAAAAAAAGGTGCTGTAAAGGGTGTCAAATCAGGTTTTTCTCGGTTCGTTTAACGGCCAACCGTTCTTTATAGTCCAACCATCTTTGACCCCAATACTTTCGGGTAAGGTTGTCGATATTTCTCATGATCAGCACGTTATAGAGCATTTTTGCAAAACGGGAGGGTTTTCGGGGAAGGGCACGTAGCGTCATTGAAAAACCGCCGTTCAAGTAGCGTATGGAATGCCAGTAACCGCTGGGCATGTAGAGGGCGTCCCCATGTTTCATCTCCGCTACAATTCCTTCGGCTTTCTCAAGGGCGGGGTATTTTTCAAAATCGGGATCGTCCATATCGATTTCTTCGATATTGTGTATGGAAAAGGGCACCTTGTAGAGGTATTTTGTTTGGGCAGGGGAGAATAGGGTTACCCTTTTTTCTCCATCGAAATGAAAATGCATGCTATCGGGCAGGTCAATATCGTAATGCATGAATACCTTACTTTTTCCTCCCCCGAAGAACAGGGCGGGCAATTTTTTAAAAAACTTGAGCCCGATTTCGGGATAATCAAAATCATTGAGCAATTCCGGCATTTCCTTCAGAATGTTATAAAAGAACATCCGTAGATCCGTAGGTTTGGTCCTCAGTATTTCAATATAATCATAGAGTTTCATTTCCTTGGCAGGGGCGTATACACTTTCCTTGTCCTTGGCTGGTTCGTTATCGTACAAGGGCACTACCTGCTCTCCCGCACGTTCCTGAATATACTCGAGCTTCCATTTTTTATAGGCGGGCCAGTCTTTGGTAAGGCCGGTTATCAAAACGGGAATTTGGGGCTTATAAAATTGTTCTATAAACTCCTGCTTCGAAATATCCGTTACCCGGGTTACCGGACGCGTTTTAAATTTCCCCATGGTTGGACTAATTTACAATGAAAAATGAACAATTGGTAGTGGGTAGCTGGTTGTAATTAGTAAAAGTAGCAAGTGTGGTTGCGAACTTGACACTTGAGCTTGATTTTTGCGTTTGAATTTGAACGGAGGTCTGGACAGGCTCGACATGACATGTGTTTTTTCAGTGAACAATTAGCAGTTAACAATAATCAATGGGGTAGCAGTTTTTAATGTTGCGTAAAAAGTAAGTGTAACTGCTAACTTTGAGTTTGTATTTGACTTTTGAACTTGTTATGCGTCCTTGTTCTTTTAGCGTAGCGGTATTTTTTCTAGTAATTGGTACAAAGTACTTAGTATTGAGTAGTAAGCGGAATGCGCTTGAATTTGTGTTTGATGTTTGAGTTTGAATTTGGACAGCGGTTTTCGTTCTAAAAAAAACCCTGATGTTGCCATCAGGGTCGTATTTCATTTAGGGCGTGTTAACACAAAATAGGTATCTTTGTTAAATGGAATTGACGGATACCCAATTTGAAACGATCAGCTCTC
>NZ_JBNGOP010000019.1:0-99134 GCF_050589625.1 Maribacter sp. 2-571 | reverse complement strand
GCACGCCACTTGCAACCCTGCTCGGCAACATACAATATGGCGTTCAGGACATCATGGTCCGAAAGTCTCACGTTGCCACGTTTCACGGGCAAATGAGAGCTGATTGTTTCAAATTGGGTATCCGTCAATTCCATTTAACAAAGATACCTATTTTGTGTTAACACGCCCTAATTACTTAATACTAGAAATGGTATAACTCCCCGCGGTACCCTATTTCAAAATAACTGCTTTATTCTCTGCCTTATGGAGGTACGGGACGATACAGCGCCGTAACCAATAACATTCCCAGTATTTTTAGTATTGCGCAATTTTTTTATGGAACAACGGCTGCTTGGTCATTAACCAACGTAGTTTGATCCCCAGTTCGGTAAATTCGAAGCCCGCCGCCGTAGCCGAGGCAATGTTGCTATACTTACCATAGAGGTTACCGCTAAAACGCTTTCCAAACTCATGTTTAAGTCCTGCTTCCGCCCGAAAAATTGCCGTTCTAGGGTCTTCCTCTACCTGTTGCAGTCCCGTGGCCGCACTGGCTACATAACTGGTTTTTTTAGAGAAGTTGCCCCGGAAATCGGCAAATATTTCCATGGCCCGATAGGTTTCCGGACTAAAGTAAATGGTCGGTACCTGTTCGGCAAAACTTAAGTATTGATAGTTGACGCCCATTTTTAAAGCGGGCTTTCTAAAAATGTTGTAGTACAGGGAGGTAAACAAAAGGTTTCGGGAATTGGCATCGGTCTGTTCGGTGTAGATCAACTGGGTATACCATCCCAAATTAAAATTGGTTCCCAGGTTGTAGTTCAATCCATAGTTGTTCATAACGATTTCGCGTTCGATCAGATCAGCGTTAAAACTTTGCACCTGACGTTGGTATACCAATTCCAGATTTTGCAATTTGTAGGGTTTCAATTTTAAGGAAGCATCGATTACGGGTTGCGTGTACGCGCCGTCCATTGCAGTGGAATTGTTCAGGCCAAAAACGGTTTTTAATCGGGCATTCGGGAACAATCGATACTCCAACCCGGCGGATAGGATATGCGAATCGGCCGTATTGCCGGTTACCGAGTTTTCGGTGGTTCGGTATTGGTAGGATGCCGTGGTGTTGAATTTGGTGGAAAGCGGAAGTTGCGCGGTAGTGTTGGAAAACAGGGCGATGTTGTTCCCGTTGTCAAAAGTATAACCGGCCTGTTCTTCAAGCGTGGGCGTAAAAGAGGTGTTCAACTTTTCTATAAACCCCAAGGCGTCTTTCTGATTTTCATAAATGTCCAACGTACCGTAGGCGGCGCCATAGGCCTGTTTTATCCTATCGGAGGCAAAAAAAGCGTTCGCACTGCCCAAGTTACCATCGAAAGAAGTGCTGTCCTTCTTCAGTATGCCATCGTAATTGGCCAGACTCAATTTAAAATCCCCGGTATACATACCTAAGGTAGCCCGTAGCGCCCGTACCCAATTCCGGTCGGGGTAGGCGGTTTCCAAACTATCGATTTGTTGTTTTGCCCTGCGGAACTTTCGGTTCCATATCAGCGCCTGTACATAGCGGTCATAGGTTTTTTCAGTAAGTTCGGTGTCCTCCAATTTTCCGACTTTTTTGCGTGATTTCGATGCCGTTTCCAAGGCCGCCTTGTCTTTTTCGGCAATATGCCCGGCCAAAGCAATGCCGTTCAATGCCGTAATGGAATCCTTTGCCGTGGTGGCATATCGTTTATAAGTGGCTATCGCCTTATCGGTTTCCTTCGTAATCAAATAGACGTTTGCCAAATTTAGCAGAGCATCCTTGTCTTCCGGAAAGTCGGTAAATACCGCTTGCAAGAGTTCCACACCCTTTTTATAGTCCTGTTGGTTTACAAAACTGTTCGCGTACCCCATGCGCATATACTTTTGGGATACCTTGGCGTTCGCATTTTCAGGTTGAAGTGCCAATGCTTTTTCTACCCACTTTAAGGCTTCCGGATATTCCCCCAAATTACTGAGTGTGTTGGCGTAACCCAATAGTGCTCCAAAGTTATCGGGATAGGACTTCACCAAGGAAGCGTACAAGGGCTTGGCCCTTTCATAGTTCTTGTCCCATAAAAAGGACTCGTTATAGTTGATCTGCACCTCAAAATCGCCCGGATACCGGTTCAACATGCCTGCAAACAAATTGGTAGCCTTCGAAGGGTCGCCACTCAGGCCCACGGCCCTACCGTAACATATTTGTGCCGTTTTATGTTCCGGATTTTCGGAGAGGTACGATTCAAAAAAAACCGCGGCCTCCTTAAAACTTCCTTTATCGAGCAGGCGAAATCCATTTTCTATGGGCTCTTGGGCACTGGCCGAAAAAAAGGAAAAAAACACCATAACACACCAAAAAAATACAGTACGCATATTTGTAAGATTAGTATTACATGTACAGAACGCTGGTTTTGTCAAATTATTAGCGTAACCGTCGATTATAAAGGTATTTAAGATTCGCCCGCTTTAGAAGTAGGCTTTCTACCGTTCGTCGACACGAAATGGTCAACGGTCCATAAAGCACATTTATCGCCGTCATTTCTACGAATCTTTGGACTGTAAAAACGAAGTAAAGGAATTACTTCAGTTAAAATCTTGAAATGGAAAGACCTCGAAGTAAAAAAGGAGCATTTCGCATTTTTTGGAAACAAACAAAACAAGGATGATTTCATCGATTATAGTATTTTTCTTACAATAAATGATGAAAAAAACGTTTTAGTAACAACTTAACCGCCTCATCTATTTACAATAACCCTAAATCTTTTAGTTATGGCTTTACAAATTACAGAAGTATCAGGAACGTTTTCCGTTACCGGAGAGTTGAATCACAGCACCGCCAACATTTTATATCGGCATATGGAGCGCGTAATCCCTACGCGGAACGACCGCATTGTACTCAACCTGGAAAGGGTTCGACATATCGACGAAAGTGCCGCATACCGTTTACAGGAACTTTACCTAAATGCCGTCCGTAGCAACAGCGCCCTAGCCATTATAGGACAGGAAAACAAGGTGTTACTGCCCGTAATGTCGAAAACCAAGACCGAATACATTTTAAGCCCGGACCGTATTTAAGCGCGTAATGATCAACACGATTCGTTTAAACCTACAAAAGGTATCGCCGGAACAGCTGTTTATGGCAAGCATTATCCTCGTAAACGGGGGCAACTACATCTATAATTTGCTGTTGGGCCGTATTTTAGGGCCTTCGGCCTTTGCCGAAGCCGCGTTGTTGATCACTTTATTGTTGGTCCTTTCCTTTGTCGGTATGACTTTTCAATTGGCCACGGCCAAGTTTTCGGTTCTCTTTTCCGGTGAGCAATGGGAGCGTTTTCGCAATGGCATGTACAGTAAGGCATCGCTGTTCGGTTTGATAACGGGAGCTTTGGTGGCCGTGTTTTCCAAAACCCTACAAGAAACGTTTCACACCCAGAACGCCTATATGTTCGTTCTTTTCGGGCTTGGTATTCCCCTTTACTTTTTTATGAGCGTTAACCGAGGAAGCTTTCAGGGCAAACAGTCTTTTAAAAAGCTATCGTTGACCTATCAGGCCGAAATGTGGAGCAGGCTCCTGATTACTTTGGCCCTCCTCTATCTTGTGCCCTTACACCCCGGCACCTTGGTCGCCATCGGAATTTTGGCGTCGTTCTTTTTTGGGCTTTTCCCATCCGACACCAAGGGATTGGCCTGGAAAACCAACCAACTGATAAACGAAGACCAAAAAAGGGTAAACCGTTTTATGCTACTTACCGCGGGTTACGAGCTCACCCAAATCATCATTAACAATAGTGATGTATTGTTGGTAAAACACTTTTTTGAAGCCAAAGAAGCCGGTTTATACGCCTCCTTGGCACTTATTGGAAGGGTGGTCTATTTTGCCGCGTGGATGTTCGTTATGCTATTGTTGCCAAAAGTTGTGGAACGCCAAAAAGAAGGGCGGCCCACCGCTCCCATACTGTTTAAGTATGTATCCTACATTGGCGTATTGTGTATGGCCATTGTAGCCGCTTGCTCCCTATTTCCGCAGTTGATCATCTCCCTAATGTTCGGAGAGGCCTATATTGACATGGCCCCATTGTTATGGCAATATGCCCTGGCCACTTCCCTGTTCGCCATCTCTAATATTTTCGCGTATTACTTTTTATCCTTGGACCACTATATTCCGGTAATCCTTTCCGGTATTTTGGGCATTTCGCAGATCGGGTTGATCCTATGGTTTCACGAGAGCCTACAACTTGTGGTACAGGTGCAGATAATGGCCATGATCGCATTGCTCGCATGCCAGCTACTCTATTTTTTTATTAAAAAAGATTCCGGAACTCCACTCTTACCAAAATCATAACTACCCTTAAAAAATTGAAACATGAAACTTGCAATCGTTACCGCATATCCGCCCAGTAAAGTGACCCTTACCGAATACGGATACCATTTGGTAAAACATTTTAGGCTCCATACGGACGTAACGGAAATCGTTCTTATCTGCGATCGCACCGAAGGCCAAAAGGAACTTACCTTTGAAGAGCAAGGGTGTACCATTACCGTGGAAGACTGTTGGGACTTCAACAGCTATGCCAACCTATTTCGAATCAATAGCGTACTTTCCAAAACAAAACCGGATGCGGTATTGTTCAACCTTCAATTTTTAAAATTCGGAGATCGGAAAATACCGGCGGCCATGGGGTTGCTACTGCCCTGGATATGCAAATTGAAACGGATCCCTACCATTTCGCTATTACATAACATTTTGGAACAGGTAGACCTGGAGAATGCCGGTTTTACCAAAATCAGGGTACTTCAAAAAATCTATAATTTTATCGGTAGCTCCCTCACCCGTTTCGTATTGTCGTCGGACGTTTTAGCGGTCACCATTAGCAAATACGTGACCATTCTCGAAAAAAAATACAAAGCCCGAAACATTGCCCTTATTCCGCACGGTGCTTTTGAGACACCTCCGGAACCCGATTATCTTCTTCCTGCCGGACCAAAACAGGTAATGGCCTTTGGAAAGTTCGGCACCTATAAAAAAGTGGAGGTATTGATCGAGGCCGTAGAACTGATCCGAAAAAGATCCTCGGAAGACATCGAAATCGTTATCGCGGGGACCGATAGTCCCAATACGCCCGGATATCTCGATCAAATGGCCGAAAAGTATAGGCATGTAGCACAGCTTCGTTTTACGGGCTATGTGGCCGAAGAAGATGTACCCCGTATTTTCGGGGACAGTGCGGTAGTCGTTTTCCCGTACACCTCCACCACCGGAAGTTCGGGAGTACTCCATCAGGCGGGCAGTTACGGAAAAGCGGTGGCCCTTCCCGATTTAGGGGATTTGAGCATATTGGTCCGTGAAGAGGGGTACAAGGGAGCGTTTTTCGAACCCGAAAACACCGCGTCGCTCGCCAATGCCATTGAAGGTATTATCGGTAACGACGCCCATCGCGTACAACTGGGGAAAACAAATTATACCGCGGCCTGCTCGCTTCCCATGTCGGATATCGTGCACCGCTATATCGAATTCTTTAGGGCGATCCAATATGCCCAAAACAACGATTTTGACTTGGATGTTCCACAAATTGCGAAACAATTGCAAAGCGTAACATGAAGTATTTTGGTTAGTTCAGAAAAAGGGAACGGTTTCATACGCCGTTCCTTTTTTTGTTTGTGCCACTGTATACCGTTTTAACTTTGATATGGTATTCCCTTTAAAACGCGCAATAGCCATTGGATCATCCTGAAAACTACCGGTCTTCCGTATAAGCCTGGGTTCGACGTAAAATAGCGATATCTTATATCGATTGCTAATTATGGCGAAGCGGAAAAAACCGTGTTCCAAAGTTCAAATAGGGTTCAAGAGCACTGTTCCTCCCGTTATTCCGATGCAGGAAAGGTTAGGTGTTCATATGCCTGTTTTGGTCGTCCTTTTTTATCCAATACCCCAAAATACTTTTGATAGGCTTTTCGCCATGGCAAACGCCCGACCACCGAGGTGGGAATGTTCTTAAAATCGTACAGTCCCCAAAAAAGAAATGGAATGCGTTTTTCCCGCAAAGCGGCCTGCATGGTTTTATAATACTCCGCTTGATCCTCCTCGGAACCGGTATATGCGTTCCATATACCGTCATAACTCGAAAGTCCGTACTCCTGAAGCACCAATTTTTTATTTGGAACGGCAGCTCGCAGCCCGGAGTACGCCGTAGCAAAATCTTCCGGTAGTCGGTAATAATGAAAGGAAACGAAGTCCACTTTATGGGCGAGTTCCGAAGCCACTTCCGGGTTGGACCAACCTATGGTCACCGGGTGTTTTTGGTCCCATAGCGCTACCTTTTCCAACATCATATCCAACCAAGAGACCACCCTATCCTTTTTTCGGGAGTCGAAATCCAAGTCGGGTTCGTTTTTAATGTCCCATGCCAATAATGCGGGATGCGTTTTTATTGCTTGCACCACACTTTCGGCGTGCCGCTGGGTCAAGGTCCAATTGGAAACATCATAATCCCCGTAAAAGTCGAACAGGGTTACAATGACCTTAATTCCATTGGCTTCGGCCAGGTCCATGGTTTTTTGCAACAAGGCGATTTTTTCTGGAAATACCCGTGCTCCCCCGAAATCCTCATATTGTATAAAAATTCGTATGGTATTCAGCCCCATCTGGGAAATACGGGCAAAGTCATTGTGCAATCGCAACGAATCGAACTTCTTTCCAAAGGTATCCCAAGGTGCATCCTGCGGGTAGTAATTGAGTCCCTTAATACTATCCAACTGCGCCAAAAAGCGTTTTTTGTCGGTTTTGATCGGCTCTTTTTTCGTTTGGTTACGCTCCAACTCCTTTAAATGACGAATGCGCCAAAAGCCATCTTCCAACAATAACATCACCTGATAGGTTGCGGTATCCTTTTTCCGAAAAAGTAGGGTTTCGTTCTCATACACCTCTTTGTACTGTTCTACGTCATGATCTGTAAAAACCACCATAGTACCGTCCTGACTGTAAAAATCCAATTCCGGATGGTGTGCCAGTGTAGTGCCCTTATACCAATTTCCATTTTTTTGGTTCAGATCGATCTGTTCGTACAATCGTATCCGTGCACTGTCGGTATAGTAATCGTCGATTCCGAACCGATCGTTCTTTTCGTATGCCACGTTCCGTACATGCCAGGCACCGAGGTAGTCCTTTTCCAATTCTCCGACGGTCTGTTTCTCCATCGGTCTCCCGGGATTATCCATGTTTCCCCAGGTGAGCTGTGGCAGATATACCTTTTCCGTGGCCAGTTCCAAGTGGAGCATGGAGGTACGATCCGCCCCGGTATTCAGGTACGAGAGCATTGCGCTAATGCCGGAAATGAGCAAGGCGTTCATCCCTAGGAAAGAGACAATAAGAAAGATTCGATATAAGGTTTTATTCATTTTCATCCAATTGTATTGATATGGTTTCGGTATGTCCCGCCGCCGTAATGGTTACCCGATACGTACCGGTGTTGAAGTACGCTTTTTCCAATAAAAAGATGCCCATCCCGTTTTTAGAGGTTGTCTGCCGTTCCATTAAAAGTTCTCCTTCGGAGGTATTCACGGCCATTTTAATTTCAATACCGTCCGGCACGCGTTGCTCCATAAAGCTCAATATTGGCCCCACCCGAACTTCCCTACCCCCTTCGGAAAGGACAATGGGAAGGTGGGCAATGGCCGGCGCAAAAGATAAGCTTATAGTATTGCTCTTTGCAGCACCCGTTACATAGGCGGTAATTTGCCATTGTTCTTTTTTGGAAGGATGCAACATATTTGCATTGGCCATACCGTTTACGGTAGTTCCTATCGTTCGTAAGAGCGCCCCTTTGGAATCGACCACCATAAAGTCGACCAGGGTACCATCGGCAACGATATTTCCATAGCGGTCCCGAAGCTGGTCGGTAAAAAAGCGCACGATCTGGTTTCCATCCGCAAAGTTGTGGTTTCGTTCGGCACGAATTTCAAAGTCTTCGGACAGGGTAGGATGGATAATGGTGGTCAGCTCCTTAGAATCGGTTTCCATACACGAAGCCCCTACCAGTATACGCCCTGTTTTTGTTCTACTGTAAATATTTTTCCATGCGATAAAATCCTTAGTAGGCACCTTGTTCTCTTCAATGTTATCCTGAAACTGTGCACGAATCCGGGTTTGGGTACCATTGGGCAACGGATTGTCGTAGGCATCGGTGGGAACGACCACCAACATGGAAAAATCGGTTTCCCCGGCGATTACGCTCCGTGGACCAAAATACGTTTCTAGGTGTGGTTTTTTCGGTACGGACGGTTGGATCTGCACTACTCCCTTGGCCATTTCCCTTCCCAAATACAACAACTGCCATTCGCATTGGCCGCTTGTTCTATAAAAATTTTTGGGAAAAGCATATGTTACCATTTCCCCCGAGCGCACACCATGGATCAGCGCACTACCAAAGGTGTTCGTAAGCAATAGCCGTAAGGGTGTATCAAAACCGGTTTCCAAAAATTTTAAACTGATCGGTACCCCGGCCTTATAGTTCCGCTGTTCGGCATGCAAACGTACCTGTCCCAAGGTGGGTGCAAGACGTTTTGGCGAACGCTCCGCACAACCCAGCACGATTATAAAAACCAAAAAGACCCCTATTGCCCTCATGTTATTTTGGGTTACCGATATAGCTGTTGAAATGAAACTTTAAAAAGGAAAAGCCCGCGCCGGAATATTGTTGTAATTGCTCTTTTCGATGGGCCTTGTCCCTATCGGGAAAGGCTTTTTCAGAAATACCGGCATTGGGCAGCCCGTTCACAAAACAGTTCTCCAGACTGTTGGAGATCACCTGCAACCCTTCCAGGTCCATAGGGCCATATTCAAAATACTGTTTTCGCTGTACCCGCACGCCTTCCCTTAAAAACTGATGGTCGACCCAAATAAGTTCGTGATCGGCATCGTAATACGAAATGAGCAGTTGCGGAATGGTAACCTCTTGAATGCCCGAATTGAACAAGGTTCCTCGGAACATGGAATCTTTTTTCACCAAGGATTGTAACGCTACCTTTTTATACAGATCCGTATTGGCTACGTTACCGGCCGCTTGAACATCAAACTTGGTCGGAAGGCCCGAAAGCGCTATTGGCGTAAACTGGTCGGGGTCAAAGGTCGGGGGCAAGGTATCCTTTGTGGAAGACCATGCGATGCCTTCGAAATTGATGCGAAAAGGGGTCGTTTCCTTAGGCATCAGTTTATGCTTCATGTGATACTTTGCGTTGTAGTTCGCCAATCCTTCGTCCCTATCATTATATAAGGTGGCCTGGATCACCACATCGGCAGGTACGTGGTCCACGTTCTGAATTTCTCCGATAATGCTGTAATGACCTTTATAGTCCACCAATTTGGCAGAAAGAATTTCCAACACCGGCTGTTGCAATACATCTTCATGGTGTGTTTCCTGCGTGGTCATTTGCCGTCGACCATGATTGTAAAAAGTAGTACCGTTTGCCGTGAACAACTGATCGGGCGGCACATCATTATCAAAACGGGCGGGCAGCAAATGCCATTTTCCCGAGCGTTTGACCATGGCTACCGTTTCTTCCTTCTCCAGTTTTTCCAATGGGGTGATCCAACGGGTATGCACTTTTGCCCTGGCGGCTTCTGCAGTCTCTTCGATTAGCGTGACCCCTATAGAGTCCATTTTGGCATAAGAACTGAGTACACCATCGGTTACCGACACTTCCAGCATGTATTGCGCCAAGTCGATACCGGATTCTGGATCAAGATAGGAATGTGCTTCTTCGAACTTTTTAAAATCCAATGCGTTATAGTAGGCCTTTACAACGTTCAGGGGGGCATATTGGGCACTGTTGTGAATATAAAACGTGTATATACCGAATAGTATACAAACTAGCACCACCATCGCCCAGATATGGGAAAACACCACCAGTTTTGATGAAAAACCGTTATAATTTATAGACTTTTCGGTATAAAAAGGAACATTTTCCTTGCGTAATTTTAGCGTTCTTATCCAAAGCATTTGAATATTGACAAAAAAGGCGATCAGCACAGTAAGCAAAGGAATGGTACCCCACATGATCTTTAAGAATACCGGCACATCCTCTTTTGGCAAGATTGCGGGCAACGGGGGTACATTTAACTTTTCCCAAACCATGATACCGTTTTCCAAATGCTGCAGGCGCTGCCATCCACAGAAGTATAAAATGGGATCGTAAAACTTATCGTTCGAAAAAATATACTTAAGGTTATATTTTTCAGGTACCGTCAAAAATTGTTGTAACGAACCGATACCGGCCACCCCCCGAAACTTTGAATTTTCCAAGCGTTCGATCGCCCGGGTCGTCAACTCCGGCAAACGACGAGCGGAATGATAGTTACCGTCGACGGTCATAGCAGCGGTCTGTGCGGAGAGCCATGCCATTTGGTCTCCAAAACCCAAAGGAAGGTACCGCCAGGAATCGTGGGAATCTTGATTGAGAAAGTTCACTATGGGCAACATTTTGATCTTTGCCGGTTGCGATGGTCTAAAATAGCCCAAGGTCATCGTAAAAATAACCATGAACAACAGGCCTCCGGCCAAAAGACCGCCCAATACCCGATGATAGACCCCTCCGAACATGCTTTGGATCCGACTTTTGATATCGCCCGCTACCATACGATAGACGAATTCGCCAAAAATAGGCAGCGCCATAATCGTGGCCCATAGGGTAAAACGGTCCAAGGTCAGAATATTGAATGCCGTTTCACCGAGCAGCGCCCTGGGAATCGGAGTAGTACCACCGGTACCCAACAGCGCCAACATGGAAAAAGAAAGGCCAAAAAACAGGTATCGCTTGCTGTAAAATCGGTAAAAGAAATAGGGCAGCAAAAACAATAGTACCCCCCACGGAATTACAAAAAACACCAAACCGGAAGAAGTGATTTCCAGAAAGTTGTCCCGTGATCCATGTGGAATGGGGACCTGGGTGATCGGATTTTTTTTAGAGTTGTACCAATAGGGAAGAATACATGTAATGATAAGGAACAAGGAGGCCATTCCAAAACCGACAATACGCCAAAACAGTTTTTTGAACGTTTTAAAGAACACTACGAACGTTACTTCCTTCATTGTGGACACTTGCTCTCGGGAAGCGTCCATGATTACCATACCGATCAACGGAAAAATAAAAAATACCATTCCAAAGATGGGGGTTACGTGGTGCGAGGTTACCGTAACGGCTATCATGGAGAGGGAGGAGGCAAAATACCGGTACTTTCCCGTTTTTAGCCATAGGTAGATTTCCGGTAGGGAATGCATTAATACGGAAAGGCCGACAATACTGGGCAGTTGGCCGAAAATGTGGAGTGTTTCCACAAAAGTGGAAGAAAACACCGCCAAGAGGGCTCCATAACCTGCTACCCTCCTATTGCCCGTCATTAAAAGTGAAAAACGATAGGCGCCTGTCACAAAGAGTACAATAGCCAATAGCCCGACCGAGAACATACCGAACTTTAACCCCCCGATATAGGATAATAACCCAATGGTTTGGTGCACCAAAGGAGGATAGGATTGCACCGTAAAACCCGTATACCAACGGTAATCCCAAGGTTCGAACCAACTTTGTGCATAATGGTCAGCAAAAAACAGATGGATCAACGCATCGTAGGTAGACTCCAGGGTAAAGAAAATGGCCGAACCGTGGAATATCAAGGCGATGATCAGCGCCAGAATAAGCAGTATGTTGGTCTTTTTCATGAACTCTTTCGGTAGGAAATTTCCCTATACTAACGCAGTAGGCAAAGGCATATTGCTACCGAGCTACAATATACATTATCATATTACGTTAAATGAAGGTATTTACTTACAATAACAATGTTGATGGGTGAATTTATCGACCAATTTCAAGAGCCACATCGTCGGTTATCCCGAATTGACCGACACTTGGCTACCATTCAGCTATAGCAATATACCCGTTGCCTTTTAAAGGCATTATTTTTACCGTATGCCCTATTAATAAAGGTTCATTTAAACCCAAATCGAATGAAAATTTTAGCCATAGACGACCAGCAACTTATCCTAATGTCCTTAAAAAAAAGGCTAATGGAGCTCGGTTACGCCGTAGCAACGGCCAGCAGTGGAAAAGAAGGAATAGATCAATTTGACGCCTTTAAGCCCGATCTTGTAATCGTTGATATCAACATGCCCGATATGTCCGGGTTGGAAGTTGTTAAATACATCCGTGGGGAGAAAAAATCCGGTACTCCCTTACTAGTAATGTCGGGAAACACCAACGAAGACGTGATCATGAACGGTTTTGATCTTGGTATCGACGACTATATGAAAAAACCGGTAAGCCTGAACGAGGTCGCCGCGCGTATCCGGAGAATATTGGGCGACGGCGCGCTAAAGGCGACGAACACCGCACAAACTTCCTCACGCATGCTACAAGAATACTGTGTTGGGGTAGTAATTCCATGTTACAACGAAGCCGAACGGCTTTCCGAGGTCGACTTTAAGAACTTTGCGCACAAGAACCTGGGATATCACCTTTGTTTTGTTAACGATGGTAGTACCGACAACACCTTAACGGTCTTAAAGGAATTACATCAGGAATATCCGGATACCATCAGTGTATACGACTGTGCCAAAAATGGCGGTAAAGCGGAAGCGGTACGCCAAGGAGTGCTGCATTTGGTAAAAGATACGCAATTGGACTATATCGGTTATTTGGATGCCGACCTGTCCACCGATTTTCGGGATTTTGACGATCTCGTGAAAACCTTGCGCGCATCGGACTTTAAAATCGTGAGCGGATCTCGAATGAGCCGCATGGGTGCGGATATTACCAAAGAATCGGCACGAAAAATCATCAGTAAGACCATCAACCTCATCATCCGTAGTATTTTGCGAATGCCCTTTAACGATACCCAATGTGGCGCAAAGGTGATGCGACGCGAATTGATCGTACCCCTGTTTACCAATACGTTTATTACCCGATGGCTTTTTGATGTTGAAATTTTTATGCGCATGCGCAAACGGTACGGCAAACAGAGCGCACAAAAAATGATCTGTGAACAACCTTTAAAAAGATGGATCCACGCCGATGGTTCCAAACTTTCCATGAAAGACTCCGTAAAAATCGTTGGCCAGTTGGCAAAAATCGCTTTTCATTACAGCTGATCAACACTGATAACAACGGTGCAAAATTCCATCTCATACCATTTTAAAGTCTATTGTATGATGCGTTTGCGTCCCGAAGGGCGCATATGCATTATATAAATTGTTGTAGGTAGTGTTTTTTAAAAGTTTTCATTCAACTCTCGGAACATTTCAATAGTATTTATATATCTCACATTAAATTGATTACAAACCTCAGGGATTTTAATTCGATTCCTTCTGTTAGGTTCACTTTTTTCATAAGTGACTATTGTCCATCCATTACTCATAGCAAAAGCAACTAACCAAGGATCGGCTAAATCCGTTTCAAGAAATTCTTGTCGAGCACGTTCAGTAAAAAGACTAGAATTTACCCAAGTTACAATTGAGATATAATTGTTAAGTACGGAGTCGGTATTTATAAAAAAATCATTTGGAAGGTTATCCCCACACCAAATCTTTAATTGATCTTGATGAGATGCATTATCAAAGATTTCTTTTTTGACCTTATCAATACTAACTATAATGCCATCGGTAGCTAGTGCATTAAGTTTTACCCAAAAACTTTGAACTACATCTAGTGGATAAATTGAGCGGTGAGCTTGAATAAAAAAGTTGGAATCTACAATGAATTTACTCATGCTTGATATAAATATTCATTGATAAATTTCTCATAGGTATTTCCCTTCAAACTTGTCAATCGATATGCATCTCGATAAAGAAGGTTATTCTCTTTTACAGCGCTATTAACATAGCTTGCAAATCTTAAGCTTATTCTTTTTTTTGCAGTTGCATAAAAATTCCCTCCAGAACTTTGATTATCTTTTTTATTTTGAAATTCAGAGATATAATCGTTGTAGAATTGAAAAAAAGATGTCCTAGACATCAATCTTAAGTCAAGAGCTCTTCTAGCTATAACAATAGGACTAACTTTAAAAATTCTACTCAGATATTCAATGTTTTGAGTGCTATTCCATTTTTCTTTGAAAAATATTTCGGGTACTAGGAATTCAGCAGCTACTTTATCACAAAATTTCTCGATGGGATCATCAGCCGGTAACATTTGTTTATTGTCAAAACCTGCACTTTCTCCTAACCATATATGTGCAAGTTCGTGAATCAATGTAAACATTTGGGCAGCTTTTGCATCACTAGAATTAATAAAAAGAAATGGACTTTTATTATTTACTATTACAAACCCTCGACATTCGTCAACTGGGATTTTTCTTCTAGTATTATTACCAACTATTCCATTAAAATTTACAATTATACCAATTTCTTCAATTTGTAATGTTAAATGGTCTAATGCTTGTTCCCAAGTACCAAGTTTACTTGCCCAGCTTACTGTCAGATTTAAAGTATTACGAATATCATTTACAACTTCTTTATAATCGGAGTTTACATTATACTTTCCTACAAATTCTAAGTCTGGATATTCACTTTCTTGAAGATAGTTAGTTAACCAATTCTGTCTTTCTTTTATGATTTGAATTGTATGGTATACGTTTAAAGAAACCATTTCTCTTTGAGAATTTCCCGTCCTAAAGAAAGGGATTGGAATTTCTTCTTGAGGCGGTTGATTGAGAAACATATAACCAAAAGGGACATGTACCTTATGTGTAAAATCTTCTAATTGTTTGATTGTCGGTTTCTTCGTTCCCTCAACCCACTCAGCAACAGCTGGGTTGTTAAGATAGAATTCATCCAATTCATTTCCTGCCCGGGTAATAGCCCAGTTAATTAAATCAGCGTTTATATTTTCTATCCTAGTAGACATTAAGCAAATATAATTTTTATTTATTTAAACATGATATTGGGCATTACCTACAACTTTGAAATAGCACTAATAAATCGTTTCTTTTTCAGCCGTTCTTCGTTAAAAAACAGAACCGTAGCTAAGGCTATGCTTCCATTTTTTGCCTCAAACAACTAAAAAATAATTCAATTTCCATACGCGCGAATTCAAAGTTAAAATGGTATCATTTATCCGATAGCGGTAACCTATCGTTCCAAAACCTGAGAGGCTTATGTCAATACCGTAAAAAAGTATACCAAACAGCTGATCAGGGCCACTGATATAAGGTTCAGAAAAAAACCGATTTTGGCCATTTGCCCTACTTTAACATGGCCACTGGCAAACACAATGGCGTTTGGCGGTGTGGCCATCGGTAACATAAATGCGCAGCTCGATGCAATGGTTACCGGAACCACCATTTGTAAGACGGGGACATCAAAACCCATAGCGATACCTGCCACCAAAGGCAATACCACCGCAGTAAGCGCCACATTGCTCATCAGTTCGGTACAGAAAAGCACCAGTAGAATGAGTACTACCGTAGTTCCCCAAACGGTCCAACCGCTCTGGCCAGCGACAAAGTTCCCCACCGTATCGATCAATCCTGCTTGTGCAAAACCCGAGGCCAAGGCCAAACCACCTCCAAAAAGAATTAGAATGCCCCAAGGGAGCCGTCGGGTATCTTCCCAAACGATGGTAAATTTCCGATCCTGAAACCGATACGGTATCGTAAACATGGCAAGAGCGGCCAATACACTGATGGTGGTATCGGTCAGTTGTAATGACGGAAACCATGTGTTCAACGGACCTCTGGCGATCCAACAAAAAATAGCCATCATAAAGATAATGATCACCACCCGTTCCCCGCTTCCGATCTTTCCCAACTTGGCAAGCTCATCATCGATTATTTTTTTGGAGCCTTCCAGTTTGCCCAAGCGGTTGGGGTAAAACACGTACACCAAACATAAAAATGAAATGAACAACAGCACGATGGCGAAGGGCACTCCTAATTTCATCCAACCAAAAAACCCGATTTCGATGCCGTATCCCTTTTCCAAAAAACCGAGCATGACGGAATTTGGAGGGGTCCCGATCAAGGTGGCGATACCTCCGACGTTAGCGGCAAAGGCAATACCCAAAAGTATCGATAACGCAAAGTTTTTATCATTCTTGGTATATCCATCGGCGTCGTTCAACAAAAGGTCGATTACGGAAAGGGCAATGGGTAGCATGACCACCGTACTGGCCGTATTGGAAATCCACATGCTCATTAAGGCGGTAGCGGTCATAAAACCTAAAATTACCTTATTGGCACTGCCACCGATGACGCGCATAATATTCAGAGCGATCCTTTTGTGCAACCCGACATTTTCAAGTGCCAAGGCCATTACGAACCCACCAAAAAACAGAAATACAATGGGGCTGGAATAATTGGAGGCCGCAGCCTTTATGTCCATGACCCCCAATAGTGGGAACAAGGCAAGGGGCACCAATGCCGTAACCGATATGGACACGGCCTCGAATACCCACCAAACCACCATCCAAGCCGCCACGGCGACCACCTTGCCCGCCTTTTCGTCCAAATACGGGATAGGAAAAATCAAGAGGATTACAAAAATGAGCAACCCAAGAAGAAAACCAATTTTCTTAGCGTTCATATACGAGCAATTTTATGTGGGATATCGTTAATCCGAAGGGGGGTTCCTTCATATGGTCGAAGCGTTAAAAAAGGGAGCAAACACCACTTTGCCCCCTTTAGCCAAACTAACTCAAACTTAAACTATTCTTTTTTCAACTTGCTAATGGCAATAGCCGTTTCTCCCTCCACCGCATACAGGAGGTACAAGGTTCCGCCATCGTTAAAAACATTGGGATCGCGAAACTGTTTTACCGGCTCAAAAATGGCCCCTCGTTTTGAAGGTAGCGTCTCCAGGTCTATTCCCTCATAGGAAGTCTCCGGGCGCAATACCACCTTTGGTGCCTCCACTTTCCAATCCTCCCAATTTTCCGTCAACTGTATTTTTGAAACAAGCATGTTTTCGGGAGCATCGCCAATTTGGGTATAAAACACCCAAAGGGTATCGTCCTCCAAATAAATATCATTGTGGCGTACCTGCTTATCACCAGCTACCTTTAAAAAAGGGTTCGGGCCTTTTTCAAAGTCGGAAATACCATCGGTGGAACGGTAAAGCTGTCCCAAACGCGCTATGGCATACTGGTAGCCGTTCCATGGGAATACCCTAAAGTAGGATACGCCCAAGGGCTCGCTTTCCGGAACAAAGTCGATACCGTTATCGGAGGTACTCCTCAAAGTCAACTGTGCAAAATTTTGCTTGAATTTACGGTCCCCACCCAAATACTGTGGGCAATGAAAGTACATGACAACCTTTTTTTCGGCTTCATCGATCTCTACCTCGGGCGATGCGATATGCGGTACATAAGGGTCACCGGGTTTTACCCGATCGCATATGCAGTCCTCTAAACGCAAAGTTCCCGGCTCATAAATTGTATAAGGACCCTCGACCGCATCGGCATAGGCCATACGGATATATTTGCCATTATGGTGGGCAAAATACAAGTAATAGTTACCTAAGGGATTTTCTACAAAATCGGGCACCTTTACCAAGGACGGACCGTTAATGTTCGCTCCGTCATCACCGGGGAACATGGCCGCCGTAATGATCGGGTTTTCCGGCAAACGTTCCGCCTTAAAACCCGTTACGCGCTGCGAAACGCCATAAGCGGTCAAAAACAAGGCCAAAAAAAGTACCAGGTATCGCATGTAATCCTTCTTTACGAAAATACTATCGTTATCACCTACCATCGATAGTTCAAGGACATGTTCAGAAAACGCCCCTGTGTTCCAAACTGATTGGTACGACGGGAATAGATGACCTCTCCCCTAACGTTCGGCGATAGTAGCATATCCGGATATTCATCGAACAAGTTGTTCACACCGGCCGTAAGCGATACTTTTTCGGTAAAGTTCGCGGTAACCGATAGGTCGGTAACGAACTTGGGCGCAAACTCCTGAAAACCACTTTCCGCTCCCGGATCGGGCTCCCTAGCATCGGCCACTTCCCCAAAACGCGTAAGGCGCAACAAGGTCGAGAAAATACCGAATTGGTATTCCCCACTGGCAATGATCTTACTGTTGGGTATCCCTTTCGTCAAAAACAAAATATCACGGTCGTCGATCAAATCTTCCTCCCTATCCGCGAAAGCCCCCGGAAGGTTGAACCCGTCTATCGTGGTTTCATTAAAGTTTGCAGCAAGTGAAAACCGAAGTTGGTCCTTATCGTTCACATACGTTTTATAGTTCGCCACAAAATCCAACCCTTTGGTAGTGGTGTTCACCGCGTTGGTAAATACGTTTATCTCATCATAATTGGTATTGGCAAATTCGGCAAAATCCGCCGCGGGAATACCTCCCGAAACAAGAATACGGTCATCAATGGCAATGTTATACACATCCAAGGTAAAGGACAACTTGTCGCTCAGTTTGGAGGTCAGGCCCAAAGCAATATCAAAGGAAGTTTCCGGTTTTAGCTCGGTAATGCCAAAAGCTTGCTGGGTAAGCTCGTTTCGGATGGGCAAAAACGGCGTTACTACCGTGTTGCCATCGGTATCTTGCTGAATCTTTCCGTAATTACTGTACTGAAATTGCACCAATGATGGCGCTCGGAACGATCGGTTTACGGATCCCCTGAAGGACAGTTTATCGTCCAGCAACTTATAGCGGGTGGCCATTTTGAACGACCAATCGTCACCAAAATCGGAATAGTTCTCATATCTGGCAGCGGCGGCTATTAGAAAATCTTCCGTAAAGTCCTGTTCCAATTCTGCATAGATACCGATATTGTTCCGTGTCCATTCCCCATCGGTAAGATCCGAAAAACCTGCCCTGCCCGAAGTGGTGGCATCCTTACCGCCCAAAGGTCCCGGTGCCCAGGAATAGGCATCGCCCTGTGACTGCTGAAATGATTCGAAACGAAGTTCCGAACCCAATGCCAAGGTCGTTTTTTCGCTGAAAATTTTAGCAAAATCAAGATTGAAAACGGTTTGGGTCACGTTTAACGAACCGGTATAAAACTGCGTTGGGGAGTCGGCTCCCCAGCTTGGATTTACGGTGTTTCGTGCAAAAAAATCTACATTGTTCCCGCTATAGCCCAAACTGGCATCCATATTCCAGTCCTTCCCAATATCACCCTTTATCCCAGAAGTGACCTGCCAATCGGTCAACAATGAGGGGAGTTCGGGGTTGTATCCGTTCGGAAAAATATCCAGGGCATTACGATCGTTTCGCGCCGGACTTCGGGAAAATACACTTCCAATAATTTTTTTCATGGTAAATCCACCAAAGGCATAAAAATCGACGTCTTCCGAAACCGGTCTGCCCATGTTTACGAAGAGGGCACCGTTAGTGTTTTCCGCAGTACCCAATATGGCCCGATCCAAATCGATACCGTTGATGCGTTGCAGTTCTTCGTCCGAAGCGGCACCGGCCGCGGCCACTTGCTCGTCCGTATACCATCCGGTACTGTGCGAGTAAGTACCGGAACGGTCGGAAGGTTCGGCATGGCTAAAGGCCAATGTCGTATTTACAAACCCTTCTTCGCCCCAAGGTAATCCAAAGTTGGCCGACATATTGTATACATGGCCATCGGAAATACGACCGCCGTAAATACTCTCTCCCTCGAGATCGGCATTGCTGCCCAGATCATCATATTTTGGATTGGTAGAGGACACCCCGGTATAAAAGGTAACGCTTCCCCCTTCCCGGGCATCTTTCAATTGCATGTTCATTACACCGGCTATCGCATCGGAACCGTACTGAGCAGCGGCCCCGTCCCGTAATATTTCGACCCGTTTTACCGCAGCACCGGGAATAGCGTTGATATCGTTACCCAACTGGCCTTTTCCGACCCCGTCGTTCAAACTGAAAAAAGATACTTTATGACGTCGTTTACCATTGACCAATAAAAGCGTTTGGTCGGGCGCAAGACCTCTTAAAGTGGCCGGATCCACCAAGGGTGCCAAATCGTTGATCCCAAATTTCACCGCGGTGAACGAAGGGGCACTAAACTGCAATGCCTGTCCGATATCCTGCTGTCCGGTCGAGGCCAAGTCTTCAGAAGAAATGACGTCTATAGGTACGGGGCGCTCCACATTGGTACGTGGTTTTCCTCGGGAACCTACTACCACAACATCTTCCAGCTGCGCAGCGGCGGCCACTAGCTGAACGGTGATATTGTCCTGACCTGCTATGGCAACTTCTTGGGTCTTAAAACCGATATAGGAAATGACCAAGGTTTCGCTTCCCTCGGGTACTTCTATTGTAAATTTACCGTCGAAATCGGTCTGCGTACCAATGCTGGTGCCCTTGACCAAAACGTTCGCTCCCGGCAAAGGAGCGCCTTCATCATCGTTCACCTGCCCTTGAAGTTCCGTATCCTGCTCCTCCATTTTCGTTGGGGGTTCCTTTTCTTTGGTCAATACAATGAGCCTTCCCTTGAATTCGTATTGAAAGCTTCCAAGACCGGCCAACCGATCCAATACCGTTTTCACCGATTCTTGGTTCGCCCGTACCGATACTTTTTTGCGTATGGAAATTCTATTGGAATTATAGAAAAAAGAATACCCGCTCTGTTTTTGTATTTCATCCAAAACCTGTACCAATGGTACCTCCTCGTACTCAAACTGCAGTTTTTCTTGCGAAAACATGCTGTTTGCAGACAATTGGCATAGTGCGAGAAACATACAAACAAAGCTTATTCTCATCTTTAGTTTTAGGCTGGCACCCAACTTTTCTGCGTGCCAATCCCTGGCACCCGACAATTTTTTCATAATTTTAAGTGTTGTAAATTGGTTATTATTCAGTTAGTAATCATAAGAAAGGGGAGGTGTTGGCGCACCTTCCCTTTTAGTTTTTAAGCGTTATCGTTTTCTGGTCGATGTGGTAGCGTATTGCCGTACTGGTCGCCAATACCTCTAAAACATCTTCTAATTTGTCGTCTTTCCTAAAAGCCCCGCGAAAGGTCTCGTTTTCCAAAAGCGTTGTTTGGTCGATAATGGTAATGTCGTAAAAGCGTTCCAGGCGCTGTACCATTTGATCCAAAGTGGCATCGGTAAAAACAAGCTTGTCCTGCATCCAGGCCGTATATATATCGGTATCCACCTTAGCGGTGTCAAACGTTGTTCCGATTTTTGTAAAACGTGCCTGTATTGTTGGCCGAATGGTAATTTTCTCAGCACTTTTCATGTGCTTTAACGCCACCGAACCTTCCACCAAGGTTGTAGTAACATCGGTATCCGAGGAATAGGAAGATACGTTAAAAGCCGTTCCTAAAACCCGTACCTCAACATCGGAAGTGCGCACCAAAAAAGGCAACTGCTCATTTCGTTGTACATCAAAATAGGCTTCGCCTTCCAAGGAAACCACCCTATTGGTCCCTTTTTGATCGAACCATTCCGGAAAGGTTAAGCGCGTGCCCGCATTCAACCATACCACGGTACTGTCGGAAAGTAAAAGTTTGAAGGTTTTTCCATTCGGAACCGATATCGTATGGGATTCCGCTTTTCCGGAATATTGCTCTCCTTTTTTAAAGAAGTTTAGCGTATTACCACTTTGGCTGGCGTATACCCGGCCTCCTTGCGCGGCAAAGGTAGTGTCCCGATCACTACGCAACGTTTTTATGGTTCCGTTGGCCAATTTTAAGGTAACCGTCTCCACGGAATCTTCTTTCTCCTTTATGACCAGCTGTTGTGGGACCTCTTTCGTATTGAACCCCGACCCAAACCTTTTATATCCATAGAATGCCATAAGGATACCGACGAATACCGCGGCAACCCGATACCAACGAAGTCTTATTACACGTCCTTTATGGCCATCACCTGCCCCTACTCGCGCCGCAAACGCCTCAAACGCCATGTCGGCATCAAACGTTTCCGCTTGTTCGCGATCGTATTTACGAATGGCCTGTTTAAATGCAGCAAGGTTTTCCGGTTTTTCCGCAACCCATTTTTTTAAAGCATCCCTTTCTACCGCGGAAAGCGTTCCCTTTAAAAATTGCTGAAGTATCGATTTAAAATTATTCATTTGACAACTTATACACCTTATAGATGCTCTTATCGTAAAAAACCCCTATATATTTTTGATTTTTATTAGATTTGCTCACAACCGACCACTGATGGAACAAGAAAAATTACTACATAAACTTCGTAACGGCGATCTTAAGGCGTATGCGTTTGTGTTCGACAAACATTACGCTTGGTTGTGTAATTATGTATTCAAATTGAGTCATGATCGGGCCTTGTCGGAGGATATTGTGCAGGATGTTTTTTTAAAGATTTGGGAGCAAAAAAAGACCATTAACATCTCTTCTTCACTAAAAAATTACCTTTTTAAAAGTTGTCACAATCAATTTTTGATGCATGTTCGCCGAGAAAAAGTGCATCGGGATATGTTGGATAACATCCGTTGGGATCTTTTGTTCGATAAGTATACCGACGAGAGCGAATACAACAGCAAACGTGAAAAACTGTTCGAACTTATTGAAAAGTTACCGCCCAGGTGTCGGGAGATTTTCGTTAAAAACAAATTGGAAAATAGAAAGTACCGCGAAATTGCCACAGAGATGCAGATTTCTATAAAAACGGTAGAATCGCAAATGTCCAAGGCCCTGCATTTTTTAAAACAGCACGCCACTACCTTCCTGTTGTAAATATTGCGCCATGTTCGTCCCTTTTTTGAAGCCCATCGCCCTATATGGTACGCTTTTATCTTTTCTAAAAACGTTCGGAAAACAGTAAACAACCTCGGGGCAAGCCCACGAGGCATTAGAACGAAAATTAACATTGATTTCGACGCAAGCGTCGGAGTCTTTTAAATCTCGATTATCGAGTAAAACCTCATATTTTCATGGGTGCTTTGTACTTATTTATAGATTTGGGCGTAGGAACAAAGAACTTTAGTATATTTGGGGGTTAAACGTTTAATCAAATTCATTTGTCATGAACCGACCGATATGTTTTTTTATCATTTGTTTTGCTTTTGCGACCGTAATGAGCGGCCAATCGCAGCGAAGTATCGATGCGCCCATGCCCACCAGGCAGGTACATCTTGATTTTCATACCTCCGAGCATATACCCGATATCGGTAAAAAATTTGATAAAAAACAGTTTCAGGAAGCCCTAAAAACGGGCAAGGTAAACCACATCAATATTTTCAGTAAAGGACATCACGGTTGGTCGTACTACCCTACCGAGGTGGGAAAAATGCACCCTAACCTTGATTTCGACCTGTTGGGCGCGCAATTGGAGGCCTGCCATGAAATAGGGGTTACCGCTCCTTTTTACTTCACCATTGGTTGGAGCGAACTGGATGTTCGGGAACATCCGGAGTGGACGATTCGGGACGAGGACGGTTCCATAAATGCTCCCGGTTACGACCGTGAAGCACCCGGAGATACGGAACGCCCTACCTATTTATGGGAGCGGCTCGACCCTAGTATCGGAACCCCATACCACGATCACATTATGAAACAGGTGACCGAAATCTGTAAAAAATATCCGGACCTCGACGGTTTTTGGTTCGATATTTATCACGTGGCGAAAAGAAACTACAATGACAACGCTAAAAAACGAATGGCCAAAGAAGGGGTCGACATTACGGATACCCTAGCCGTGGAACGCAGCCACTCCCTCGCGCTGAAAGGACATATGAAAGCCTTACGGGATCTAGTGGCCAAACACCGCCCCGAAGCAACGGTCTATTTTAATGCCGTAACCCGAATTGAAGACGCCTCTTTCTTTAAAGAACGTTTGTTCGACATGGACACCCATCAAGATCTTGAAGACTTACCGACCACTTGGGGCGGATACAATAAACTACCATTGGATGCCAAGTACCACTTGCAACAAGGCGTTCCGGCAACCGGCATGAGCGGTAAATTCCATATGGCCTGGGGCGAATTCGGAGGCTTTAAAGATCCCGATGCCATTAAGTATGAAGCCGCCGCCATGATATCGTACGGTGCTTCCTGTAATTTTGGGGACCAACTGCATCCTTCCGGGGAAATGGATATGGAAACCTATAAGAATATCGGACATGCCTATTCGTATGTCGAAAAAATAGAGGATTACGGTCCCGGGGGAATGCCCTTATCCAAATTGGGCATGTGGCTGACCTTGGACGAAGCAGCGGACCACGGTGTAGTAAACATGTTATTGGAAACCCATAACGATTTTATCGTTGCGGACGAAAAAAACCTAAACGATCTGGAACTGCTCATCATCCCCAGTAGGGCGGTCCTCAGCCAAGAACAAGCCGACACCATAAATGCATGGGTGGCAAACGGTGGTAAATTGATCGTTTTTGCCAACGGTGCCTTAAATCGGGAGGAGAACGCCTTTCTATTGAACGTGGGCGCCGAATATCTAAAACCATCCGATTTTCAATTCGATTACACGGTAGTCAAAAAAGAATTGACCGACGGCATCGTGTCCACACCCTTCTTGAACTATGACGCAGGACTTTTATCAAAATTAACAACGGGGGAATCCTTGGCCAGTATTCGGGAGCCGTATTTCAACCGTACCTACGCCAAGTTTAACGGACATCGTGAAACGCCGTACAAAACGGAAGATTCGGCCTATCCGGCAATCGTCAAAAATGGAAACGTTATCTTTTTTGCGCATCAGCTTGATCAATTGTATTATGATAAAGGGGTTCGGCTACATCGGGATATTGTAAACAATGCGATTGGCCTCTTGTACCAAAAACCAATTTTAAACGTGGAGCGGCTTCCTAGCGCAGGTCGGGTGAGTCTTTTGCAACAGTCGTCGGACAAACGTTATGTGACCCATTTGTTGTACGGCCCACCGTTGTTACGGGGCGATGTAAGCGTACTGGAGGACTTTTTACCGGTACCGGGAGTATCCCTAACGCTAGATGTACCGGAAAAGATAACGGAAGTGATCCAAATACCTGAGGGCAGCAGCTTGCCCTTTACGCAAGAAGGAAGCGCCGTTAAGGTAACTGTACCCACCTTTACCATGCATACGGCAATCGTTTTCAAATACGAATGATAGTACCGATTGCTGATTATAAAATTGGGCTATTCCAAATACTACCGGTATAGCCCTTAAAAAAACACAAAGCGCACGAAATGGTTCGTGCGCTTTGTGTTTTTCATTGTTATCCTACCGACGGTTTCCTCTCCTGCTTACCGCTTTACTACAACTATACTCTTATTCGTTTTTTTCTCTATGACCTTAAAGGTCCTTTAACGACTACAATAGTGCAGTACTACCATTTCTAACGGTAACCTATCCCTTGAAGATTCCTTTATTCCTTATGTACGGTAATATCAGAAATAGGATAACATGGGGGAAGTAGCCCTTGCCCATGTTGGTTTATTTTAAGCGGCGGATTCATCTACTACCGCCCGGGAGCGAAAACTATATATCGCTACAGCGGCCAAACAGATCAATGGAAGTATGAACGAAAACTTTACTTCGGGGATACTGCCCGCTATTTGAACATCGGAAAAGCCGGGACCGCCCCAATCGAGAATGGACGCTTGTAAGGGCGGCATCAAAGCACCCCCAACAATAGCCATCACCAGACCGGCAGATCCTAATTTTGCCTCATCGCCCATTCCTTTTAAGGCGATTCCGTAAATGGTAGGGAACATCAACGACATACAGCCGCTAACCGCTACAAGGGAATAAAGTCCCAACATTCCGGGCAACAAAATGGCACCCGAACAGAACAACACCCCTGCAAGGGCAAAATAGAGCATTAGTTTTGGTGCCTTCACAAACTTCATGAGCCAGGTACAGATCCAACGCCCGGAAAGGAAAAAGATCATTGCGGCCATATTGTACCACGTCGCCGTCAACTGCGCTCCAGCTTCACGGCTTTCGTTCAAATGATCTACGTACTGGAAAATAAACGTCCAACACATGATCTGGGCCCCTACATAGAACGCTTGGGCTATAACCCCTTCATAATAATGGCGGTTGCCCATCAGTTTACGGAAGGAGGTTTTTAGGGACATTTTGGATTCTTCCCGAAATACGGGGAATTTGGTAAACATGATGATTAACAAAATAACCACTACCAAAATACCCAGGGCAATATAAGGATAGCTGATGACCCCAAGGTCGTTTTCACGAATGGCCGCCTTTTCCACCTGTCCCAAGGCCGCATAGGCCTCCGAAGAATAGTCATCGGAACGCAAGGATTGAATGACAAAAAGTTGCGCCACCAACATGCCCAATAAAGACCCCATCGGATTAAAGGCCTGTGAAAGGTTAAGCCTTCTGGTCGCCGTTTCCGGGTCTCCCATGGATAGGATAAAGGGATTGGAGGTCGTTTCTAAAAAGGCCAGGCCGAAAGTAAGAATATACAAGGATGCCAGAAAAAAACCGAAGGCTTCATAAGCCGCCGCGGGATAAAAAAGAAAGGCCCCAATTGCATAGAGCACCAACCCTAGCAGAATACCCTTTTTATAGCTATACCTGCGTATGAAAATAGCGGCCGGTATGGCCATTGTCGCATAGCCCCCGTAAAAGGCCAATTGTACCAATGCAGCTTCAAAGTTCGAAAGTTCGGGCATTACCTTTTTAAAGGCCGACACCATTGGATTGGTGAGATCGTTCGCAATACCCCACAAAAAAAATAGGGAGGTTATGGCAATGAAAGGGAACAACAGTTCTTTTCGTACCACTGGAATTTTAGTGCTTTCGGACATAATAGCTTGTTTAGTAAACGATATCGTTAGGTATTGGCAAAGTAAGTTATTACGTTATTCTACCGCATCGGCTTCACCATATTCGAGTACGATCGCGGTATGGCATTCAAATTTTGGAACGGTCACCAATATTCGACCGTCTTCAACTTCTCCTATGGACAATACCTCACCGGAGGGCACCAAATAGGCCTCCGTTATCGATTCTGGAAGGTCCAAGGTTACGTGGGTATCGTAAAGCGGCACCAAATCTTCCACTACCCTTACCGAACCCCTTTGAATAGGTGAGGCGTAAAGTAAATGTGCCACATACCGTTTTTGTTCCGGCTGGTGCAACAGGTTCAATCGGCCCATACTCGGCATTTCGGTCGTTACCATAGGTTGCGTTCGTAGGAGCTGTAAACTGTTATAAAAGAGATCTCTGTGGGTCCGGGCACCTTCCCTACTGTATTGACGATCAATATCGTGCGCTATAAATATAATGTTTCCGTTTCGGATTACGGCGGGGTGTTCGGCGGTATCCAAACGGTTGGGTGTGTTGTTATGGGAACTATAATGCGTAACCGTTCTTGAGAAAAAGGGTTCGCGTATGCTCGCCAACACGGACGCCCCCTCCTTTGGTTTTACCCGTAACGCCGCGGTGTAGTTTAAAAATGGTGAGGACACCAATCCCTTTCCAATGGACGCTTCCACTACGGTATAATCGATATCGTAATCGGCTGGTCCAACATATTCCGCACCAATATCCACGATCGGTTCGTTATTCTTTAAGATCCCTTCTCCCAATCCGATGATCTTTCCGCCTTTTGCCGCAAACTCCTTTACCTTGGAAACGTCCCGATCAAGGACCCCTCCGCTGGTGATGACCAAAACTTCCAAGTTCGACCAATCCTGCATGGTATTGGCGACATTAAAGTTCACCTGGTTCTCCAATAGCATGGCGACCGCCCCCTCAATGGCGGTCAGGTCTTCCCCTATATATAGCCCCGTTTTGGCAACATGGTCGGCCCCGACACCATAATCCTCTATTTTTTCCACATAGTCAAAAGCGTAACCGATGTTTTCATAGGTACCCATGTCCATTTCTCCCGAAGGATGCAATTGGTCGCCCATATTGCACGACGCGCCAAAAGCGACCATGGACGCCGCTTCATACAAAAGGGCATCCTTATGTTTGAATCCTCCAAATTCACCCCAAGCTTTATGAAACTTACCGCTCATGGCAACAATATCCTTTCCGGTATTGGCAAAATACTTGGACCGCCATGGAAAAATATCATATCCGCCCCAAGCGGTAGGCAGGTCTTCCAAGTCGTGTTTGGTATTGTGTACAAAGAAACCGTGTTTGAACAACTTAATGTTCTCGGTGTTATAGGTTCGGGTAGTACCGTTATAGTAAATGGTCGCTTCCGGTTTGTATTTTTTAATGATCTCGCCCGTTTTTTCAAAAAACGTATTATACTTCTCGTAAGTACGTTTTTTTATAGCTAAGGAGTCGTTGATATCGATACCCCGCTGCTTGTAATCGTTAAGGCTCCAAGGATTGAAGTTCATCTTTTCCGGTTCGTGAATGTCGTACCAGATCCCGTCCAAATCGTAATTTTTGATCAGTTCCTCCGTCTGGGCATAGATCAACTCGGCATATTCCCCGGAAGGTTCCAGATACTCCCATCCCCTGAAAGGATCGTCGGGCCCCAATGCTTTCAATTGGTCTCTATGAACATTGGAACCATCCTTTCCGACAACGGCCCATTCGGGATGTTTTTTTACGTCGTTTGCGGACCAACCTACGGTAAAGTATGCGAAAACTTCAACGTCAATTTCCCTACAGGCTTCAATTTGCGCTTTCAACAGATCAAAATCCAGTTTTGGGTGCACCATTCCTATTTTGGTCGGATAGTAACTCCAGCTATGATGCCCTTTTGCAAAAATATTGATGGCGTTCACCTTCCCTACCTGGAGTGCTTCTTGGAACTGTTTTTTGTCGAACTTAAATCCGATACTATCGATATACTGGGAGGTGTGAAAATCCAAGTGTATTTGCCGCGTAGGTTCTTCAAACTCCAAGGAAGCATTTTGCGATAGGTCCTTGATCTGCTTTTCGGGTTCTTCTCCGGTCGTTTTGCAAGAGGCGACAAGAAAAATACTTAAAAGCAGTAGCCCGGTTTTGATGGCATGTACTGGTAAAACTATCGACTGTATCACTGATTTGTTCATTTTTTCAATTGTTAGGCAAATCTATCTATTTCGAATCCACAAAGTTGCTCAATTCCAAGTACTTTGCATAGCGTTTTTTGTAAATGACCGACCGTTCTTCATTGGGACGGTAGGTTTCGTCAAAACCCTGCCCCATCTGTTTCATCGCCTGTTGTACATCGGGATAAATTCCGGCTACGGTAGCTGCGAACATTGCGGCACCATAGGCGCAGGTCTGTTCGGATCGGTGTATGCGTATCGGAAGCTCCAATACATCGGACATCATTTGCATGATGAAAGGGGCTTTTTTTGCCACCCCGCCAACACCGATAATTCCCTTTATGGGAATACCACGGTCCGTAAAACGTTCCACGATTTTCTTGGCCCCAAAACAGGTCGCTTCCGCCAAGGCCCTAAAAATATGGGGTGCATCGGAACCAAGGCTCAAGTCGGTTATAGCGGCTTTTACCGATTGATCGGCATCGGGCGTTCTACGTCCGTTCAGCCAATCCAACGCCAGTTCCAACCCCTCGGTGAGTTCAATTTTCTCGGCGGACCGGTTGAGTTCTTTTAATAGCGAATCTTCTATATGCTGCAGTACCGCCAAGGTTTCCGCTTTATCGGTAGCTCCCAGGTTGTCCCTATAGTTTTTTAGCGGCCATGCCAATACTTGCTGAAACCAGGCATATACATCGCCAAAAGCGGATTGTCCCGCCTCCATTCCTATCATACCCGGAATTACGGAACCGGTAACCTGTCCGCAGATACCGTCCACCAGGACCGAGCCGACCTCTTCCGTCGGCAGGGCCAACATATCGCAGGTAGAAGTTCCCATCACCTTGCTCATGTAATAGGGCTCAATTTGCCCTCCTACGGCTCCCATATGGGCATCCATGGCACCGATACCTATTTGGACATCGGTGCTCAACCCAAATTTCATTGCCCACGTTTCGCTCAACCGCCCTGCGGGACGATCAGCGGCAAATGTATCTTGGGGCAACCGGCCCGACCAGCCCTTTAGCAAGGGATCTATTCCGGTAAAGAAATCGTCCGGTGGAAATCCGTTCCATTCTTTGGCCCACAATGCTTTGTGACCAGCGGCGCAAACACCTCTTTTAATTTTTTTCACATCGGTACCCCCCGTCAATAAAAACGGGATCCAATCGCAATGTTCTACCCAGGAATGGGCGGCTTTTGCCACTTGTGCGTCTTCCCGGAGCATGCGCAACAGTTTTGCCCAAAACCATTCGGAAGAGTAAATACCCCCTACATATTTGAGGTAATCGGTTTCTTGACGTTTCGCATGTTCGTTGATCTCTTCGGCCTCCCGTATACCGGTATGGTCCTTCCAAAGAAAGAACATTGCGTTCGGGTTGTCTTCAAAGCCCGGGGTCAACGCCAAAGGGGTACCGGTTTCATCGACCGCCACTGGGGTAGATCCGGTAGTATCCACGGAAATCGCGCGAATGTTTTTTTTAACGGTATCGTCACATTGGGACAATGCCGCGGTTACCGACCGCTCCAGACCTTCGATATAGTCCAATGGGTGTTGCCGAAACTGATTTTCGGCGGCGTTACAGTACATTCCTTTTGAAAAACGCTCGTACGTGGCCACCGCGGCGGCCAGCTGTTCACCATTAGCCGTGTTCACTACAATGGAGCGTACGGAAGCGGTACCATAATCGACCCCGATTACGTAGTTGTCATGATCCGACATGTCGTCTTCTTTTTTTGATTAGTAAAGCGACCCATAGGTTTCGCAGGCGCGGTAGTCCTGACCTTCCTTATCCATTCCAAAGGCGTTCCATGCGGAGGGACGAAACACTTTTTCTTCGCTAACATTGTGCATACAAACGGGTATGCGCAACATGGCGGCCAGGGTAATCAGGTCTTTTCCGATATGTCCATAACTGATGGCACCGTGGTTGGCGCCCCAGTTGTTCATTACGGTATATACGTCGGTAAACGCCCCTTCACCAGTGAGGTTGGGCACGAACCAGGTGGTCGGCCAGGTTCTACTGGTACGGACGTCCAAGGTGTCGTGGACTTCTTCCGGCAAATCGATGCTCCACCCTTCGGCAATTTGCAATACCGGACCCAATCCCTTTACGAGATTGATGCGGCACATGGTCAAGGGCATTTCCCCTTTTGTAAGGAAGTTGGACGAATAGCCACCACCCCGGAAATAGCCTAAATCCGCTGGGTACCATGTGGTAGCGTCCAAACAGGCTTCTTTCTCTTGCTCCGAAATTTCCCAAAATGGTTTCATAACGGGCTTCCCATCGGCACGTTGTTGTCCGGAACCGTCCAAAGTGGCCGAACCGGAGTTGATCAAATGGATGAACCCTTCCTTGGCACGACCCTTAGGAGACCATCCGGTAACCCTAGTCACCGCATCAGGGCTCCAGTAGGTACGTACATCTGCAAAAATTTGTGCCATATTGGTCAACAGGTAATTGAACAACATCGAAATTCCGTTCAACGAATCGTTTTCCGTAGCAACCATATAGGGTTTACGTATACCGTTCCAATCAAAAGAAGAATTGAGTATCGCTTCGGAAAAATCCCCGTTCGGCAAGAAATCGGTCCATTGTCGCTGTCCCTGAAAACCGGACACCAAGGCATCATGCCCCAAGGCTTCTTCACCGTATCCAATATCCGCAAGTTTAGGGTTGCCATCCATCAGGTCCTTGATCACCAAGGTCATTTTCACTACAAACTCCCAGTCCTCATCTTTCTGTTGGCGTGATCGCTGTTTCTCTTCCTCATTAAAGTCGGCGCCTTCTTTACAATGTTCCTTGGTCCATTGCAATGCTTTTTCATATTCATCGGCATCGTAAATCCGGTGTTCTATCCTTCGCAACACTTCTGAAGAATCCACATATTCGTTCCGCATTCCCAAATAGGACTGAAAAAAGTCCGATTGAATTTCAGAACCTGCGATTCCCATGGAAACTGTTCCTATGGCCAAGTATGAGCGGCCTTTCATTATGGAAACGGCCAGTCCCGCTTTTGCGAAGCCCAATAGTTTTTCACGTACATCTTCCGGAATGGCTTCATCCCCCAAATCCTGAACGTCCCTACCATATATCCCGAAAGACGGCAAACCTTTTTGGTTATGGCCGGCCAAGGTTGCGGCCAAATATACTGCACCGGGGCGTTCGGTACCATTGAAGCCCCAAATTGCCTTGGGTATGGCGGCATCCATATCCATCGTCTCCGTTCCATAGCACCAACAGGGCGTTACGGAAAGGGATACCCCTACATTTTCAGACTTAAATTTTGTAGCACAATCGGCAGCTTCCTTGACCCCTCCGATACAACTATCGGCAATAACGCATACCACTGGGGTACCGTCGGGATACTTCAAGTTTTCAGCATAAAACTTGGCCACATTTTGCGCCATTTTCATTGTAGTTTCCTCCAATGACTCTCGTACGCCGCCCAATCGGCCATCTATAATGGGGCGAATTCCAATTTTTGGATACATAAGTTATAACTTGGTTTACTTTATTCAAAAAATGATTTGTCTTCACCTAATCACAGGTCGTTCCAACATCAGAAATTACCCACATCATAAGAAAAAAACCTAAAATCAAAGATATGCTTAATCGTTTAAACTAAAAAATAATCTCTTTAAAAACCGGGCGGTAATGCACTATGCGTCTTTAGGGACCGCGCCGGAGGATTCCCTAACGATGAGCTTGGCCGGTAAACAGATCGTTTGTTGTGGAGTATCGGGATTTTTGATCCGATTGGATAATGATCGTACCGCTTCTTTGCCCATTTCCTCCAATGGCTGCCTAACATGTGTCAAGGGACAGTAATAAAAATCGAAGGCTTCCCCTTCATCAAAACTGACCACTGCAATATCTTCGGGAACTTTAATGTTTAGGCTATCCAAATGCTTCAGCCCGTAAATGGCCAAGGTATTGGTCGAAAAGAAAATAGAATCGATCGGGTTATCGGAAGCTAGCATTTTATCAATTGCTGCCTCGGTCTGCTCTTTCACCTCTTCATGGGAGATTTCTCCCAAACATTCGGGATCGGGCTCCAAACCATAGTCTTCCAAGGCCGTTCGGTATCCGCGAATACGCTCTTGCATGTGAAAAAGGCGATTGACGTAGGCCAACATTCCCACGCGGCGGTGCCCGCACCGCACCAATTGTTTTACGATGTTATAAGAAGAGTCGTAATTATCGATAATAACGAAATCCGTCGGTATTTTTGGAAAAAAACGGTCGATCAACACCACTGGAATCTGTTGCTCCTGTAGCGTTTTTATTTGTTCTTCAGAGCCTTCGGAAGGGGCGATAATAAAACCATCGACCTGACGGCTCGACAGAAAATCGATCAGCTGTTTGGATTTGGCCGCCTTTTCATCGGAACTACCAAATATCACGGTATAATTAAATTTTGCCGCCTCGTCCTCGATTACCCTTGCAAGGTTGGCAAAAAACGGGTTGGCAATGTCCGCCAATACCAACCCTATGGTATTGGTGGTACCACTTTTAAGGCTTTGGGCGATACTGTTCGGTTGATAATTGAGCCGTTTGGCTACTTCTCGAATTTTTTGGGACATCCCTTCACTGACCCTGCTGTCCTTCCCTTTCGAAAGCACGTAGGACACTGTGGCTATGGAAACGCCAACTTCTTTGGCGATGTCTTTAAGGGAAACTTGCTTTTTCTTCATGGTTTGGCGAGTTTAACAAATATAAATGAAATGCCGGAAAATATGCAAAAACGCCGAATGAAGATTGAAATAGCACCTGTTTTCCTGTGTTTTGTGTATTTTTAAAGTCGCTGATTCGAGAGAATCCGCATCGTCTTTAAACCTATAAGAATATGTTGAAAAGCAAAGTGATCCTTTTTTGTTGTCTCCTTTCACTGCTCGGCGCATCTTGCTTCGCACAGTCCAAAACGGAAAACCTGCCCCAAATTATTTTTGATACCGATATGGGTGGGGACATCGATGATCTGGGCGCATTATATGCCCTGCACACCTACGCCGATCAAAACCTTTGTACGATAGCAGCGGTAATGTCCTCATGGTCCATGGAGCATCATGTTGCCGGTATCGATGCGGTAAATACCTATTTTGGACGACCGGACATTCCTATCGGCGCGCATGAAGGGACCCCTTTTGCCAAAGAAGAATATACTTGGTTTCTTGGAAAAGAATACGAAAGCAAGGTTTCCCATGCTACGGCCATGAAAACTACCCCGCTCTATCGAAAACTGTTGGCAACTGCAAAAGATACGAGTATTACCGTTGTCGTTACAGGTCGCCTGAACAACATTTATGCGCTGTTGCAATCGGCACCGGACGATTATTCCAATTTGAACGGTATGAACCTTGTTTCCCAAAAAGTGGCCCGTTTTTATATTATGGGCGGCAATTATCTGGACCCGACAAGAAATGAGGCCAACTTTAAACATGGCGGTCCGGGCGTTACCCAATATGTTGTGGAAAACTGCACCCGGCCCATGATCTTTAATGGCGGTAAAATAGGGGAGGCCAAATTTGGTTACGGCACCGGTACCAGGATAAACGAATGGCACGATGACCATATTTTAAAGGCAGGGTATGGCTATTTTTTTAAAAACCCTCCAGAGTGGACCGGTTTATCATCGGCAGAAGAAATTGCACCATGGTCGATATGGGACATCATTACGGTACAGGTTGCGGTGACGGGCACCCAAGATTATTTTGATGTGGTGACCGAAGGCTCCAATATGGTCATGGAGGACGGCACCAACCGCTGGGTTTCCGATCCGGACAAGGACCATACGTATCTTAGGCCAAAAATGGACCCAAAAACCTATGCGGACGGGGTCATAGAGCCTTTATTGATGACCGAAGCCCTGCATCAACGGGAATAGCCGCGTCCGATCTTACATTGTTTCCGGGGGAGTACTGTCGAATACCAATCGTTCCCTTCCGGAATAGTCGATACAGGAACTAATCAGTCTTCAAAATAACTGAAAAAAAGTGGTTTCAAATTTGGATCCCGTTTTGGAACTGTACAATATTTTGTGTTTCTACCCTTAATTTGGTTTGGAAAATGGTAACGAAAACATAGGTATACCTTTAACATAAAAATCAGTATACCTATGAATCCAGAAATTGAGAATTTATTGAATGGCCTTGTCGGAAAGCTTTCCGACAAGGCCCAATTGGAGGAGGTTCGAGAAAAGCTCTTCAAACATGGTGTGGAGTCCCTGCCCCGAGCAGAGATGACGGCACACCTTGGCCATGAAAAAGGAGCTGTATCGCCTACGGGCAATGTCCGTAACGGCCATTCCCAAAAGACCTTGAAAACGGCTATGGGCAAGCAGCGCATCAACGTGCCCCGTGACCGCCAGGGCAGTTTCGAGCCTGTTACCGCGCCCAAGCACGGAACCATGGCCAAAGAGCTCCAAGACTGTATTTTGCCGCTATACGCAAAGGGAATGGGCAATGCCGACATTGTTGATTTTGTGGAGCGGACCTATAGTGTGGAATACTCTACCTCGCAAGTATCGGTCATTACCAATTCATTGCTCTCGGAGATAGCCCAATGGCGGCAACGGCCCTTGGAGGATGTATACACCATTGTATGGATGGATGCCGTACGTTACAAGATACGCCGTGAGGGCAAGGTGGTCTCCAAGGCCTGTATGGTGACCTTGGGCGTTGACCTTTCCGGCCAGCAGGACATCCTCTAACTTGACATCGTCCAGACCGAGAAGACATCGGAATGGATGGCCATACTCGCAGGGTTGCGCCAAAGGGGCGTGGCGGACATCTTTTTCCTGTGCTCCGACAACCTAAAGGGGCTCGACAAGGCCATGGAGGCCATATACCCCAAGAGCATCGGGCATATATTCGCGTAGTGTATTGTACGGGTAGCTGATACCCTATTGCTCTTTGACCCAACTTACTGCCTGAACATAGCTCTCAAAACCTTGATAGCTATCGTTCAACCTTTTGGACAGACAAGTGTGGACAGCTTTGGTGATTTTACGCTTTTAGCCTTTCTGGGCCTTGAACCGATCAACATGGTTTCGATACCCGCTTCTTTATATGTCTTTAACCATAACTCCATTGTGCGGACATTATAACCTAAATGAGTTGCCCTATCGCATTGCTTTGCAAAGGTCTTTTCGTTTATGTGAAGCAACGATTGTAATCGCAAAACATTCTTACAACGCGATTCTTTACGTATCATAGAACGTAACTGTGATGAAGTCTCCAATACCTCAAATGATATGTGTTTTCCCATATTCAAATTACGAAATGTTATCTCGCAAATCGTATAAGACCCACTTTGTAAAACAATGCTCAGATTGATCTGGGTCTATAGCGGAGAATACACGGTTAAAGGTATCATCGGAGGGAATACCATTTGGTAGATTTAAAAATGAACGCAAAAAATCTTCTCTTGCCTTGGCACATGTTTCCATATCTTTTCAACTATCTGCCGCACAAATGACCGAAATTATACCGATAAGAAGAATGTCATCCAATCTAAGAAGCTTGTTAATATTGCTTCTAGGGTCGTCTAGACCGCTAAAAATAGACCTGGAGTTGCTGGTTGTTTCCATCGGGCATAAGTTGTTGACTATCAATACAAAATACAAAAAATAAACACAAAAACAACAAACATTTGACTGAAATTCAAATATTTAAAGCGTTTTTTATTAAAAAATGAAATCTTCAAAAAGTATGGGTTTGCACTGAGAATTTGTTAATTTTATTATGAAAATATCAAAAAAAATGTTTTCTTTGAAGCTTAAACGATTAACCTTAAATTCCTATTGGTTGTATTTAATGAGCAACTTCAAGTCATACGCCATTGTGTAAATAAAGGAATCGAAAAACGCATTAATTCATTAATACTAATTCTGTTTTACAATGACCAACAAACTACTAACTGCAAGTCTTGCCCAGTCCATTGGACGCCACAATCGGTCGTATAGGACCTTTCTAGTCGCGCTCGGTATGGCCGTCTTACTCTGTATGCCGATATCGGTCGCCGCCCGAACCGTTACCGCCCCGACCTCGGCCCTATTTCAGGACACACGGGTTTCGGGTACAATCGTCGATCAGGACGGCGTACCGTTGCCAGGGGCCAGTGTCGTGGAGATGGGTACTACAAATGGTACCCAGACCGATTTTGATGGTAATTATTCCCTTGAAGTAGGTAGCGATGCGGTACTGCTTATTTCTTACATTGGGTACGAATCCCAGGAAATCGCTGTTAACGGTCAAACCACCATTAACGCTACCCTCCAGCCAGGCACTTCGCAATTGGATGAAGTCGTGGTCGTGGCCTATGGGGTCCAAAGTAGAAGAAAAGTAACGACCGCGGTAGCGAACTTAGGAGGGGAGGAAATTGCGGAATTGCCCGTTGTCCGTGCCGAACAAGCCCTACAAGGTAGGGTGAGCGGGGTTAATGTGGTGCAAAGCGGTGTGCCGGGTGCGAACCCGACGGTTCGTATACGCGGTTTGGGTTCCGTACTAAACAGTGATCCGCTTTTTGTAATCGACGGTATTCCGGTCGGCCAAGGGGGTTTGAACGATGTAGCGCCTGATGCCATTGAAGACATCACCGTGCTCAAAGATGCGGCAAGTACAGCCATCTATGGTTCACGTGGTGCAAACGGGGTGGTACTCGTCACTACGAAAAAAGGAAAAAGAGGTCCCGGTAAATTGACCTTTAAATCCTATTATGGTATTCAGAAAGTTCCTGAAAGAAGACGCTACGATCTTTTGAATACCGATCAATACATCAATTTTACATTAAATGATTTTATTGTTGAACCAGCCCGATTTGACGACTATGATTTTGATGAGATGGATTTTCGAGTAGGGAGCCCCAGCGAAGAGTTTCGGGGAGTCGAGACCGATTGGCAAGATGCTGTTATGCCTTTAGGGGGCATTCAAGAGTATCAGTTGGGCTTTTCAGGGGGTACCGATAACGTAACCTACAATCTTGGCGGGGGGTATTTCGAGCAAGACGGTGTTATAGTGAATTCGTATTTCAAACGAATTAATTTCAATGCGAATATTCAAGCAAACTTGGGTAAATTCAAAATGGGGTCATCCATAATTTTGTCCCGCAATAGTCTAAACGAACCCGAAGGCGATGGGATCTCAATTCGTCGGTCCTTGCAGATGATGCCCTACATACCGGTTCGGGATGCCAGTAGACCGGGAGGGTTTAGAGGTACAGATAATGCTGACGGAGCCGACCCCTTTCAACCCGTACTACGCGAATCCTTGATCGATGACGAACAAACTTCGACCAAGGTTCTGGTTACCGCCTTTGGGCAATACGAAGTGGCTAATGGCCTGTTTGCTAAATTGGCCGTGGCCGGAGAAAGTGCTTTTATCCAGTCACAGTTCTTTTTACCAACTTATAATGCTGGGGAGATAGGATTTAATCAAAACCCTGTCGCTACATATCAAAGAACCAAAACTACTTTTGTCTCACCTATTCTAACCGCTACTTTGAATTATAACAAAGATTTTGGTGATCATAATCTTGATCTTTTAGGAGGTTACGAGATTCAAACCTTTCGTAACGAGCGTGTGAGAGCTGAAGCAACGGCGCTTCCGAACGAAAATATTCGAAACCCTGCCCTTTCGCCAGGAGAAGACCAGAGGGCCGAGGTCGTTCTCGAAGAAACAGGTATCATCTCTTATTTTGGAAGATTGAACTATGACTATAAAGGCAAGTATTTGCTTGGCGCTTCTATTCGTCGTGACCAATCTTCGCGTTTTGCCCCTGATGATAATGTAGGTATCTTTCCTTCAGCTTCTGCAGGTTGGACGATTTCCGAAGAAGGTTTCTTCGAAGGCTTACGGGAGACCGTTACCAATCTGAAATTGAGAGGTAGTTGGGGTATCAACGGAAACACGGCAACGGGTGCTTACACTTGGGATCCTACCGTTGTCGCCAATCTTGACTATGATTTAGGAGACGGCAGTGTGGTTACCGGTTTAACTCAAAACGCACTTTTTAATACCCGCTTGCAATGGGAAGAAGTGGAAAAAATCAACGTAGGTCTCGATGCGGAGTTCTTCGGTGGTAAATTCTATTTTAGCGGAGAGTATTTTAAAAACACGGCAAACGATTTGATTATTAGTGTACCGATACCGAATTCAACAGGTGTGGATAATCGTCCGTTGGCAAATGTGGGATCAGTCGAAAACAGCGGTTGGGATTTTTCAGCGGGCTATACGAACCAAGATAACGAATTAAAATGGTCGGTCAGTGCGGTTGCCTCGCTTGTGGATAATGAGGTAACGTCGTTAGGTGGCGATGAAAGTGCCAGTATCTTTGGGGAAAATTTTCAAAATACGGGTGCCCCTCAAACGCGGGCAGTAGTGGGCGAACCCATTGGACATTATTTTGGTTTACGAACCGATGGCATTTATCAGACACAAGCTGAAATTGATGCCGATAACGCCAGAGCTGCGCAACTTACGGGAGATTCCAATGCCACACGGCAAGGGGCGGATGTAGGCCCTGGAGATATTCGCTATCAGGATATCAACGGCGATGGTGTGGTTACCGGCGAAGACCGGGTCAATATAGGCCATTATTTGCCAGATTTTACCATTGGACTCAACACCAATATGTCGTACAAAAACTTTGATTTGGCCATGAACTGGCAAGGTTCTTTTGGTTTTGAAGTGCTACATTCAAATCGGTACTACACCGAGGGGATGACCCGTTTGTTCAACATGGGTACGGAGGTACTCAATGCTTGGACACCGGAAAATACAAATACCGATATTCCTAGAACCTTTGGGATCAACCAAGAAACGGGAGCTCGGGAGGCAAGACAAGCAAATGCCGTTCTCTCTGACCGCTGGGTCGAGAATGGGGATTTTGTACGGTTACAATTCGTAACTTTGGGATATACATTTCCAGAATTAAAGAACAGTCCGTTTTCAAAGCTTAGATTGTACGCGCAAGCGCAAAATCTACTGACCTTTACGGGCTATTCTGGTTACAATCCAGAGGTACAGGGTCGTGTCAGTAATCCGAACGACGCTCTTTTTTCAAATGGAGTGGATGACAGTGCGATACCCGTGCCTTCAACTTTTATTTTAGGTGTAGAAGTCGCTTTTTAAAATTTTGTTATGAAAATAAAAATAGAAAAAATGAAAAAGTTAGCAACATTTAAGAGTGTGGCCATTGCGTTGTGCGCCACGATGGTCACATTTAGCTGTGATGATGAGTTTTTGGCAGAGGGCAATCCTTCTGCCCCAAGTATCTCAAATTCCTTTGAAACCGTTGAAGAGGCCCGAGCCGCTGTTTTTGCCATTTATGCCGGTTTGCAGGAAAACGAATCGGTGGCCCGGGAATGGTGGTGGTTGGTCGATACACTCGGCGATGAACTTAAATCGGCCGGACCTCAGCTAGAATCGCAACGGGCACAATTGTTGAACTACGATATCGATCCGGGCAACGGTCTTATTTCACCGGCTTGGAAAGGTTTGTATCGCATTGTGTTTCGCTCCAACCTGGTCATCAATACGCTACCCGACAAGGTTAGTGACGAGTTACCGCAAGGAGAGGTTGATTTATTGGTAGCCGAAGCCAAATTTTTACGGGCATGGGCCTATTTTGAACTCATCACCTACTGGGGTAATGTGCCCTTCTCGTTGACCCCTGTCGAGGATTTTACCAGCGGGGTACCCTTGGCCGAATCAGAGCAGGTTATCCGCGATCAAATCATTGAAGATTTGACAAGAGCCGAGGAATTTTTACCCAGTGTTTCTGCATATCGCGGTACAGAAAACATGGGAAGGGTCACCAAGGGAAGCGCACAAACCTTGTTAGGGCGTGTCTATATGTACTTTGACGATTTTACCGCTGCCCGAAGCGTACTTCAAAAAGTGATCGATTCAGGTGACTATAGTTTGGCCGCTAATTACGAAGACAACCATAGGGAGGAGAACGAGAACAATATAGAGTCAATTTTTGAGGTGCAATTTCAACGTAATTTGGCCAATGTTTGGGGCGGACCTCAAAAAGCGGTACAGTACAGAACCCAAGAATATACGCCCTTTATTTGGCACAACGTGGTACCGTCAGACGAATTGGTTGCAGCGTTTGAAGAGGGTGATCCACGATATCCGCTTTGTTTCCTTGAATACGGCGATACCCATGGCCCCGAGAACGAAGATGTTTTTGAGCCAGGGGATATTGCCCAAGGCATTGAGAATGGTGTACACTGGAAAAAATACGGTTATGATTATCAAATGTCCGTACCGGAAATGTTTTCGGGTATTAACATGCGTTTATTGCGCTATGCAGACGTTTTGTTGATGATGGCCGAAATAGAGAATGAACAAAACGGTCCAACGGCCTTGGCTTTGGGGTATGTAAATCAGGTTAGGGAACGTGCAGGGGTACCACCCTTACCAACGGCTGCGTATCCAACTGGCACCACAGATCAAATGTTCGACGCCATTGTACACGAACGTCGTATAGAGCTATGTTCTGAACAAGCACGAACTAGGGATATCAAGCGTTGGTTCAGGGCCGGTAAAGTCGGGGCACCTAGTCCTAATTATGAGCCTAGACATGAATTTTTGCCTATTCCCTTGGATGAAATGGATAATAACCCGGCACTCACCCCCGCCGATCAAAAGCCTGGATATTAATTGAGTTAGTTGAGTTAGTTTTAGGAAACCCATGATTTTTTTCATGGGTTTCTTTTTTAATCCGCATTATGCATTGAAGCTTCGTGGTGAAGCTTCAAGATATAAGGAATACCGACTTTTTCTTAATTTTGGCATAGCCCCGAATCCTCGGGGCTACGGCGAAATGAAAAAAAGTAGTTAAGCGACGGTATTCTTGGTAGCTTGGAGCTGTAATAGATTTTCCAACGCCTATTATGGGTTTTAATAAGTATAACTTTCTTCTCACAATGTATTATTACAAATACCATATTCTTATATGTATTGGGCTCCTTTTAGTTGGCTGCAAACAAGGCACGAAGGATTCAAAAAAGTTTGCGCTTTTAAAAGCTTCCGAAACTGGAATCGAATTTCAGAACACCATAGACGAAAATGCCGTCAACGTCTTCGATTATGTAAATATGTACAATGGTGCAGGAGTCGCCGTTGCCGATTTTGATAAGGATGGCTTTGAAGATTTATATTTTGCAGGAAACTTGGTTTCCTCAAAGTTATATCTGAACAACGGAAAGACCGAACCATTCAGCTTTTTGGATAAAACTGCCGAGGCAGGGGTCGGAACGAGTTCTTGGGTAAACGGGGTGACCGTCGTTGATATCGACCAAAATGGTTGGGACGATATTTATTGTAGCGTCTCCGGAGGCAAATCCGGAAATGATAGGGCCAATCTACTCTTTTTGAACAAAGGCTTGGATACGAATGGCGAACTGCATTTTGAGGAAAGCGCGGCCCAGTACCATCTCAATGATACCACTCATACCATACAGTCGGCATTCTTCGACTATGACGGGGATGGAGATCTTGATATATTCATGATCGTGAACTACCCCACTGGTTATATCGGGTCGGAAGCCAATCGCATTATCCGCCTCAAACCGCAAGGGAGGCCTGAACGCACCGATCGCCTCTATCGAAACGACGGTTTGGGAAGCGACGGCCATCCAATATTTACCGATGTTTCGCAAGAGGCCGGTATCACTTTGGAAGGTTTTAGTCTCGGTTTGGCGATACATGATTTCAATCAAGACGGCAAACCCGATATCTACGTAGCGAACGATTATGTCACGAACGATATTATTTATATCAATAATGGCAACGGGACCTTTACCGACCGCATCCGTGATTATGTGAACCATACGAGTTTTGCCTCCATGGGTATCGATGTCTCGGATATCAACAATGATGGCCTGCAAGATTTTATGGTCGTTGATATGCTTCCCGAAGCGGATGAGAGGATGAAAATGATGTACCCGTCTATCGATCATTTCGGATTCGATACACGGAAAAAAGTCGGATACGTAGATCAATATCAAAGAAACACCTTACAACTGAACAACGGTTTACGGGATTCCGTCCCCAGGAAGTTTAGCGAGATCGGAAGATTTTCAAATGTCTCCAATACGAACTGGAGTTGGAGTACCCTGATGCCCGATTTGGACCTTGATGGTTGGCGAGATATTTTCATTACCAATGGTTTCTTGAAGGATGTGAACGATCTGGATTTTGTCAATTACGATGATACCGATCCGTTTGGCAACCAAAGAAAACGGGATGACGCCGCCTATCTTGAGTCCCTGAAAACCCAGAAAGGCATACACCTTCCAAATCGGCTGTACCATAATCAGGGGAATCTCCTTTTTGAGGACAAAAGTGAGGAGTGGGGTTTTACCAGGCCCAGTTTTTCCAATGGAGCGGCCTATGCCGATCTTGATAACGACGGTGACCTGGACCTTATCGTAAACAACATCAACGAAGCCGCTTATATCTATGAAAACCGCACCATAACCTCAACACATCGAGATAACAATTATTTGCAAGTGATTTTGGAAGGAAATCGACCGAACGCAGCGGCGATAGGCAGCAAAATCAGTTTTAAAACCTCTCAGGGCATTGTATCACATATCAATTACCCAACAAAAGGCTTTATGTCTTCCGTGAGTTCCATTGCCACCTTTGGGCTCGGTAGCGATTCGATAATAGATCAAATCGATATTACCTGGCCCGACGGAACAAACCAAATGCTCCGCGATGTTAAACCTAATCAACGAATCGTCATTTCCAAAGAGGCCGGCTCAAAGGTTCCCAAGGGCTCGGACAGGTCTTCGTTGGTTCAAAAGCTTTTCGATCCGGCCAACATAAAGGGGCTTGATTATGTTCACCAGGAAACACCCTTTAATGATTTTGATTACCAAATCCTGATTCCACATAAACTCTCAAGACTAGGGCCGTCGTTGTCCGTCGGCGATGCAGATCAAGATAGCCTTGAGGATTTTTATGTCGGCGGTGCAAAGGGCTCATCCGGCAAGCTATTCTTTCAAGACAAAAGTGGCACTTTTGCAGGTCTGTTGATAGAAGATACGCCTTTATACGAAGATCAGGCTAGCTTGCTCCTCGATATCGACAACGATAACGACCTTGACGTTTATATTGTCAGTGGTGGTGTTGAGAACGGAAGACAGAGCCGATTTTACGCAGATCGTTTATTGCTGAATCTCGGCAATCGAATATTTGAGAACGCCGCTCTTGATTTTCCCAAAGTAAACGGCTCATGTGCGGTCGCTGCGGATTACGATAAGGACGGGGACCTCGATATCTTTGTCGGAGGCGCCTCTCAACCAGAGGCATACCCGTTGCCCGCCCAGAGCATGCTGCTACAAAACGACACGCAAAGACCACATGAACCTATTCTGACCAATCTTGCAGATTCGATCTTGCCAGAACTGAAGACATTGGGCATCGTTCGAAGTGCAGTATGGTCCGATTATGACAATGATGGCTGGCAAGATCTTCTAGTGGTCGGTGAATTTATGCCCCTTACTATCTTCAAAAACCGAAAGGGTAAATTGGAAAAAATAGATACGCAATCACTATCCGAAATAAAAGGGATGTGGAATAGTATTAACGGCCACGATCTGGACCAAGATGGCGATATGGATTATGTTCTGGGAAATTTTGGACTCAATTCCAGATTCCGCCCAACATCGGAGGAACCTGTTCGAATCTATGCAAAAGACTTCGATAAAAACGGTGTCATAGATCCCATTATGACCCATTACCGTGACGGTCGTGAGGTTCCGATACATTTACGGGACGACTTGTACAAGCAACTTGTCGCGTTAAAAAAAGCGCTGCCCACCTACCGGGATTATGCTTCTGCCAGTATAACGGATATTTTACCCTCCGGTGTACTTCAAGAGGCGAAGGTGTTTTCATGGAACTATTCCTATAACGCCTGTTTGATCAATAAGGGCGAAAAAGGTTTTGAACTGGTGCCGCTGCCCTATCAGGCCCAAATCGCCCCCATCTACGGAACGCTGATACAAGATTTTAATGAAGATGGTATTCCCGATATTCTGGCCGTAGGGAACTCGCACAGTCCCGAAGTCTTTTCCGGATGGCAAGACGCTTCCTTTGGATTGCTTTTAATAGGCAATGGAGACGGGAACTTTCAAGTTTCCGATTTGGATACGAGTAATTTCTACATTGATGGCGATGCCAAGGCGCTGGTTCGTCTTAGATATTACGACGGTTCCTATTTGAACTTGATTTCCGTGAACGACGATAGTCTTAAAGTCTTTGGCATTCCGAGACAAACGCCCTTAAAAACCATAAAACTCAGACCTTTGGATCAACGTGCCAAGATGTTTTACCAAGACGGTCGAATCGAGCTGCTTGAATTTCCCTACGGTTCAGGATATTATTCGCAAAGTTCCAGATCCCTTGAAGTGAAACCGATGATGCAAAAAATAGTCATAACCGATGCCCAGGGTAAACAGCGTGAAGTGGCCCCAAGTACGGATGCAATCCTACATTCCGCGCAAAATTGAGAAACGATTCCCATAAGTGGGTAAGTTTAGCGGGGGTCTTACATTGTTTATCAATAGTGTCCCAAACGATTCCGATTTAAAGAATGGAATATCCAGGGATATTCAGCAGTAGTCTAACCCCTTGATATTCATTGCTATAATTCGTATCTTCAAACCTGAGTTCGATTAATATATGATAGCCTTCATATAGGAAAAAAGGCGGAATTTTTGTAACTGAAAGTATTCTAAAACAATTAGTTAACAGAAAAAATCCGCCATGTTTTCAAACCTTCAGGTTACTGACCCCGAGGAGTCGGGGCTGTCTTGTGGACGAGTTCTGCAAGGAATACGACAAGATTGTCGAGAAAAACCTCTTGGGCAACCCTTCCAAACGCCCGCCCATTATGTCCAAGGCGGAGGTCATTACCATAATGGCGCTCTTCCACTTGAGCGGCTACCGTACCTTCAAGCACTTTCACCTTGACCATGTAAAGCTGCACATGAAGGCGGATTTCCCCAGGACCGTTTCCTACAACCGGTTCACCGAACTTATGGGCAGGTGCCTTTTGCCAATGACCTTGTTCCTAAAGACCACGGCAATGGGCAAATGTACCGGTATTTCCTTTGCAGATTCCACCAAGATCAGGGTGTGCAACAACAAAAGGATAAAAAGGAACAGGGTCTTCCAGGGGGCGGCCACTACGGGGAAGTCCACCATGGGATGGTTCTACGGCTTCAAGTTGCACCTGTTGATCAACGAGAAGGGCGAGATTCTGGAGTTCCGCATCTCCCGGGCACATGTCGATGACAGGGAACCTTTCAAAAAGGGCAACTTCCTGAAAAATATATTCGGCAATGGCCATGCGGGCAAGGGCTACATAGGAAAGGAACCGATGCAGGTCTATCGAAACATGCCCCTTCAGAATCTCGACATTGTTGCGCTTGCATACCTCCCGTAGAAGCTCACGGACCCGTCTTCCGACCTCGCCGCCCAAAACCTTTTTCCTATATTTGGTTATCAAGACTATATGGTACTTGCAATCATAGGTCGTATGCGATGTCTTTCGATAGTTCTGCATCACACAAAATTATAAAACTAAAGTCTTCGCCTAAAGGCGAGGGATTTTCCCCCAGAATGATACATTAAAGAATATAGATTGTATTACCAGAGAAAACAGATGGAAGGAAAGCCCCATTTCCTGATTATGAACAACGTGTCAAACAAACTTCTAAGGACCGTATATAGCGTAATAAAAAATAAAAAACCATACCGACCAGACTACATCTGCCTAGATCCAAGAGAAAAGAATGTAAACGGCTCAGCAAAAAAAGTGGCCTGATAATTTGTTTTTTGATAGAGTATATGTCCAGTCTAATATAGCAACTCTACCCGGGGAGAGTTCGCACAGAGCCGAGGCCCACCCCATGAAACTACTGTTGAAGGCCTTGGTGTCAAGGGCCGAAAAGACCCTTCTTCAGCATATCGGGCGAGGGAACCCCGTTGGAAAAGGGACTTTGCCGGCGCAACCAATCCAGCTGGTTCTCCCCGAACAGAACTACCGTCTCCCGATCGTCCGCCCCACTGACAACGCCTGATACCACCAACAACAGTATGTCCGTCAACGGATGGAGGAAATTGCCTTTGTGGGTGCGACGGGAATCTTCTATGTCCTTGAAATGTTCGGTGAAAAGTCTTTTGCGATCGATAGATACTAGATTATGTGCCATTTTTTTGAACCCCTGGCAAAATCAACATTATATTAACCTAACGAGATGGCGAGAAGAATCCAAATCAAATCACAGATTTTTTAAATGCTTTTGTCCTGGGCTTTTTGCCAAGAGCTTCAAAGTACTTAATTTAGGGTAAAAATACACAAGAAAGATGGAGCTAAGATTCAAAAGCCTGTCCCTTTTCGAATTCCAAGAGCGTTACCCCGATGGCGACAGCCGTCTTTCCCACCTCGCGGATTTTAAGTGGGCCGATGGATTCAACTGCCGAAGATGTGGGCATGGCAGAAGTTGCAAGGGCGGCATGCCCCGCTCCCGCCAGTGCACCTCGTGCCGCTACGACGAGTCGCTTACGGCGGGCACCCTTTTCCATAAGGTCAAGTTCGACATCCTGAAGGCCTTCTACATCGTGTACTTCGTGTCGACCAACAAAAAGGGCATTACCTCGACCGAGCTCTCCCGTAAGTTCGATCTTGGGCAGAAGACCTGTTGGGCCTTCAAGCGAAAAGTGATAAAGGCAATGAAAAGTTCGGGCAACTATCCCATAACCGGTACGGCCGAGGTGGACGAGACCGTGTTCGGTGGACAGGAGGAAGGGATCCGGGGCAGGAAGAACGGGACCAAGAAGTTGGTAGTGGTCGGCATCGAGAAAAAGAAAAAGGGCGTCTACAGGCTGTACGCATGGGAGATACCCAAGGCCGATGCAGCTTCCTTGGGCGGTTTCAAGAAGGGCCACATCGCCACTGGCGCAAAGGTCACCACAGATCAGTGGACCGGCTATGGCCCCTTGGCCAAGACCTTCGAGAACCTGGCGGGCATACCGTCGGGCAGAAAGAGGAGCAATTTCCCGGAGCTACATCGCGCCGTGATGAACCTGAAAGGATGGCTCCGGGGCATACACCACCACATAGGGTACCTTCAGGACGATCTCGACGAATACTGCTATAGGTTCAACCGCAGTTTCATGAAAGAAGGGATGTTCGACAATCTCGTGAAGAGAATGGTGCATCCCCGCCATGTTATTTCAAGAACATTAATGCTTAAACGCTTAAGTCAATAAAGGCAAAAGTCTAAATGAGTTCGTTAATCCTTGAGAAAGATATTTACTATGCCTAAAAAAAAAAGTGCCGTCCTTTTTGGTATTCAAGTTATGCAATCAGCGTGCATAGGAGCAATTGCCGTGTGCTGCTCATGTACCGAATTTTCTAAAACGCCCCGGCTTTTCGAAAGCTTGCCCGCGAAGCTGACCGGAGTTGGATTTAAAAACGAAATCATTGAAAATGATCACTATAATTTTTTAAATTTTAGTAATATTTATACGGGTTCCGGGGTCGGCATTGGTGATTTTGATAAGGATGGTTTGCCGGATATTTTTTTTGGTGGATGTATGGAAACCAGTCGCCTTTACCTAAATCGAGGCGATTTCAACTTCAAGGATGCTACCGCAGCGGCCGGTTTGGTGACGGACCGGTGGGTCACGGGCGTGACCGTAGTCGACATTAATTCCGATGGATGGCTCGACCTTTATCTAAGCGTCTCCGGAATCGGATCCCCGGAAAAACTTAAAAACCTCCTGTTTATCAACAATGGTATTCGAGATGGAAAGCATCAAATTTCCTTTACCGAAAGTGCTGAACATTACGGTGTAGCCGACGCCTCGCCCAGCACCCATGCCAATTTTTTCGATTTTGACAAGGACGGTGACCTTGACCTTTTTGTAATCGTGAATCCCCCGGAATACGAATTGGAAAAGGTAAATTATATTCGTCCCAAAAAAGTAAGGGGCGAGGCTATCAGTACCGACAAGCTTTACCGCAACAATACCGTCGAAAACGAGTTGAAACGAAAAGAGGGACGCTACGATGCTACATCAAAGGACATTCCTTTATTTACCGACATTTCCAAAGAGGCAGGTATATTAATCGAGGGCTACAGTCTTGGCCTGAACGTCAGCGACCTGAACAATGACCACTGGCCGGATGTTTATATCACCAACGACTTTTTAAGTAACGACATCGCCTATATCAACAACAGGGATGGAACTTTTACCAACCGTGCGGCAGCGCTCTTTAAGCATACAAGTTACGCCAGTATGGGCGTGGATGTTGCCGATATCAATAACGACGGTTTGCCGGAAGTGTACGTTTTGGATATGCTACCAGAAGAAAACTACCGTCGTAAAATGATCGTAACCTCAGGTAACTATGACCGTTTTCAGCGTGCCGTCGATAATGGATATGAACCATCGTACACGCGCAATACGTTACAATTGAATAATGGCGACGGCACTTATAGTGAGGTAGGTCAACAATTCGGGGTTCACAAAACCGGGTGGAGCTGGAGTGCGCTTTTGGCCGATTACGACAATGATGGCTTTCGTGATCTATATATTACCAATGGCTTTAAAAGAGACCTAGGGAATCTAGACTATATCAACTACGGCGAATGGAATCCTTTCGGTACGGTGGAGTCACAAAAGGAAAGAAGATTGGCGTTGATCAACGAACAGCCAGCGGCCTCCCTTTTCAACTATGTATACCAGAATAGAAAAGCGGAGGGGTTTGCAAAAAAATCGAAGGAATGGGGTATCAATGAGCGTTCGGTCTCGAGTGGAGCGGCATTTGCCGATTTAGACCTGGATGGCGATTTAGATATCGTGGTCAACAACATCGGTCAAGAAGCCTTTATTTATGAAAATAGGGCCAATGAACTTTCGAACAACCGCTACCTGAAACTACAATTGGAAGGAACCCCACATAATCGTCAGGCCTTGGGAGCAAAAATTTGGTTGTATTATGGAGAAGAAATGCAATTTGCCGAGCACACCACCTATCGTGGCTATCAGTCCAGCGTAGACCCGATGCTACATTTTGGTTTGGGGGAGGTAACCCTTTTGGATAGTATCAAGGTAGTTTTTCCGGATGGTAGAAAAGCGGTTCGCAAAAACGTGGAGACCAATACGTTATTGTTGCTTAAAAACAGTTCGGCAAAAGAGGCTAGCGCCCCAGTAAAGGTGAAAACGGAACCGATTCTTTTTGAAAGAGCCGCGCCCCGGAATCAGGTAAAGTATTTGCATCAGGAAGATAAACAAGTCGATTTTAAACAGCAATCCCTTTTACCGCACCAACACTCCCAGCTAGGACCCGCAATGGCGAATGGGGATGTGAATGGCGATGGCTACGAGGATGTGTTTATAGGCGGTGCGGCCGGTAAACCTGCCGTTTTGTTTTTTCAAAAAGCCGATGGCACCTTCATTAAAGAGGAGTGGGCCTTCGACAACGCGCATGAGGACACCAACGCCCTGTTTTTTGACTCGGATTCCGATGGGGACCTGGACCTTTATGTATGTTCCGGTGGCGTTATTCAATATGGGAAACCCACGATATACCAGGATAGGCTCTACCAAAATGATGGTTTAGGAAATTTTGTACGCAACGAGACCGCACTCCCTGCAATGCCGACGAGCACCAAAGCGATCGCTGCGGCCGATTACGATGGGGACGGGGATACCGACTTGTTCGTCGGGGGTCGTGTAAGCCCGGGGGAATATCCCAGAACCCCCCAAAGCTATTTATTGGAAAACCAAAAAGGTACTTTTAGAAAGTCGATAAAGGAAGGTGTTTCAAAATTGAATCGTATTGGCATGATCACCGACGCCCTGTGGACAGATTTTGATGGTGATAGCGACAAGGATTTGATCTTAATAGGCGAATGGATGCCCATCACAATTTTTGAGAATAGGGCAGGAAAACTAGCCGCCGAGCCTACTATCATTTCGGGTTCAAACGGATGGTGGAACACGATTGCAGCGGGCGATTTTGACAAGGATGGCGACCTGGATTTTTTAGCAGGTAATCTAGGCATGAATACGGATTACAGGGCAAGCATAGAGGAACCTTTTCGTTTGTACGCCAAAGATTTTGATCAAAACGGTAGTATAGACCCGGTTTTATCCCAATATATTGACGGGGTTGAGCAGACGGTGGCCTATCGTGATGATTTGATAAAACAAATACCTCCGCTCAAGAGACGTTTTACAAACTATCATCAATATGCTGAAAAACCGTTTAAAGAAGTCTTTACGGCGTCCGAGTTGAAAGACGCAGAAGTACTGGAGAGCTATCTCTTTACTAATAGCTACGTCGAAAATGTAGGGCAAGGAAAATTTGAAATACGACCCTTGCCCATGGAGCTGCAAATGGCTCCGTTAAAAGAATTTATTGTAGCGGATTTTAATGGTAATGGCCATTTAGACGCCTTGGTCATTGGGAACGACTATAGCACAGATGTAACTATGGGCCGCTACGATGCCTTTTCAGGCGCCCTCCTGAAAGGAGATGGAACGGGCAATTTCAAGGTTGCGAGAGGTGCCGCATCGGGTTTCTTGGCGAATAGGAACGCACAGAATATGATCAAGATTCAACTCGGGAAAGATGCCGATAAGGGCGAGTATATATGGGTGGGCAATAACTCGGACAGTCTTCAAGTGTTCAAAAAAGTGGATGGCGACTAGTGTCGTGTCAACTATATAAAGTCGTATTATTTGAGTAATTTTATCGAAAATCACCATAGCCAGATACAAAGTGACATTGACCCAAGAAGAAAGGATGTCGCTTGTGGACATCTCCACAAAGGGTTCCCACAAGTCCCAAAAAAGTGCTTAACGCACTGATATTGTTGAACTGTGACCGTGGGGAGTTCCAGGGCCGGGCATCCACCAACGAGGAGGTTTCGCAGGTCCTGAACATAAGCATGAGGAAAATCGACCGGGTCAAGAAGAGGTTTGTCGAGGAAGGGTTCGACACCGCCCTTAACGGAAGCAAGGGTACAAGGACCTACAAGAGGAAGGTGGACGGCGACCTGGAGGCCCGCTTGGTCGCACTGAGCTGCAACGAGGCCCCGGAAGGGTTCGCCAGGTGGTCGCTGAGGCTGTTGGCCGACAGGGCCGTGGAACTGGAATACGTCGAATCCATATCGCACGAGACGGTACGCCGGCTCCTAAAAAAAACGAGCTCAAGCCCTGGAAGAAGAAGGGCTGGGTGATACCTCCCCTTCGGAACGGCGATTTCGTGGCCCATATGGAAAAGGTGCTGGAGGTCTATAAACGCACGACCCCGTGTTCCCCGTAGTGTGCATGGACAAGTCCCCAAAGCAGCTCATCGGCGAGGCAAAGACCCCCATAAAGGCCGTGCCGGGCAGTGTGGAAAAGTACGACTACGAATACAGGAGGAACGGCGTGTGCAACATTTTCATGGCGATCGAGCCACTGGCCGGAAAGCGGTACGTGAAGGTGACACGGACAAAGACCAAGAGGGACTGGGCGGAATACCTGTCCGGAATCGCCGACCTATATAAGGACGCCGAGAGGATCACATTGGTCATGGACAACCTGAACACGCACAAACCCGAGGTCTTTGTACGAGACCTATCCACCGGAAGAGGCCAAAAGGCTATGGGACAGGTTCGAGTTCGTGTACACGCCCAAGCACGGCGGTTGGCTCAACATGGCCGAGATAGAACTGAACGCGCTCTTGGGCCAATGCCTTGGGAGGAGAATCGACAACATGGCGGAAGTGCAAAGGGAGGTGCAGGCGTGGCAACAATACAGGAACAACAGGAACGCAAAGGCGGATTGGCAGTTCACATCGGAGGATGCAAGAATAAAACTAAAACGTCTTTATCCAACATTTGATGATTGACACGACAGTAGGCTTGTTTGGCCTGTCCGAACTCGCCCTCTATCGCGTTGCGTTCGCTGGACTCCTTCTTTCTCTTCCTTTTTTGGTAGACGGTCTGCTCTGGGCGTTTCCCCTTTGGGGCGACGGTCATCCTTATGCCCCTTTCACGGCACCAGTTGCGGTTCTGGTCGGTCCCGTAATCTTATCGATCTGTATGAGTTCCGGATAATGCCCGTAGAGCTCCCGGTACGATTCGGCATGGGGCTCCAGGTCCGCGCTCTCGTTGTAGGCGTCCCAGCTCAGGGTCTCGGCCTTGGCGAAGCCGCCCGCCTGCGCCAGGCCCATCTTGGTGGCGAACTCGACCTTTTTTCCCGCCTTGCCCCTTACGATAGGCCTGACGTAGGGCTGGGAGATGCTCACGATTCGATTTTCGCACCGGTTCGTTTTGTTCGAGTACATCTCCCGTTACTGGTCGTTCACGGCCTGTACGACCCAGAAGTCCCTCAACATTTCGGGCATCGGGTTCTCCCTTAACAAATCGAGCATACGGTTTATGCTGCGCACGCTGCGGTCAAGGCAACTCAGGTGGTAGCGGATCGCGCTCCTTAGCGTCTTCTTCTTGGCCTGCCTCTTTTTCGATTCGGCAAGGTATTTTTTCCGTGCGACCTCCCGGTAGGTCCTGGGCTTGACCTTGAGCTCGCCGCGCAGGTGTTCGAACAAGAAATCTATGGTGGCCTCCGTTTTTTCCCTGGCCCTGTTGAGCAGGCCCAGGTCGTTTGGGTAGGTTATGTTCTGGTCGGCCACGGTGGCGTCCAGCTTGAGCCTGCCCTTATTGGCGCCCCCTCGGCACTTTGCGTTGCCTTCCCGTCGCCAAGGCATATGGTCGCGAGTACGTCGGCGAAGCCGTTGAAAGTATCGTTGCCCAGCCTTTTCCTCCATTCCACGAACAGGGAGGGCGAGAAGAGCGGGGCCGGGGAGAACCCGTCCTGACCGAGGAAGAACTGCATGTAGGGATTCTCCCCGATGATGCGCACGGTCTCCTCGTCGCTCAAGGCAAGCTTGTGCTTGATGATCAGGCTGCCGATTACGATGCGAGGGTCTATGGCAGTCCTGCCGCTGTCCGGGAAGTGCCCGGAGTAGATCTTGGCGCACTCGTCCCACGGGAAATGGGCCGCCAACTGTATCCACCGGTTACCGGGATCGAGTTTCATTTGGTAAAGGTTGCCGAATTCCTCAATTTTGAGCTGGTGCTCGGAAGTATATTGTACCATGTGCAAGGTATTTGTACGAAATAATCCGCATTAAACTACGGTCAAGACCGTTATAAATTACTGAAATTTAACGAGTTACTGCATGAAGAGACCCTAATTACGTCAATGATAGCGCAGTCGAGAACCTAGAAGCGCAAATAGGTCTCGACTCCGCTCGACCCCATATTCACCGAACAATACAGGTACTATAACCAGTTGACTAGCGACTGACCTCAATCAAACTTTTTCCAACGGGCTAAAAAATGGTTGTTCTGCACGTATTTTTTGTCTTTTTATCGCTCCGTAGCCCCGAGGCCTCAGGGCTATGCTCCTCAAAAAAGATTTCGACCGCGCGCAAAACAGCTAATTTTCGCTCCGATCAAAAAAGTCTAAACTGCTTCAAAGAAAAAACGGTATAAACCCGGACGCCCATTTTACTAAGGACATCCGATTTCGCAAAAACATGAAAAACGAGTTCCTAAACGGTACTGCCGTTAACGATAGCAATGGACTAACCAACTTCTATTTCACCCTAACCTCCAACGGATGCCGCAGCAGTTCTGAAAAACGGGACACATACCGCTCCCAGTCCTCCTTATCCGCAAACTGCCCACTTTTTTTCCAACCAAAACCAGAATAGTAGATTATTTTCCCACCGGTGGCCTCAATATGCGCAAAAAGGTTGCTGGCATCGGTTAGTTCCGTGTCGTAATTTTCATGACCGATCATTTTTCCGTCGGGAACGATAATGGCCGTTCCCAATTCGGAATCGCCGTGAGGTTCCCAATAGCTCACCCAACCGTTTTCCTGGTCAACACCGATTGCGCCCCTTTTTTCATGAAGCGTCAAACCCGCCGAAATGGTATCGGTACCCTTTAAGGCGATTTCAAATTTTGAAAGGTTGCTACCGTGATCTAAAGTGATCGTTTTGACTTCGCCGATCGTTGTACCGTCAGCTTTCCAATCCGCATAGCTCAGCACAAAACCGGTTCGAATTGGGCCGGTATACAAGGTTTCCCATTTGTTGAAGTTTTTGGAAAAGGCATAGGTACTGTCCCCTTTTTTAGCGGTACCGCCTACGCCCCTGCTTACGCCTACATGAAAGTTATCCAACCCTTCACCATTATCCTCATGGTAGGTACCTTCGGTCTGTAACTCTTTATGGTACCATTTGTCGATAATGGGATAGTCAACAAGTTTTAGCCACGCATCGATACCGCTGGACAAGGTTCCCCCGGGTACCCCTTCTTCGTTCATTCTTTGTGCCGTTGGTCCAAAAGTTCGGAATGCCACACGGTCGTTCTCCCAGGCATAGTCGTCGGTCCGTTCGGGAACGAACCTGGAATAACACACATGCGGCGTTTCCGCACCGTTCATTTTTTCGTGTAGCGTCACCTCAAAAATCGCTTCCGAGTTCGCGGCTACCTTAGGCTGGAACAATACTTCGTCCATAGTTCCGTCATTATCGGAATCTACCAGCTGTGTCACCAATACCGTTCCGGAACCGGGTTCCGATATTTCGATTTTTCCCGTTCCCATTTTGGAGCCCAAAGCTTCCAACTTCAAGGACACCGTTTCGTTGGAACGATCGTAGGAAAGTGAGTTCTTTACCGCAATACGAAGCGGCCGGGATCCCGTATCGGCACATGACATCACTAGCGATACGATAAAAAGTGTTCCGATTGCCTTCAAATCCATGTTCTTCAATGTCGTTTACTTTTCGTTTACAGATTTTCCAATGGTGGCCAAAATTCCTCCGTCCACATACAGGATATGGCCATTTACAAAATCACTGGCCTTGGACGATAAAAAAATTGCGGCTCCTGCCAAATCGTTAGGGTCGCCCCATTTCGCGGCCGGAGTACGGTTTAGGATAAACTCGTTGAACGGGTGCCCGTCCACGCGGATAGGCGCGGTTTGTGAGGTTGCAAAATATCCTGGACCGATACCATTGACCTGTATGTTGTGCTTTGCCCATTCCGTGGCCATGTTTTGCGTCAGCATCTTTAATCCTCCTTTGGCAGCGGCATATGCGCCTACGGTATTTCTACCTAGTTCACTCATCATGGAACAGATGTTGATGATTTTTCCCTGTTTGCGGGCGATCATACTTTTTACGACCTGTTTGGACATGATAAACGGACTTACCAAATCGATATCGATCACTTCTTTAAAATCGGCCACTTCCATTTCTTCCAGCGGGGTCCGTTTGATGATTCCGGCATTGTTGACCAAAATATCGATGGGTCCTTGCTCGCTCTGTATTTTGGTTACGGCATCGATAACCTGTTGTTCGTCGGCAACATTAAATTTATATCCCACGGCCGTAACACCTTCCCGCTCATAATACGCGACCGCATCATCGATCTTTAGTTGCGAAGAGTTTCCGTTCACGATTATGGTAGCACCAGCCTTTCCCAAGCCTTCTGCCATGGCCATACCGAGCCCGTGCGTGCTTCCGGTCACCAATGCAATTTTCCCTTTTAAGTTAAACAGTTCCGTACTCATGAATTATCTTAAATCGGTTATTTTGGCAACGTCCATATCACTATAATCCAAGTTTTCGCCCGCCATGCCCCAAATAAAGGTGTAGTTCGAGGTTCCGGAACCGCAATGTATCGACCATGGCGGGGAAATGACCGCCTGATGGTTCTGCATCCAAATATGTCGTGTTTGTTGTGGTTGGCCCATAAAATGGCAAACGGACTGTCCCTCGGGCACATCCAAATAAAAGTATACTTCCATCCTACGATCGTGTACGTGTGCGGGCATGGTATTCCATACGCTTCCGGTATTCAGTTCGGTCATTCCCATTTGCAACTGACATGTAGTGACCACTCCTCCTATAATCATTTGGCTAACCGTTCGATGGTTGGCCGTTTCCAATGCTCCCAGTTCTAGTTTATTCGCCTCTGCTAAACTTACCTTTTTAGTAGGGTAGCTCGTATGTGCCGGAGCCGAATTCAAATAAAATTTAGCGGGGTCCGCTGCACTGTCGCTAGCAAAAATAACTTCCTTGGCACCCATTCCAATATAGAGGGCATCCTTATGATGAAGCGCATACTCCGTTCCATCAACAGTCACTGTTCCCGCAGCACCAACGTTGATGATACCCAGTTCACGCCGTTCCAAAAAGTACTCCGCTTTTAAAGGATCGATCGCTTCCAAGACCAAAGGCTCTTCGGGAACGGCGGAACCGGCAATATAACGATCGTAATGGGTATAGGTAAGATGCAGTTCGCCCTTTCGCATTAAATTATCGATTAAGAATTCGTCACGAAGTTGTTCGGTGTCATATTTTTTAACGGCTTCCGGACTGGAAGCGTACCGCGTATCATAAGATGTTGCCATATTTTTTATATCTCTGTGTTATTGTTTTTGTTTTCAGGGTCATAAAACTACATAAATACTGCCCTTCATCATTGTCTTAAAACTATTATATTCTGCAAAAGCTGCCCTATTTAATTATAAAGTAGCCTTAAACCGAACCAAAGTATGGTTAATCGATTAAATAAATCATCAGCTACTTCCAACACCCAAAACCTTCTTGATGTATTCTATTCTTTTTGCTTTGACAATTTTTACGGTCAGCGCCAAAGATAGTATGCATTCTTTATACGTGCTAATAAAGAAATTTCAAAACGTAATCGTTGATTGTCAATCGGATTTGTAATCCGCATGAACCTAGTTTGCGTTGTTCTTACATATATGAATTTTACCTTTATATCGTAATGAAGTTTTTGTTGTAGGTTACAAACAACAACGTGGACAAGTCGACTACAAGAATAACAAAATCAGGATAAACCTTCGAATAACAAGAAAATTGACTATCGCTCGTTCAGCCCTGCCACTTTCTGCCGTACCATGAACAGGAGCACCAGTTCATATTTACGCCCCAGTTTTTTACGCAAAATAAGAAAAGCCTTTGTAATTTGTGCCTCCACCGTTTTTATGGAAACGTTCAAATGTTCGGAAATCTCTACATTGGTCAGCCCCTCTTTTTTGCTCAGGGTAAACACTCGCTTGCATTTTGGCGGCAGGTTCTGGATTTCCTCGTTTACTACTGCAATCATCCGTTGCAAGGCCGACTCGTCGGTCGTTTCCGTGATGGTCTGTAACGACTCCACATATTTTTGCTGGAGCACCATCATCGAACGGTCTTTTTGATACTTGTTCACAAACTCATTATATACCGATTTGAACAGGAAGCTACTAATACGATAGTTGGGCTTTAATTTCTTTCGGAACTGCCATGTTTTTAAAAATACGTTCTGAACGATATCCTGTGCCATGGCCTGATCGCCCACCAAGGAAATGGCATAGGCGTTTAACCTTATATGATAGGTTTCCAACAAAAAAACATACGCTTTTTCATCACCTTTTTTCAATCGTTTTACCAAATTTTCATCATTTTCCATAGGCCAGCCAGGTGTCAATGCGTCAATTTTTAGGTAAATATAATGGGAATATGAAAAAAAAGTTAGGAAAAAGTTAGGGTATTCCTAATTGGCTTTGTAATACTACTAAACAAGGCTTTAAAACAGAACATCTTGAAAATAGAAGAACGCCTCATTAAATTTTTGAACAAATCGGCAGATTTGGAGGATTTGGACCTTTTGAACCAATGGATCCAAGACCCCGACAACAATTCGGTTTTCAACGATTTTGTAAAAACCTATTTTGCAATAGAACTGGCTATGAGCGAACATGACCACGAACAGATAAAAGCCCGATTACTTGAGGAAATCAGAAAGGAAAAAAATACGTTTCATATCATCAAAAACAAGGGCTTCTATCGGTATGCGGCCCTTTTTATTTTTCTTATCGGACTAGGATATGTGGTTTCCAAAACGTTTTTCAACGCCCCGGCGGCCGTTGTACCCGGCCAAAGCGATGTTACCCTTAGTTGGGAAGATGGTGGTATCGAAGTGGTTTCGGGCAAGCGCACGGCGACCCTTGTAAATAAAGAAGGAACAGTTGTGGGAAGCCAAAAAGGGGACACCCTCTTTTACGATACCGATGTCGCCGGAACATCGGGGACCATCAATACCCTAAAGGTACCTTTCGGGCGCCGTTTTACCGTACAGCTATCCGATGGCACAAGAGTTTTCTTGAATGCCGGTAGTACGTTAACCTACCCTACCTCCTTCATTGGAAATGAAAAAAGAGCGGTTACACTTGTAGGCGAAGCCTATTTTGATATTGCCCATAACCCGGAACGCCCCTTTACCGTAGCATCGGAAAATTTAGCGGTATCGGTGCTGGGAACGCAGTTCAATATGGCCAATTACCCCGAAGAGCAAGATACCGAAGTCGTTTTGGTACAAGGTTCGGTACAACTATCGGATGCTGAAAAGTCCGGCGTTCCAGTACTATTGGAACCTGGTTTTCGCGGCAGTCACCGCAAATCGGATGGGAACATCACCCTTAAAAAAGTAAATACCCGTTCCTACACTTCGTGGATGCAGGGCGCCATCGTTTTCAGGAACGAAACCTTTGCCAATATTATCAAAAAACTGGAGCGCCATTACAATGTGGAAGTATTCAATAGCAATAAAGAACTCGCAAGAGAAACCTTTACCGCTACTTTGGAAACCGATAACGATACCATAGAAGAAGTGTTAGAGTATTTCAACAAGGTACATCATATCGAATATACCATCGTAAACAATACGATCATTATCAACTAAACCAGAACGGCCAATGAACTGAATGCACCAAACGAATCGTTTGTTTTCACAAAAAGAAAAAAATCGGAAAATGCTGGCACATTTCCCGATCAAATACAAGCGATTACAACGAAAACGAGTAAATCACTAGCAAAATTCAAAATTATGAAAAAACAACTAGAGTCTGGGAACTTAGGTTCCTTAGGCTTCAATTTTGATTGGAAAATGAAAATTTCTTTTCTCTTCCTTGTTTTCATATCCCTTGCCCTTCAGGCGAATTCGACCTATGGGCAACGTACCCATATTTCCTTGGATATGAACGATGTTTCGGTAGAGGAGGTAATGAACGAAATAGAAGAAAAAACCGCGTTTCGTTTTATTTTTAATACCAAAGCGGTAGATCTGGAGCGCAGGGTCTTCATTCGGGTTTCCAAAAGCCCCATTCGGAACGTCTTGAAATTGCTCTTCAAAAATGCCGATACCGCTTATGAGATCGACGACCGAAAAATATTGTTGACCCGGACGGTAAAAACGAGGCCCCTTACCACGAAAGTGACCGAGCCATCCGTGACCGTCCAAGAAACGTTGATTACCGGAACGGTTACCGACACCGAAGGAATACCCCTGGCTGGGGCCAATGTGGTGGAAAAGGGCACCGTAAATGGGGTAACTGCCGATTTTGATGGTAATTTTTCATTAACACCTACCCAGGAAAATCCCATCTTAACGGTTTCCTATATCGGTTATGCGACCAAGGAGGTTCCCGTAAACGATGAGACGGTATTGAACATACAGTTAAAAGAATCGGCTTCCAACCTAGAAGAGGTCGTTATCATCGGATACGGCGCCCGAAAAAGGGCAGATTTGATTGGAGCGGTCTCTACCGTTCAAAACGAGGATATCGCCAAACTTCCGGTCAATTCCATAGAAAGTGCCTTATCCGGTCAGGTTTCCGGGGTGCAGTTGCGACAGAACGGGGCACCGGGGAGCGGACCCGAGGTATTGATCAGGGGTATTGCATCTACGGGCGGTAACAATGCGCCATTATACGTTTTGGACGGGGTTCCCCTAGGGAACGTAAACAGCCAACGGGACAATTTTGTACTAAGTTCCATAGATCCCGCTTCCGTTGAATCGATAAGCGTACTCAAGGATGCCTCCGCAAAGGCCATTTACGGTTCCAGGGCATCCAACGGGGTAATCGTCATTACTACCAAGCGGGGCAAGATCGGAAAACCGACCATTACCTTTGAAACCTCTACAGGCTTTCAGACCGTTCCCGATTTTGAGCGGCCGAACGTGATGAACGCTGAAGAATTGCGACGCTTTAGAATAGAACTATTTGAAGACAAATTTGCCGCTACAGGTAATCTGACGGCGAACGAAAGCGCCGATCTGGACCGTTTGATCGCCTTGGGCGATATTGGTGAAGGCACCAATTGGTTCGACGAGATTACAAGAAGCGCCCCCATTTCGGAATACAACATCGGCATAAACGGAGGATCGGAAAACATACGCTATAACGTTTCCTCCAACTATACCAACCAAGATGGAACCCTGATCAATACCAACTTTAAAAGGTATAGCATTCGCGCCAATATGGACATCGATATTTCCGACAAGCTTCGGGTAGGCCTAAATTTGGCCCCTACCCAGACATTGGCCAATGGTGGACGGACCGATGCGGGCGGGGATAATTTCAATATCTTCTCCGCGGTGCCCCTTGCGCGATGGAGCGACCCTTCGGCACCGGTATTTCGCGAAGATGGAACGCTCACTAACGTAGCACAGGGCGATTTAATCGATTTCTACAATGTTAACCCGGTTTACTTGCTTAGGGGAAGGGAAAGCTTGCGCCGTAACAATCAATTGTTGGCAAGCTCTTTTCTAGAGTTCGATATTGCCAAGGGCCTCACCGCTAAAACGTTCGGATCCATACAATATATCGACCGCCGGACGACAACTTTCGAACCTTCGGACTTTCCGGGAAGTGGAGCGCTCACCCCCAATGTTACGGGAACACAACAAGCTACCGCAGGAATTACGGAAGCTACCAATTTTAACTGGGTATGGGAAAATACCCTACGTTATTCCAAAACCTTTAATGAAGCGCACAACATTAATGTACTTGCCGGTTTCACTATGGAGCGGCGACGGTTCGACAATACTATTATCAGCGCTAGGAACCTTATTGACGAATCGATTCGAATTCCAAATTCGAACAACGTAGATCCCGCGGACCCCGACAATTTTACCGGACGGGGCGAAGCAGGTCAAAATTCATTGGTATCGCTTATCGGAAGGGTGGATTACTCCTTTAAAAACCGTTATTATGTTACGGGAACGATCCGAAGGGACGGATCCTCAAAATTCGGGGCCGACACCCGTTATGCCAATTTTCCTTCCGTTGCCCTTGCTTGGCGCGTTTCCAACGAACCCTTTTGGGAAGGGTTAAAAGATATCGTTTCCGAATTTAAGCTCGAGGGGGGATATGGAATCAGTGGAAGCAATGTGAATATCGGCAATTACGAGGCGCAAGGTCGTATCAATGCAGGACCCGATTATGTTTTTGATGGAGGTTTAGCACCCGGCAGTGCAGTATCTGCCCTGCCCAACACTTTATTGACCTGGGAGGAGGCCAAAGAAACGAACTTTGGTTTGGACCTCGGTTTTCTGAACGACCGGATCTATCTGGGCGTGGACTACTACGATATTGAAACGGAGGGCTTCCTATCGGGACTGCCCTTACCGACTACCTCGGGTTTCAGCAATATTCTTTCCAATTTGGGAAGTATTCAAAACAAGGGTTTTGAAGTGGAACTGGCCCTTAAAAATGTATTGGGCGGCAAGGACTTTCAATGGGACGCCAACTTTAACTTTTCAAAAAACAGGAGTAAAGTAATCGATTTAGCTGCCGAAACCGGATTTATAAGGCGCGGAGCTATTGCGAGAACCTTTACCGAAACCAGAATTGGGGAAGAAGTGGGGTTATACCGGGGCTTTAAGGTTACCGGACTGTTTACCCAAGCAGAGATAGACGACCCTAATGTACCCAAATACCCAGATGCGGTAGAAGGATCCCTAAAATATGAAGATGGCAATGGAGATGGTGTATTAGGGGACGAGGAAGACTTCCTGATCATCGGCAACCCTAATGCCGATTTCAATTACGGTATGGTACACAACTTCCGGTACAAGGCATTGGATCTTAGTATGATCTTCGCCGGATCGGTAGGGCAACAGATTTTTGACGGTACCAAACAATACAATGGCAACCAAGATGGTGTATTCAACGTGGATCGCAACCAATTGGAACGCTGGAGGCCTGGGCAAGACCCGAACAGTGTCATAATTCCCGGCACCGCAAGCAACACCAGCAGAGCAAGGTATCGTTTTCCGAACTCACTCTCATTAGACGACGCAGACTACTTATGGGTGCGGAACATCACGCTAGGGTATACGCTAAAAGGGGACATGGTCGGGGATGCCTTTAAAAATGCCCGACTGTATACGAGCATACAAAACCCGTTCTTGTTTACGGAATACAAACGTGGAAATCCCGAGGTCAACCGTTCGGCCGATACGGCACTGGTACGGAACGTTAACTATGGGGCCTACCCCATCTCCAGAGTAATCACCCTAGGTGTCAATGTTACCTTTTAAAACACAAAGATCATGAAAAGCAAGCTATTTTTAATTCTAATGATATTCGGATTGCTCGGTTGTGACGACTTTTTGGACGAAGCTCCCGAAGATTTTGTTACCCCACAGGGATTTTTCAAGAACGAAGCCCAATTTAATGAGGCCGTAACCGCTATCTACAACACCAACAGGGGTCTTATGAACGGGGCGCACTGGCGGTTTGGGGAAAACCGGGGCGACAACAGCTCCTTTCAATACAATCCTAACGATCGCGGGGGAAGGCCCAATGAAGAGGTAGATAATTTTTTGTTGCTGGCGGCCAACACCAATATTAGCAGCTATTGGAACAGCGCGTACTCCGGTATTGCAAGAGCCAATTTCGCCCTTGAAAATTTAGCGGCTATCGAATTTTTAGATGCTTCCGAACCGGAAATACGTACCGGAGAGATCCTATTCCTCAGAAGTTGGTTCTATTTTAATCTGGTGCAACTGTATGGGAACGTTCCTTTGGTGCTCTCCGCCGGGAACACACCGGACGAAATTTTATCGGACGAGTTTCTACAACGGAGCCCGGCAGCTGAAGTATACGCTAAAATATTGGACGACATGGATACGGCGATCGCGGTACTTCCGAACAAGGACGGTACCGAATCGGGAAGGGCCACCAAGGGTGCCGCCCTTATGTTAAAAGCAAAAATGCACATGGTGCTGCAGGAATTCGGAACGGCTAGAGACCTGTTGGAGCAAATGCAGGGCTACTCCCTTCAAACCAGTTATGCCTCCATTTTTGATCCGGAGAACAAAAACAACGATGAAATGGTATTCGAAATCCAATATTCGTTCGCTTTGGGCCAAGGTTCGGACTTTGTAACCCGTTTTGTACCCTTTAATAGTGGAACCGACATTCTCGGGGAAAATGGTCCCGCCAATTCACGGGGCGGACAAAACCAGCCCACCCAGAATTTGATCGACCTTTATAATCCTGCTGACGCCCGACTGTTGCACAATGTCTCTTTTTATGACGATGGTTTTGCGATCCAACCCTGGATGAGCAAGTTCAACTTTGGTTTTGTAGCGCAAGGTAGCAATGCACAGGATGTAAACTTCCCCATGTTCCGCTATGCGGACGCCTTGCTGATGTTGGCCGAATGTTACCAAGAGGTAGGTGGTGGCAATCCTGTACCGCTAATAGAACAGGTACGTGGTCGATCCTTGGAAGATGGAACGTTATCCGCGGCCGAACAGGCCGATTTGGAGCAGACCATTGCCGATGAAAGAAGAAGGGAATTGGCCTTTGAGAACCACCGATGGTTCGATCTGGTACGTACCGGAAAAGCAGTAGACGTAATGACGGCCCACGGTGTGGCACAGAAAGCCCAAAAAAGTACCATTCCCGCGGAAGCGTTTACCAACATCAGAACAATACTGGGCATTCCCTTGGGCCAAGTGGAAGAATTTGGTTTTACCCAAAATGAAGGCTGGTAGTCAACCTTGTTTGCCAGACCACACTAGCTTATTAACTAGATACAAAACAGTACGATATGAAGATTAGATATAATACCGCACCGATCCTTCTTTCCATCCTTACCATAGTTTTGGCAGGGTGCAAGGAAGACGACCCGACCATCGACGCGCCATACACCTTATTTACATTCGATGTGGCCGAACTTACGGTCACCTTTAAAAATGCATCTGTAGATGGTCCCGAAAGTTACCGTTGGGATTTTGGCGATGGGCAAACGTCCACCGAAGAAAGCCCTACCTATTCCTATCAAGAAGGGGGTACCTACACCGTTGTTTTAACCGCCAGTAACGGTTCGGGAGAAGACCGGTTCGAAAGGTCCGTTACCGTTACCGAACCGGAAGAACCCTTACCACCGGTAATTTTTGAATCGTTCGATAGCTACACGGCCGATGCTACCGTAGATGGACAAGGTACCGCCACGGATGGATGGGCCGGACCATGGACAAAGTTGGACGGGGACGACGTAAATGTAATGGCCGAAGGTATTGTCAACAATACCATTGCGGCAGTTACCTCCGGAAACTCCCTATTGCTCGATGCAACCGGCACGAATACACGTTACAAACGCAATTTCGCCACACCATATTCAGATAATGGAAATACCTATTGGTTCGCTTTCCAAGCCGAGTTCGAGAGCACGGAAGTGGACGGTGGTATCGTACAGGTAATGCTGGTGGACAACGATAATGAAGATTTTGGAGCAGGAGGCGGAGACGGTCAATTTTTGGGTCTGGGTAAAACCACTACCCCAAGTGCACTGGGCATCATGACCTTTGGGCCTTTTAACAACATAGAGGCAACGGATGTGACAGCGGACGGACCATTATGGCTGGTAGCCAAAATTGAAACCAATGGAACGGCCGATCCCGACGTGGTACGATTGTTCGTCAACCCTACTCCCGGTGCCGAGCCAATGGCCGGAACAGAGACGTTAAGCTTTGCCGCGCCCGAATTGAACGGTGGCTGGCAGGGAATCGGTTTTAAATATAGCGGAGAAAGTGCCTCTATGGTTAAAATTGATGACCTCTACATCGGTAATACCTTTGAAGATGTGACACCCGGAAATTATGTGGACCTTCCGCCCCCTGTCTTTGAAACGTTCGACAGCTATACGGCAGATGCTACCATAGGAGGACAAGGTACCGCTGCGGATGGGTGGACAGGGCCGTGGATCAACCTGTCCGGAGCCGACGTCAATGTACTTTCCGAAGGAGTAGTAAATGACGATCTTTCAGTAGAAACAACGGGGAACTCCCTATTGCTCGATGCCAGTGTTGGTTCCGTTCGCTACAAACGAGGATTGTCCGAGCCCTATCTAGATAATGGGCGTACCTACTGGTTTGCCTTCCAGGCTGAATTTAGCGATACGGACGTTGACGACGGCGTGGTTCAGGTAATGCTGGTCGATAATGACGCCGAAGACTTTGGTGCCAGCGGAGGAAACGGCCAATTTTTAAGTATCGGCAAAACGATAACCCCGGGCGCATTGGGCATCATGACCTTTGGTCCCTTCAACAATGAAGACGCACCGGATGTGACAGCGGACGGTCCGTTATGGTTGGTTGCCAAAATCGAAACCAATGGAACTGCCGAGCCCGATCTTGTCCGATTGTTCGTCAACCCTACTCCAGGTACCGAGCCGGCAGATGGAACAGAGGCGGTATCCTTTGCCGCTCCGGAACTGAACGGTGGCTGGCAGGCAGTCGGTTTTAAATTTGGTGGAGGTGCCAGTACCGTAAAAATCGATGACATTTACTTGGGCTATCGCTTTGAAGACATTACGCCCGAAAACTATTAGAAAGGCATTAAAGAACACACCGATAACATATTCGTGAAAAATAGTTTAGAGTGAGTTTGGTTAGTTGGCGGTATAATCCTGGAGTGGGGATTATGCCGCCTTTTTTTAACTCGGTTTAAAACAGGGAACGTCGGATAAAACAGTATTTTGTCACCACCGACCGTTCCCGAAAAACCCTAGTCAACATGACACCACCTGTGAAACGATTTTTTTTATTTCTTCTGGTATTCTGCTCTATAAATTGTCAGAATAAATTGGAGGGAGCCAAATACCTGATCGCCCAAAAAGAGCGTATCGTGGACATCCCTTGGGAGGGCCATTGGATTACCGTTGCCGATTCCGTACCGGAGAAGAATGCTTGGATAGCCTTTAGAAAACAATTTAAGCTGGAACGGCATAGCGACCAGGCGACCTTTCGTATCGCGGTGGATTCTAAATATTGGTTGTTCCTCAACGGCAGACCGATCGTTTTCGAAGGTGGCTTAAAACGTGGCCCAACTCCGGAAGGTACCTACTATGACGAACTGGACCTTACGGGAAAATTAAAAAAAGGCACCAATACGATCGCCGTTCTGGTCTGGTATTTCGGAAAGGAAGGGATGAGCCATAAATCGAGTGGGGCCGCCGGCATGGTGGCCGAATTGTTTTCAGGTAACGCTTTGGGCCTAAAAACGGATAAAAGTTGGAAAGCAAGGCTGCACCCAGCCTTCAGTCCCGTTAGTGCGGCGCCCCACCCCAATTGGCGCTTGCCCGAATCGAATATTGTATTCGATGCACAACAGGATATGCCCGGTTGGGAACTGCCGGAATTTGACGACACCCTATGGCCGTATGCCAAAGTTCTAGCGAAAGGAGGGGATGCCCCCTGGAACGCCCTTACCAAAAGACCGATCCCCTTTTGGAAGGACTATGGCCTAAAAACCTATGGCAATCCCATGGTATTTCCATTTGAGAGTACCGGGGATACCCTGGCCTGTAAACTACCTTACAATGCCCAAGTCACCCCTTACCTGAAAGTAGACGCTCCGGGCGGACAACGAATCACCATGCTCACCGATCACTACAAGGGAGGATCCGCATATAATATGAGAGCGGAATACATTACCAAGGCGGGGGTACAACAATACGAATCCCCAGGTTGGATCAATGGTGAGGTGATGTACTATGTGATTCCCAAAGGGGTTACCGTTATGGACCTCCAATATAGGGAGACCGGTTACGCAACCGAATTTGAGGGCTTTTTTGAATGTGACGACCCTTTTTACGACCGACTTTGGCAAAAATCGCTACGCACCCTTTATGTTACTATGCGCGATAATTACATGGATTGCCCCGATCGGGAGAGGGCACAATGGTGGGGCGATGTGGTGTTGGAAAGCGGTGAAGCCTTTTATGCCCTGGATCGGGAGGCCGATAAACTGATGAAGAAGGGTATTTTGGAATTGACCGCTTGGCAGGCTCCCGACAGCACATTGTTCGCTCCTGTTCCTGCCGGAAATTGGAATAAAGAACTACCTACCCAAATGCTTTCCAGTATCGGCACCTATGGCTTTTGGAACTATTATTGGCAAACCGGCGACCGTACTACCATGCAAAAAGTGTATGGTGCCATGGGCAACTATATGGCCAAATGGCGTTTGAACGAAGCGGGCACCCTACACCTTCGAAAAGGGGGATGGACGTGGGGCGATTGGGGCGAAAACCGGGATATGCCCCTACTCTTCAACACCCAATATTATATGGCCCTTGATAGCTATGGCCGTATTGCAAGACTCTTGGGGGAGAAATCCGTTGCCGACTCCATTGAGAATACCATGTACCAGTTTAAGAAAGACTTTAATCAATCCTTTTGGACGGGAAGGGCCTATCGCTCCAAAACCCATAAAGGAAAGACCGACGATCGTTCACAGGCCTTGGCGGTCGTATCCAATTTGGCCGATACCAGTACGTACGAACACATTTATAAGATACTGCAACAGGAAAAACACGCCAGTCCGTACATGGAAAAATACATTTTGGAAGCGCTGTTTCAAATGGATCGACCTGAATTTGCCCTGCAACGTATGAAAGAACGCTTTGGTCCCATGGTCAATGCCAATACCTCTACCTTATGGGAAGGTTGGGGCATTGGGGCAGAAGGATATGGAGGGGGAACCACCAACCATGCATGGTCGGGAGGCGGGCTTACCTTGCTTTCACAATATGTGGCCGGAGTTTCCCCAACTTCGCCCGGTTACGATACTTTTAAGGTAAAACCACAACTCGGACCGTTAAAAAAAGTACACGCTATTGTACCTTCGATAAAAGGCCCCATAACGGTCGACATTGAACTATCCGATACTTATCAAATTAAGATTACCGTTCCAAAAAATACGACCGCTACCGTCTGTATCCCCCACCGATATGGAACCATTCTTGAAAATGGAACAAAAATTTCCTTCAGACCGAGTGTCCCTTATCACGAAATCGAAGTGGTTACGGGAACGTATCTGTTTACCGCATATTAAAATAGGAGTCACTACAGTATAAGTAATCTGAAAAACTTGGGATGCACTCGCCCTAATAGTAGGTACACTTTTAAGTCATGAACACTGAATCGGACATTCTTTGAGAATACCAGTAACGTTTACCCTTTTTGGAGAAATTTAGCCCCATTTCTACTTTTATCACTCTCATTAAAATGCTCCTTCGCGGATAAACATCTAGAAGTACCTTATTCCAATATGTTTAGGGCTTCAGCACATATCCGTTAAATTTTGTTAAAATTAAAATCGTTTTTCGTCAATTCCCGCACATTCCGGAGAAAACCAGCTGCAAATCATCCGCTACCTTGGGCATAGGAATTTCTTTAATCAGTTGGTTTAAGGATGGTCCATAAACCAATAAACGATTTACCGTATTTGCAAATACGACCAGTTAACATGTAAAAACAATTTCAAAAACTTCTATTATGAAAAACTTAAAACGTATTTCGACCATTGTTTTAGCGGTCATCTTTCTATACGCTTGTTCCAAAGAAGATGAAAGCGAAAAGTACGAATCGGCAGTAACAATGAGTACAAGTTCACTTAACTTAACTCCAACGGAAAACACTGAGTTGACAGGGGTACTGGCCGCCGACTTCGAAGAAATGAAAAAGGGTCTAAACGCCGTTTTCTCGGGAAAAATGATTTCCAAAAGATATCAAATACTTGGAACCATACCTTCTTCAGAAACGATAGAACAGGTGGTGAAAGCCGGTGTTGCAGAAAATAGCTTTATCGCAACAGGAGATTACGCCAAACCTGAAAGCATTACTGTAGACATGCTCGGAAGTATCGATCCTTCCATAGCCAAACAACACCGATCTACGGCCTTGACCAAAAAAAGTTTGAACAAACTCGCCGTTGGGGACATTGTTTTAAAATTAACGTGGCAATATCGTGACAATGATATAACGACCATAGCCATTGGAAACCCAAAGAAAGGATTACTTTGGGAAAGTATGCTCTCGGGGCTCTATACGGTAGAGACGACCAAACAATGCGATAGCTGTGCAGATTTGCCTACTGATCCCATGACCGGTAAGGCTTTGGTGTTGAAGTTTGACGAGACAAATATGAAATCGGTTAAAAAAGTGAAGGTTACCGAACGTGGGTATCCCGTAAGACGCTATTGTCATACGGCTATTTCCATGTATGAATGGCGCGGATTCTGGGGATCGAGAAGAGCTGAAAGAATAGGCTGGGCATGGGCACAACTGACAACGGAACACGATCGCATAAACGGAAGCTTGTTGAGAGGATATGCAAATTCAGGAGGGTATATGGAAAACGGCGATATAGTGACCAATGCCGAAATTACGGCGATTTACACTGATAGGGCCGAAATGAGTCTATCTTTAGGGTTGTCCAAAACACCCTGGACCTTGGCCATTAACAATGTGGAATCGGGAGTTTCTTATACTGGCCCGCGTGGTGGCGAACATCGCGTATTAAACTCTGGCCTAACACGGCTGGGCGATCTCTACTCATCCTGTAGAAGTTGGAGGCGATAACCTTCGTTTGTACCATAGAAATGGAATAAACATAGCAATGCCACTCGGCATTTCATCTACACTTTAATGCGACAGGTTGTAAAACCTGTCGCATTTCCATTTTTTGAAAGTGCCCAAAAGTTGGTTTAGAGAATACCTGCCAAAATAACGAGCATTATATTTTGAGTAATGGATATGGTAATTTAAACAGCTTTTTAAATCCGAGACTTTCGCCGAAAGTTCTCCGCACTCATCTGCATTTTCTTTTGAAAGGTCTTGCAAAAATTAGAATGGCTCTGAAAACCCAAATCGTATGCGATAACGGCAATGGGCAAATCGGTTTCCTTAAGAAGGATGATCGACTTACTTACCTTTTGTTCCAAAATATACTGATATGGGGTTACCCCTAAATAGGTTTTGAATACCCGTATAAAATGATGGAACTTCCAATCGGTCATATCGGCCAACTCGCCCACTTCCAGCTTCTTGTCCAGGTTATTGGCAATATAATCGGTGATCTTCCTTATCTTAAAGGGGACGTCGCTCTTGGGTACGGTAGAATTTCGGACCGGGTCAATATTTCTGTGTTTATGGTTACAAAAAGCAATTTCAATAGTAGCTTTAATGATTTCAGGTTTAAAAGGCTTTAAAATGTATCCCATGGGCCTGCTTTTTTTGACCTCATCTACGGTCATGGGGTCGGAATGGGAGGTAATATAGATATAGGGTATCTTGTCCTCGACCAAAAGGTAGTTGGCCACATAAATACCACTGTGTTCGCCGATCAAATGAATATCGATCAACACCATATCGGGGGCGTTTGTTTTGATACTTTCAATGGCATCTTCAGCGGTGTCGCAACAGGGAAGACAACTCCAACCATTTTTTGTCAAAATCACTTCTAAATCGGCGGCAATGATAGCCTCGTCCTCAACAATAAGTATTTTTTTCATAGGTTTTCTTTTTTAGAACTAAATGCCAATGCATATTTGGTTCCATTAGTTGATGTCTTTTCCAAAGTACCCCTAAGCTGCTTTACTACTACATTTACGAGCGTAAGCCCATAAGAGGTTTTTTTCTCGGTTTGATCTTCTTTTATCCCTACGCCGTCATCCTCGACCACCACTACGTCCTGGCCATTTCGTTTAAAGAGTTTTATTGTTAAGGAACCCTTGCTCCGTCCTTTAAATCCATGTTTAAAAGCATTGTTTACCAATTCGTTAATTACAATGGCCAACGGCACTGCCGTATCGATATTATAACGAAAACCCTTGGCATCTATTTGATAGGAGATATCCTTTTTAGTGAAGCCAAAGGTATAGTGTACGGCATCCAACAGTTCGGTCAAATAACGCTGAAAATCAATTTCCTCCATATTGTCACTGCTGTACAATAACTCATGGATAAGGCTCATGGCCTGAATTCGGTTTTGGCTTCTCATCACAAAAAAGTCAATTTTTTCATCCTCTAACCGATTGGCCTGTAACCGCAGCAAACTGATGACCAACTGAAAATTGTTCTTCACCCGATGGTGGATCTCCTTTATAAGCACATCCTTATCCTGCAAAGCGAGATGTAGCTCCTTCCCCTTATCGACCAAACTTTTGTTGGCAAGGCCTATTGCCATATTTTTTAAGGATAATAAACGATTGTTTTCTTTCTTGGTCTTGAACATCCAATAGAATCCTGCTGCACAAACAACAAAAAGAACCAATGCGCCCCAAAGCAAATAATTTTGATACCTCTGCGCTTTTAACAGTAAAAGTTGTTCCCTGTTTTTGGAGTTCAAAGCAAGAATTTCCTTCTCTTTTTCCAAGGTATTGTGTAGTACTTCTAGCTCGCCCAGTTTTTGAAAATCGACTTCTTTTTTTACCGAATCCTTAATTGCGGTATAGCGTTGGTAGTTTTTTAAAGCCGGCAAATAATTCCCTTCAAGGGAATCCAATTGTGAACGCAGCTTAAAAATTTCCATTCTAAAAGCAAAATCTTCTTCCTTTCTACCAATGTTAAGCGCTTTCTCGTTCGTTTCCTTCGCCTTTTCCAAATCACCGAGCTCTTTGTAATTATAGGCCAAGTTCCATAAAACCCGTATTTGATTGCTATAATCTTCAAGAGTTCTATACAATCGAAGTGCCTTAAAAAAATAGGCCTGTGAGTTTTTTCTATTTTGCTCTTTTGAAAACACTAAACCCAGTATTTTGTACGTCTCTGCCAGCACCGAAGGGGTTTTTATAACACGGGCCACTTTTTCGGTCTCCTTGCCCATTTGCATGGCTTTTTCATAATTCCCTAGCCTGAAATACGTATTGGTAAGGTTGTACATGGCCAGTTGTACCGTAATCAATTTCCCTGTTTTCTGGCCATACGCTATGGCTTTTTCAAAACTCACAATGGCCTCCTTATATTTTTCGGTTTCGAACAGTACTCCTCCAATTTGGCCATACATATCTCCGATACCCACTAAATCACCACTTTCCTCAAAATAAGAAAGGGCCTTTAATTTGTTTTCCATAGAAAGTCGAAGTTTCCCCTCCTCCATATAGAACCACCCAAGGCTTTTGTAAAATTCTCCCAGTAACAAGGGGTCTTCGACCCTAACGCTCCGTTTTTTTGCCAACTTATAAAAGTGTTCCGCCGAATCAGCTTTTCGCAAATTCATATAACAGGAGGCAAGATTAGCATATCCTATAAAAAGTTGTGGCCGGTTCTGCACTAATCGGGCCAAGCGTATGCGTCTTATATTTGTATTTTTGGCTTCCACATACTTTCCAAAATTCCTTAAGTAACGTTGTTCTGCCGCAAGAAGATCCAGTTTTAGCCTTGGGTCGGTTTCTTCCCTAAGCACCTGCTTCACCTTATGGATATACATCACAGCAGAATCATTCGCAATTCGGTTATAGTGGACGGCCAAAGAAATGTAGAGCGAAACGCTATCCGAAGGCCGCATTGGCAACAATTGTCGAAGGCTATCGATTTTCAGGGCTTGCCAACTTTTCGATTGGGAACGGCCGCTTACGGCCAATACACCTAAAAAACCAAGTAAAACCGCTTTTTTTAAACTGTTTCTCTTCACGACCAAGGGGAATAAAATGGTATAGTGAACGCTTTATCGGGCCAAAAACCGCTCCTAACCTTATGACTCCATGCTTCCTAAAAAAAAATCTTGCCATGGAATAGCGTAATCGCCTCTACAATAGTACCTTTCTTCCGTTGAACCCATTTCATCATTATTGCACCGAGTTGTCCAAAAGCGATAAAAATCACTTTTGGACAACTGAAAGACAATTGTTTTGTGATGTTGTTGAGTACAATGTGGGCTGAAAAGCTAGAAACTTGAAATAACGTCCAACCTATTGGCCGTTTGATCACTTTAGGAGCTACATTTGAAACAAATGTAGCGGAACTATGGATAATCTTACATCCCCTTGCGTAATTCAAATACCTTTTAGTCATTAAAATAGTACACAGTTTTTGGTCCAAACCGCTGGCCCTTTCCCAAGAAGAGGTAGTACAATCACTAGCGGGTTGGCGCCAACGGAAATACCATTATATGAGCTGGGCGCTAAGCTGCCTGACCTTTAAAAAGGTATATGGTGCCATTGAACTGGTTACCGATAAAAAGGGAAAAGCGATACTCATCGATGCACTACAACTTCCCTATACCGAAGTAAAAGTAGTACTAGATCAGCTAAACCATTATCCCAAAAAACTGTGGGCAATCGGTAAGCTCTACACCTATTCCATACAAAATGATCCTTTTATACATGTCGATGGCGACGTATACATTTGGGAACGCTTTGATGCTCATTTGGAAAAGGCACAACTTGTAGGGCAGCATGTAGATGGGGAAGAGGGACACTATGACTTTGCGCTCGGGCATTTAAAAAATAATGGCATCGGCGTACCGGGCGAAATTACTGCCGACCTTAGCCTTCAAGGCCGGATAAGGGCCACCAACGCGGGTATTATCGGGGGAAGGAACACCGCCTTTTTCAAAGAATATGCCGATAGGGCATTTTCCTTTATCGACAGCAACAGATCCAAAATAACCCCTTCTTTGGTCGGCTCTAGTTATGCCCTCATTTACGAGCAACTATTGTTCAGTGTTATGGCCAGGGCAAAAGACATTGAGGTCGCGCACTATATTGATGAAGGTACGCCACAACTCCAGCAACTGACCGACTTTATGAGGAAGTACGGTACACGTAAATATGTGCATCTATTTGGGAGCGCAAAAACAAGGTTTGATCGCTGTAGAGAATTGGAGTTGCAATTGCGTACGGAGTACCCGGAATACTACGAAAACGTCATCCGTTTTATAAATAACACAAATGCCTGACACGGCCATTACATATAGAAGAACGATACAGCTACTGTCCTTCTTGGGATTGGAGCCGGAAAAGGCAATTCCGATACTGCGGGCGCAAAATCCATCACGTTCCGTAGACGGCCTCCACACCTCGGCGTTGGAACAGCTTGTCCCGGTCGAAAACCAAAGAAAGGCACTTTTGGAAATCTACGCCATCGAAAAGGAAAAAGATATCCTCAAGGGAGACCAACAGCAAGTTTCGGCACTGTTCGCTCTTGAAACCACACTTCTTCAAAAAAGGGAACAATGGCTGAGCCGACCGATCAGAACACTAATGGACCAAACATTTGTGGTCAACCCCAATATAAAAACGTACGAATCCGACAGGAATTGGGATATCGACCCAAAGGGAAACGCCGCAGTACATTTTCAAGCTATTTTAGAATCAGGGGAAGGCGACTATTATTTTGCCCTTATAAAAACGGGGAGTTATGATTCGATCTTACAGAGCAACGTTTTGGAGATACCCCTAAGTGAATATCAAAATTTTCTGTTATATCATTTTGAACGGCCAATAACCATCGGTTCGGCCATGCATTTCTTTAAGGAGCAATTTTCTCCTGAAACTACTGACGAAGCACAGCAACTAGACACCCTTACCGATCTGCTGCTTCAAGCACTGCTATTTCATATGCTGATCGTGGGTACCTAGCAGAGGTTCTCTTTTAACCCGGATTATGCATTAGAACTTCGTAATGAAGCTTTTAGCTGCGATAAAATATGACATTTTATGAATGTACCGCAGCACCATATTTTGAAGTAGCTGGAAGCTGTAATAGATTTTCTAATGCATAAAGCGGGTTTAAAACATATTGCTTCGATTTTCACATCAACTTAACATAATCTGTAAGAATTTAATAAAAAAGTAAGATTTACTTTACTTTATTCGCGTATGTAATTCGTAATTTCAAGAGGTAAAATGAATGTTAACCTTTTAAATCTTGAAGTCATGAAAAAAAGAAAAAAGTAGGTTTGAGTTTGAAGAAAAAGACGGTAAGCGAATTAAGTAGCGCCGCACAACAAAAAATATTGGGAGGCAGTTACCCTACGGCTTGCGGATGCAATGGCGGTGGAACAGCTTCATTGAGTTGTGGTAGTAGGATCGGAAATGCCGGTTGCTGCTATTGAACGGCATCTTTTAAAGATGAATTCAATTGAAAAAGGCTATGGACATCCATGGCCTTTTTCTGTTGGTATCGCTATTTTATTTTTGATTACAACAATCCTAAACAAATTGGAAGCTCCTTAATCCCCCTAAACGCTTCCATACCAATCAAATCCCGAAAAAAAGCTTAGCGTAGCATCAGACATTCATCCCACGTATTGTTTTCCTCGGACAGGTAATCGATCATGCAGAGTCCGATACCTGCAACTCCTTCGAGCACATCAATATCGAATGCCCAACTATCGCGCATATGATTATACTGCCGGTACGGCTCTAGAGCATCTCCGGTATGTTTATCGATGCCGTCCGTTAACCAAAACTCCGCAATTTCCTTAAAGCGATCGTTTTTAAAACGGGCTGCGAAACTTTCGAACATATGGGCATTTCCGTAAGAACCGTGGCAAAAACCGGCATCTACAACAATAGTTTCCTCCACGCGTACCCGTTTGGCGGAATGTAGTAGAATTTCTTCGGATTTCGTTTCTAAATCCGGTTTTCCAAACGTTCTACCGACCGTACCCAAGGCTATTGCAATTCCGATATCACCATAGCACCAAGCCAATCGGCTGTGATGCTCCGGCGGACTCCCCGGCACGATCCAATTTGGAAACAAGGAAAATCCCGTTTCTCCTTTGTTCTCAAAACGCAATATATACCCTATGGCCCCGTTGATCAACGGTGTTAGTTTGTCCCGTAAAATACTTGCATCGTACAAGCGACAAAAAAAGTACACAATACTGCTCATACCATGCGACAGTCCCAAATTAAAGACCTTATCTCCTTTTTCCTCGTCCAATACCGATTCCCATTTGAAATCCGGGCCGTCCGGTATCGCCATTTCCTCCATGCGGAGAACAAAGCTTTCCAAAAAGGTTTCATACTTCTCGCGACTTTCATTATCGGAACTGCCGAGGTATCGGCTTAGAAAGTAAAACGCATACCCCATCGCCCCATGTAGAAAATCGTAGTTTCCATTGTTCAGTTCAAACTCTTGTTGGGAAAACAAGAACGAATCGAAAGGGTCCAACAGCTCCTTTACGTCCAAATCGATAAAATCATGCTCGACCAAATGCTGCACTGTCCAACAAAACCCTGCTATACCATTACAATAGGTAGCATAGGAATATCCGTTGTCGATACTTTCGGTAATGGACGACAGTATTTCAACACCGACCTCGGCATAGGAATCGTCATCAAAATACTTTGCGCAATAAAATTGGAACAGCGCCAGGCCAGAACGGCCCGAAAGCAGACCGATGTGCTCCGATTTGGAATAATCGTCCTTAATGATTTCCGCTATCCGTACAAGTTGGGGTTCCAGTGTTTCCTTCATCAATTTTATTTAAGCACCCAAATCGAATGTGCGTTAGGGCTTACAAAAGATAGCGAAAACTGATGGATTCGATGTTTTTATTTGAAGGCTTTCCTGTATAAAGCTTCACTATGAGAACTTTAAAGCTACGCCTATTGATTACATTCTTGCCGGTAACCGTCAAATTTCCTAGGAATCCATCCGATCCGTTTACCTGATACCGGTAAGAACTCCGTTCAAAAAGTTATAGTGCATTCCATAAAAAAACCCTGACACAATCCGTATCAGGGTTTTAAAAGTACTCGAGGTGGGAATCGAACCCACACTCCAAAGGAACTGGATTTTGAATCCAGCGCGTCTACCAGTTCCGCCACTCGAGCATTATGGTGTTTCAATTATATTTGACCGAGCGTCTACCTCCCGTTACTTCAGGGCCGCCACTCGGTCATAATGATACTTCACTATTTTTAACCGAGCATTTAACTCACGAGCGTTCGGGATTGCTACTCGACGATTTTTATTTCGGACTGCAAAGCTAAAAAATATTTTTGTTTAAAGAATAAAAATAACAACAATTATCCTTTAGCAACAGAAATTAATTTTTAAATTTGCACCTCCTTAGAAAACAGGCAGTTCCCAAACGAATAGGCCCGTTTTTGGACCAATAACAATTGTACTATGCCATATCAAGTACCGGAACCCAAGATTTTTGCCTGTACCGACAGTAGGGCCTTGGCCGAGAAGATTGCCAAATCTTACGGAACCGACTTGGGCAATGTGCATATTTCAAGGTACAGTGATGGGGAATTTCAACCTTCCTTTGAGGAGTCCGTACGCGGTGCCCGAATCTTTATTATTGGTTCCACGCATCCAAGTTCGGAGAACTTAATGGAAATGTTGCTCATGTTGGATGCAGCAAAAAGGGCATCTGCCCGGCACATAACTGCCGTAATCCCATATTTTGGATGGGCCAGACAAGATCGAAAGGACAAACCCCGTGTACCCATAGCGGCGAAATTAATTGCCAAAATGCTAGAGGCGGCGGGAGCAACGCGTATTATTACCATGGACCTGCATGCAGACCAAATTCAAGGGTTTTTCGAAAAACCGGTCGACCATCTGTTCGCATCCACCCTATTTCTTCCCTATTTGAAGTCGCTAAATATGGATAATTTAACCATAGCTTCTCCGGATATGGGAGGTTCCAAAAGGGCCTATGCCTACTCCAAAGCCTTGGAAAGCGATGTGGTGATCTGCTACAAGCAGCGCGCCAAAGCCAATGTGATTTCGCATATGGAGCTGATAGGGGACGTTCAGGGCAAAAACGTTGTCTTGGTCGACGATATGGTAGATACCGCCGGAACGCTTGCCAAGGCCGCCGATCTGATGATGGAGCGCGGAGCTTTGAGCGTAAGGGCCATTACAACCCACGGGTTGCTTTCGGGCAATGCCTATGAAAAAATCAGACAGTCACAGTTGTCGGAATTGATCGTAACCGATAGTATCCCGATACATACGGAAAATGACAAGGTAAAGGTGCTTAGTTGTGCCGACCTTTTTGCCGATGTTATGCAACGCGTACATCACAATACATCGATCGCATCAAAATTTTTAATGTAGCTTCCCATTGCGCGAAGTACCAAATTCAAGAATATTAATACTTAATAGCTATAATGAAGTCAATTACAATTAAAGGATCAGAAAGAGAAAGCGTAGGCAAAAAAGCAGCGAAAGCACTACGTAATGCTGGACAGGTTCCTTGCGTGGTATACGGAGGGGATAAACCAATACACTTTTCAGCGAACGAACTAAGTTTTAGGGATTTGGTGTATACCCCCAACGCACACACTGTTGTGGTTGAACTCGAAAACGGGACCAAAGTGAATGCCGTAATGCAGGACATTCAGTTTCACCCCGTTACCGACAAGATTTTACACATCGATTTCTATCAATTGTTCCCGGACAAAGCGGTAACCATGAACATTCCGGTAGTTTTGGCCGGAAACTCCCCCGGAGTACGAAACGGTGGGCGATTGTTGTTCAGAAAACGAAAACTGGCCATTAAGGCCCTTCCGGACAAGTTACCGGATTTCTTTGACGTTGATATCTCCAAATTGAAAATTGGACAAAATATTTCCGTTGCCAGTTTGATCAATGACGATTTTACTATTTTACATCCGGATACCACGGTAGTTGTACAAGTTAAAACTGCACGTACTGCGATCGCCACCGACGATGAAGAAGAAGAAGGAGAAGAAGGTGCAGAGGGAGCGGAAGCTCCGGCTGCGGAAAGCGAAGCCCAAGAATAGCCTCGCGACCAAAACCTTTTACAAAATTGCATCCCTGCCCGAACCTTTTCGGGTTTCGGGATGCTTTTGTATTTTTAACCCGTTCATCCTTACCCTATGTGGCCCACCCTTAGAACACTTTTTAAATCAAAAGCAACACTTCTTAACCAAACCGACTCCATGAAAAAGTTTTTGATCGTAGGCCTCGGCAATATCGGAACCGAATATGTTGATACACGCCACAACATTGGCTTTACAATTCTGGATGCACTACAACAGGCGAACGATTTTACCTTTACCACCGCCAAACTTGGCGATGTCGGGCAATTCAAGATCAAAGGAAGAAGCGTACTGTGCCTAAAGCCATCCACCTATATGAACCGGAGCGGTAAGGCGTTAAAATATTGGATGGAAAAAGAAAAGATTCCCTTTGAAAATGTGTTGGTGATAACGGACGACATTCACCTCCCTTTTGGCACATTGCGTATGAAGACCAAAGGGAGCGACGGTGGCCACAACGGTTTAAAAGATATTCAACAACTGCTACAAAGTTCAAAATACAACAGATTGCGTTTTGGTGTCGGGGCCAATTTTGGAAAGGGACGCCAGGTAGACTACGTACTGGGGAAATGGAGCGACCAAGAGCAAGTGGATTTAAAGGAACGTTTGGAAAAAAGCGTTCAAATGGTACACTCCTTCGTATTGTCGGGGACGGCGATTACCATGAACCAATTCAATGGCACATAGCCTAAAGATAATTGCGGGAACCAAACTGCCACTAACGATAAGGTCCATTTAAAACACTGTCGAAAACTTTAAGAAGACGGTTTTCGATTTTCGATACTACACCCAATTGCTCCTTAAAATGGCCCATTGGCATTAAAGCAGCTTTTATAGCGCTTTAAAGCTCAACACTCCGGTATCGGAAGTATTCCCTTCCCTGTCCTTGGTAACGATGCGCCAATAATATAAAACATCTTCTTCCACGGCAACGCTAAAACTGCTAGTAACTGCCGTTGGCGAAGCGATGAGTTCCTGTTCGGAATCGGAGGTCGATAAATACACCTCATATCTTTCGATATCGTCGTCCAAATCGCGTCCGGACCATTGTAGGCTTACTTCTCCATTACCGTTCCGGATTACCTGTCCACCAGGCGGAGGGGCGATTATCTCGGCAGGGAACGGAGCAAAACTGGTTAAGGCCCCGGGGCTGTAAAAAAACCATGTATCACTTTTTGCCGTTTCGGAAACCGCTCCGTTACGAGAGGTTACCGACCAGGAAAAAGGCGCAGCCTGTGCTATGGTGACCGTAGCACTATTTTCAGGTATGGTACGCGTCTCCACGGCATTGGTTTCCAAATTGGTCACCCTTAGTTGGTAGGTATCGGTGTTCGCACTGGCCTCCCAAACGAACCGCACCACGTTTTCACCATTACTTTCAGAGGTTATCGGGGTACATTCTTGATTCCTGGCAGGGGCAACCAAAAGGGCCGCTACAGGAGGTCCAGGATCCTTTTTGCACCCGATGATAAACATCCCCAATACTAGTATCGCACCTAAAAACCTCATTGCTTGATCAGTTTAACCGTTTCGTTCTGGGACTCCCCAAAAACCTTTAAAAAATACGTTCCCGAAGCCAGCCCCGAAACATCCAGTACCGCTTCCGTACCGGGAATCGTTTTGGAATCGCTGAGTACCAACTTACCGTTCAAGGAATACACTTCCATAGTAAAAATTCCAGCATCAGCCACATTTACGGTCACCCTATCGACGAACGGATTGGGATAGACCGCCAAACCATCGAACAAGTAAAACCGCTCTTCATAACTACCTTGGCACGACAAGCCAGTGTTTACCTTTACCGTATTGACGCCTTTTTGCAAATCCAAACGTATGGTTTCTTCAGTTACTACCCTTACCACACCGTTCAATGACACTTCATAACTATCCGCCCCTTCAAAATTTAAGATGACCGCGCTGTTGTCCATGGCCAATGTTGCCGATACGCTCAGTGCCTCCGGTTCGGTCACCACTACTTCGGAACAGGCCTCTTCATACGTAATATCGCCATCGGCCGCAAGAACACAAACGGTATAGGTGCCGGCATCCAAACTTCCGGCACGAAAGACCGTAGTAAAGGTATCCGCTATTGAAACGCCGTTTCCTTCAACACTTACGGAATAGTCCAGTTCGGTATCCGGTACTATTATGATCTCTCCGTCATTGTTGGCTCGACATGTTTCGCTGATAACTGAGATCTGTAATGAGTCGTTACCGAGCCTAAAAACAGGACAACCGGTGACATCGACCTCCTGACCGTCAGGGGTATCGGGGCAAAGATCGTCGTCATCAAAAATACCGTCGTTATCGGCATCGGGACTAAACTCCCCTTCCACGCACACATCCATGGAAAACGACCTTAAAAAACCACCGTCGGCCGGGGCCGTATCGGTTACGGTCAGTACCCAATCCCCAAAAATAGATTCCCCGTTAAAACTGCCCAACCCCCCTAGCGGTCTTACGCGCCCGGAAATCGCAGGAGTGCCGTCACATTGAAATGGCTCCGCATCATTATCAAAAATGGCATCGATATTCTTAAGGTCTCCACAGGAATTGGATACCATGGTCACCGAAGTTCCCGAAGGGGAAGTCAACGTAATGACCAAATCGGACAAGAAAGTATGGTCCACATCCAAAATAACATCGATGTCGGCCACCGGAAGGTTTTCAAAAAAGGATATGGTAGAAGTAATCGTCGGTGTACCCGTACTCGAAATTTGCAATTCACCGTCCCTACTCGCTTTTGTAATACAATTGAACGGGATTGTACGGAAACCAAAAGCAGTTCCGAAAGCACCTTCCCCGCAAACATTTTTTGGCCGTACACGCCAAAAATACTGTTGGTCGTTCTCCAAAGCTAAGGGCAGATAGGCATTATCCGTTACCGTAGCGGTTTCCGTAATATTGGCAAAGGCCACATCCGTTGCTATTTCTATATCATAGGCGGTGTAGCCGCCATTCCCTTCCCATTGCAGCTCTTGAACGGAGGTCACCTCCTCCGCGCCATCCGCCGGTGATTGTAAGGTAACGGCCTCAAAGCCATCATCGAAAACGCCGAGCGCCAAAGGGACCTCTTTTACATTTCCCGTTGCGGTACCCGAAACAACGATTTCGTAGGCGCCTACCGCCACATTGTTTGTATTGGATACCGTTACGGTGACCTCGGTATTGTTCGCCGTGGCCGTGGCCGGAGAAAAAACGACGTTGGCTCCCGCTGGTACGGTAGCACTAAAGGTCGATTCCGCCGAAAAACCGTCGAAGGTCTGATAGTCGAATACGAAACTAAGGTCGTCACCTTGGCACACTTCATAGGAAAGTGTTTCAAAAGCAAGAACGACCGGGGCGCTTACAATTTCAAAATCGACCGCATTTACCGCGTAAAAAATATTCCCTTGGGCCTTTACCATGATCCGGGCCGCCGTCGTCGGTAAACCGGGCACCACTACCTCATGGCTACCATCGTTCGGCACACCTTCGGCGAGCGGTAAAAAAGTAGTTCCGCCATCCGTGGAAAGCAAAAGGTCTACGCTGCTGACGTTTACGGGTGCGGTATCGGTATTGGCCACATCCCAAGTAACCGTCATTACATCACCGGCGGTAACCGCATCGGAACTTTCCTGTGAGGTAACTAAAAAGGGTCCGGCGCCGTTAATAACTTGGATAGCGCTGAGCGCCGTACCTACCTGTCCTCCTCCGGTGGCATTGTCGCGCACGGTAAGGGCAAAATTCATTTCGCGTTCTACTTCCGAAACCGTCTCCCAATCATCGTTAAAGTTTGGTGTCGTCTCGGTCAATTGTCCGGCCAGCACCCGAGAAAGGTTGGGAAAATAACGTGTCGGGTCGGTGCTCGGTGGTAACGATCTAAAGTTTGCACCGCTGGGGTTCAAAGGACCGAACGTTCCCTGGGTGACCACCCCATCGTCTATTTGTTCCCAAGTATATGTAAGCACATCACCGGCATCGGCATCCGTTGCCTCCCCGGTCAGCACAAATGCGGTCCCTTTTGGTATGGTATAATCCGATAGTGGGGCAATTACCGGAGGCGTGTTGGTCAAAGGAATCGATTGTCCACAACTTTTCGTTTCCAAGTTTTCAATAATTTGGACGATACTATTATAATGGAAATAATCGTCGCTGTTTAGGGCGACATTGTCACTCCCCGTTATTCCCGCATAGCCCATAATCGTAGTACCGCTTCCCGGTTCTGCCTGCACCTGTGTGCCCTCCGACTCAAAGGACCAGGTGTGGTTGGCCCCCAATTGGTGTCCAATTTCATGGGCGACAAAATCCAGATCAAAAATGTCCCCTTCGGGCGTAGTTCCCGAGGAGAAGGCACTTCCCTTGGAACCATCTTCGCATATCGCTCCTATGAAACCGGCGTTTCCATTGTTTTGATCATTATTGAACAAATGGCCGATATCATAATTGGCCTCCCCGATTTCGCGGGTAAGGGTACTCTGGGCCTGATTGTTCAAATTTCCGGTATACGGGTCGGTATCCGGATCGGTATAGATAACGGAATCGGTATTGCCCACCAAAACCAAACGTACCGCCAGATCGGTTTCAAAAAGCGCATTAATCCGCGTTACTGTGGCATTTATAGCGGCCAAGGCATCCGAAACGCTTCCTCCATGATACTCGGTATATTCCCCGGTAGCCGATACGGCCAATCGATATTCCCGCAAGACCTGCCCATCGACCGGGCGTAAGGCCGAGGCCCTTTCATTGCGATGTACCTTTGCTTTAGTGTCACAAACAAAATCGATATCCGCACGGGAATAGGAATCCCGGGCATACGCCAAATAGCGGTCATCACCGCTTTTTTGGATAAAGGTTGGTGCGCGTTCGTCCGCGTAGGTCGTCATTCCCTGCAATCCCTTGTGTGAAATACTGAATCGAATACGGTCCGCTTTGTTGGTTAAGGAATAGCCCCGATAAGAACGGACCTCAGGATATTTTTGTGCAAGTTCTGGAGCCATTATCGAATGCTCCGAAACACGGAACGCTACCAATTTTCCCGCCTCGTCGGGAAAATAAAGAATGGTGGAACCAGACGTATCTTTTGTAAGAATATCCAATTCGGACCGAAATGCTTGGCGGTCCAAGGAGAAATAGCGGCCTCCCTTTACCTGCAGCCTGCTGACAAGCTTCTTCGCCTGTCTACCGTTCGCAGATGTGGGCGTCCAGTACTTCTGCTGTGCGAATCCGTAAAAGGATAAAAATAATATGGAAAATGAAAAAACAAGACGTAATTTAGCGGCCATCTACGGGGTTTTACCAAATACCGAAGATACGTTTTTTTCTGATCAACCGCTACGTGAAAACAGTCCAAGGCATTACAAAATACGACGAAAAGCACCCCACGGCCATTACGATCGGCACCTTTGACGGCGTACACATCGGGCACCGCACCATTTTGGAGCGATTGATTGCGGAAGCAAAGGAAAAAGGACTTCGATCGACCGTACTGACCTTCTTTCCACACCCAAGAATGGTGTTGCAGAAAGATAGCGATATCAAACTACTGAACACCATTTCAGAGAAATCCAGGATTTTGGAGGAAATGGGATTAGATCAATTGGTCATCCATCCGTTTACAAAGGATTTTTCCCGATTATCGGCTACAAGTTTTGTAAGGGATGTTCTCGTAAACCAATTGCGCACTAAAAAAATAATCATCGGTTACGACCATCGTTTCGGAAGAAACCGCACCGCGAACATCGATGACCTCAAAACCTTTGGCGCGACACTGGATTTTGAGGTAGCCGAAATTCCCGCCCAAGAAATCGATGCCGTTTCGGTAAGTTCCACCAAAATTCGCAAAGCCCTTTTGGATGGTGACATCGTTACGGCAAATACCTTTCTGGGATATGATTATATGCTCAGCGGCAGTATAAAAAAAGGAAAGGGATTGGGGCGACAATTGGCGTTTCCTACGGCGAACCTGCATTTGGATGAAACCTATAAACTGGTTCCCAAAAATGGCGTTTATCTTGTACACAGCAGCATTAATGGCATTACGGTACATGGTATGATGAACATTGGGCACAATCCTACCGTATCGGAGGAAGAGGAAAATCGGCCGCTCCAAAAACGGATCGAGATCCACTTTTTTGATTTTGATCGCGATTTATATGGCCAAAAATTGCAAATACAAGTGGTAAAACGCCTACGGGACGAACACAAGTTCGAATCGGTGGAAGCGCTCCAAAAACAATTGCAGCAGGACCGACTGGTTTCCCTTAAGATACTCTCCGAAAAATGATACGCCGTTTGCTCTTTGGAAGGATCGATAATTCCCCACTCATCATTTTTAGGGTATTTTTCGGCATCCTTTGCGCCTTGGAGTGTTACGGCGCCATCGTAACGGGATGGGTACGCCGTACCCTTGTGGAGCCCGAGTTCACCTTTAATTTTATTGGCTTTGAATGGTTACAGCCCTTGCCAGGAGTTGGAATGTACGTCTATTTTGCGATTATGGGCACCTTGGGCGTGGGCATTGCCCTAGGGTACCGGTACCGCTTTTGTGCCATCGCCTTTACCTTGCTTTGGACCGGGGCGTACCTGATGCAAAAGACCTCGTACAACAACCATTACTACCTTTTGGTCCTAATTTCGGGGTGTATGGCCGTTTTTCCGGCAAACCGTTATTTCTCCCTTGATGTCAAACGAAATCCCAACATCCGTACCATCAGCATGCCCGGTTGGATAAAATGGTCCATAGTACTACAGCTATTTATCGTTTACACCTATGCCGCCATCGCAAAAATGTACGGCGATTGGGTCGATTTTGGAATTGTAAAAATTCTTATGCAGGGAAAGGCAGGGTATCCCATTATCGGATCGGTATTGCAACTTCCCTGGATCCATAAGATCATCGGTGTTTTTGGAATCCTCTTCGATCTTTTGATCATTCCGGCACTGTTATGGAAACCCACCCGTAAACCGGCGTTCATTGCCTCTATTTTTTTCCATCTTTTTAATTCTATTGTTTTTCAGATCGGAATTTTCCCCTATTTGTCGCTAGCTTTCACCGTTTTCTTTTTCGACACCAAAACCATCAACAACCTCTTTTTTAAAAAGAAACCCCATTACAGCGACGCACCGGAGCTATCCCCGGCATACAACAGACCTTTGCTCTTGGTTTTGGGCATCTATTTTCTGGTTCAGATCGCCCTTCCGCTACGCCACCATCTGATACCGGACGATGTGCTATGGACGGAAGAAGGGCATCGTTTGAGTTGGCGTATGATGCTCCGCAGTAGGGCGGGACGCATCCAGTTTCAAGTTGTGCACAAGGACACCCAGAAGAAAGAGTATATCGACGCTTCAAAATACCTTACCGCAAAACAACGCCGACGGCTTGGGTCCTATCCGGATTTCATTTGGCAGTTCGCCCAGAAATTAAAGGCCATCTACGCCGAAAAAGGCATCGCCGTTTCCGTATATGCTATCGGTTCCAAAGTAAGCGTTAACGGAAAACCGTACAGGCCGTTTATTGACCCGACCGTAGATCTTGCCGCGGTTCCCTGGTCGCATCTCCACCACAATGCTTTTATTTTACCCTCGTCCGAAGCGGATACGACCGAAAATTGATTCGACTCTGGATTGGTAGCCTGTATAATTAAGATTAAATTTGCATCCTAAAATAAAAGAGATGCTACAATTACAGGCGATTCGGGAGAACAAAGAAGCGTTGATCGCTGCGTTGAACAAAAGGGGTATCGATGCCACGGCATTGTTGGACACCGTTGCCCAACTTGATGAGCAACGAAGGGCTACACAGACCCAACTTGACGCCACCTTGGCAAACGCGAACAAGCTCTCCAAAGAAATAGGACAACTGTTCAAGACCGGCAAGGCACAGGAAGCGAACGTTTTAAAGGAACGGACCACCGCGCTAAAAGAGGAGTCCAAAACCTTGACGGACACCTTGAACACCTCTGCCGAAGCATTACAGAAAGCACTCTATCAAATACCCAACGTTCCCCATAGCTCCGTACCTGCCGGAGTTACCGAAGCGGACAATGAAGAAATCTTCCAAGAAGGGGCCATACCGACCTTGAACGCGGATGCCCTCCCCCATTGGGAGCTGGCAAAAAAATACGATATCATCGATTTTGAGCTCGGTGTAAAAATTACCGGAGCGGGATTTCCCGTGTACAAAGGAAAGGGAGCCCGGTTACAACGAGCATTGATCTCTTACTTTCTCGATAAAAATAGTGCTGCCGGCTATACCGAAATGCAGGTGCCCCATTTGGTAAACGAGGCTTCGGGCCTTGGCACCGGGCAATTACCGGACAAGGAGGGGCAAATGTACCATGTTGGGGAAGACGACCTGTACCTCATCCCAACGGCCGAAGTACCCGTTACCAACCTGATGCGGAACGAACTAGTTGCCGAAAACGACTTTCCCATATGTTATACCGCATATACCCCTTGTTTTAGAAGGGAAGCGGGCAGCTACGGGGCACATGTACGCGGTTTGAACCGCCTACACCAATTTGATAAGGTAGAAATCGTTCGTGTGGAGCACCCGAGCGAATCCTATAACGCTTTGGACGGTATGGTCGAACATATTAAAACCATTTTAAGGGAACTGCAACTTCCCTTTAGGATATTGCGCCTCTGCGGGGGAGACCTCGGTTTTACCGCGGCACTTACCTATGATTTTGAGGTGTTTTCCACGGCACAGGACCGTTGGTTGGAAATCAGTTCCGTTTCCAATTTTGAAACCTACCAGGCCAACCGTTTGAAATTGCGATATAAAGATTCCGATGGAAAAAGCCGTCTGGCACATACGCTCAACGGAAGCGCACTGGCCCTGCCAAGAGTATTGGCCGGCATCCTGGAAAACTACCAAACTGCCGACGGCATCAATATTCCGGAGGTATTGGTCCCCTACTGTGGTTTCGATACAATTGGGTAGTATTTATGGAACGTCCTCCATTTGAAGACATCCGCACAGGGGCCGAATTCAACCGATGGTACTGGCTCAAGGAGGAGTTGGTCGCCATTTGCAAACAGGCGAACATTCCCGGTAATGGACGAAAATTTGAACTGCGCGACCGTATTATTTTTGCGCTGGACCACCCGAACGAGCCCTTGCCCAAAGCCCCTAAAAAGGTAAAAAAATCGACCTTTAACTGGGCCCGCGCCTCTCTTTCCCTGGATACCAAAATTACCGACTCGGTCAGTTTTGGCCCCAACTTCAGGAATTTTATGAAATCGCATGTCGGAAAACGATTTTCGTGCCATTCCGATTTTATGGATTGGGTAAAGGCAAATACGGGCAAAACATTGGAAGATGCCGTAATGATCTGGCACGAATTGGAGGACCGTAAAAAGAATCCCGATTTTAAAAGGGCCATTGCGGCAAACAATATGCTGGCACAATACGTACGCGACTTTTTGGCCGACAACCCCGAAAAACGCTTTAAGGATGCGCTACACCATTGGAAAATAAAAAAAACGCTCCCCACGGAAACCGGATTTGTAGTGTATGAAATCTCAGATCTGGAGCTTGTTGGGGAAACCTAGCCGTTCAAGGTAGGTGTTCTCTATTTTATTGGTTACCTGCTTAGATTACATCATAGGGTTCATGGTTAACCAAGGCTTAAATAACCTCATACTAGCAAAGTACTGAAGTGATTCATACCTTAGGAAAGGAGAACTTTTGGCTTGGATTATTCATCAATCCCGACAAATCGCGTTCGAAAAACAAAAACACATGGATTTACAACGCTAGTTATCCCATAAAAGCCAAAAATTCAAAATCATGAGTTGCACCTTTTTATTGGATAGAAAAACAACCTCTTGCAACAAAATCCACCACATAAAACCACTGACCAAAACGCTAAAAGCTATTCCCAATTTTCCTTTCGTCCTACCCGGGTTACGTCTTTTCGTCCCATAGCCCCAATTCCCCCGATTTATCAAATAAATTTCAGGTTTAAGAGTTTATTGATAACGATTGTATGCCAACTTAATTACCTTTGGTAACGCACATGAAACATTTCCTTCTTTCCCTTTGCTGTTTTGTTTCGGTCGGCGCGCTTAGCGCGCAAGACGACTTTCTTGCCAAACAATACTTTAACGACGGAAGTTTTGAAAAAGCGGTGGTCTTTTACGAAAAATTGGTGCGCCAAAACCCTAGACGTACCGATTATGGGGAAGGGTTGATCGCTTGCTACCAGCAATTGGAACGCTATGGGGATGCCGAGGGGTATTTGCTGCAACAACTGGGAAAACCATATGCCAACCCCACTTTTTACGTAGAGCTGGGATACAACCACACGCTACAGGACCAACAAGAAGAAGCCTTAAAAAACTACCGTAAGGCCCTAGCACAAATTGAAAAAAAACCGAGTTACGGCTATGCCATAGGGCTCCGTTTTCAGAAATATGCCCTTTTGGACCAAGCGTTGTCGGCCTATTCCAAAGCCATGGAATTGAACCCCAACCTCGACTACAATTACCAACTGGCGAAACTATACGGTGAAAAGGGCGACGTGGAAAAAATGTACGGCGCCTACCTAAAATTGATCAGCGAGGGCAAAACCTCCAAATCCAATGTATTGCGCAGTATTGACGACTTTATATCGGAAGACCCCGAAAACGGGAACAATCTTAAACTGAAAAAGATATTACTTGAGAATGCCCAACGCAATCCGGATGTGTTGTGGAACGAGTTGCTCAGTTGGCTTTTTGTACAACAAAAGCAGTTCGGCAGTGCTTTCCGCCAAGAAAAGGCCATTTACCGCCGATCCGAATCGAGTTCCGTACAACGTTTGGAAAACCTTGGAAAACTTGCGATGGAGGAAAATGAAAACGATTTGGCCCGCGAGGTTTTTGAATATATAATCAAAAACAACAACAATCCCAACAACCTTTTGAACGCTCAATTGCAATTGATTACATTGCAATTACGGACAGCGGATGCCAAAACGCTGGACACGGTAGAAGCACGTTTCGAGGAGTTGATGGAACAATACGGTTACGACAACGGCACCTTGCAATTACAGGTGGCCTATGCCAACTTTCTTACTTTTGAGAAGAACGACCCCGATCCCGCTGTCCGCATCCTAAAAAACAGTTTGGAACTGCCTTTGAACCCCAGGGGAAAAGCATACATCAAACTTGCCCTTGGCGACATATTGGTATACGACCAACGGTTCAACGAGGCCCTGATCTATTTTTCACAGACGCAAAAAGGGTTAAAAAACGATATGCTGGGCCAAGAAGCCCGGTACAAAGTGGCCCAGACCAGCTTTTACAAGGGCGATTTCGATTGGGCACTTACCCAACTTAAAGTATTACGAGGGTCCACCTCCCAATTGATCGCCAATGATGCCATGCAGTTGAGCCTTCTTATCTCCGACAACTCCTTGGAAGATTCCACACAGACCGCCCTTAAAAAATATGCGCGTGCCGACTTGCTAGGTTATCAAAACAGAACCCGGGCGGCGATAGATACGTTGGATATTATTTTAAAAGAACACAAGGGCGAAAAAATAGAGGACGATGCCCTGTTCCAACAGGGGCAGTTGTTGGAGCAATTGAAGGACTATACAGCGGCCGAATTCAACTACCTTAAAATTATCGAATTCTATCCCAACGGCATATTGGCCGATGACGCCCACTTTGCCCTAGGGGAACTTTATCGAACCAAACTGAACGCCCCGGAAAAAGCAAAGGCGCAATACGAAAAGATCATCTATAGGTATCAAGATAGTTATTACTTTCCGCAGGCACGGAAAAACTTCAGAAAACTAAGGGGCGACCCCGTTAACTGATCCAAGATCCCGGCACAAAAATCCATAAAAACGATGGTGCTACGCACCGCTTTTCCCATACACCGATAAACAATGCTCATTTATAACGTAACCACCAATATTGAACAGATCGTTCACGAGCAATGGCTCCAATGGATGAAAGAGACCCACATTCCCGACGTACTGGCAACGGGGAAATTCCTAAATGCAAAACTGGCAAAGGTGCTGGTCACCGAGGAAATGGGCGGCCATACCTATTCGGTACAATTTACCGTTCAGGACCGGGAAACCTTGGAGCGCTACTATAAAGAAGACGCACCGAAGCTTCGCGACGAGGCCCACCAGCTTTTCCCTGGAAAATTTGTATCGTTCCGAACAGAACTGGAAGTCATCAGCGAGAAAGATGTCGCAAAAGAGACATCCACACAACTGTTGTTCGCCTACGGCACCTTGAGGGACAAAACGATACAACAAGCGGTTTTTTCAAAAACCCTGATGCATACCTCCGACACCCTTTTTTCCTATGCCCTTAAGGCCGAACAGGTTGCCGATACCTACCCCAACATTGTTCCGTCAAAAAACGGGGAAGACCATGTTGTTGGCGAGGTGTATCCGTTGACCGAAAACGAATTACGGCTTGCGGACTCCTATGAAGGCAATCTGTATGAACGTATTACCGTAACACTGGCCTCTGGAAGAAAGGCATGGGTGTATGTAAGCAAGGATCACTGATTCCCAATTTTAAACCGATACATGTCCAAAAAGAAAAAATATCCGTCCCGTTTTGAGAAGAAAAACGCTAGAAACGGAGGTGAGCAACGTCCCGTAAAGGCAAAAAAGCACTTGGGACAGCACTTTTTAAAGGACGAGGCCATTGCGCAACAAATAGCCGAAACGCTTTCACTTGATCCCTATCGCAACGTTATCGAAATAGGTCCGGGAACCGGGGTGCTTACCAAATACCTGTTACTGCGCGACCTGGAGTTGGTAGCCATGGACCTCGATGCGGAATCGATCATTTACCTGAACCATAGCTTTCCCTTGGAACACCCAAAGGTATTGGCCAAGCAAGGTTCGTTCACCGTATTGGAGGCCGATTTTTTAAAGTACGACCTCGGTACCCTATTCAATGGGGAACCGTTTGCCATCACCGGCAACTTTCCCTACAACATATCTACCCAAATTGTTTTCAAACTCTTGGAAGTACGCGATCGTGTTCCCGAGTTTTCGGGAATGTTCCAAAAAGAGGTCGCCAAACGAATATGTGAAAAAGAGGGCAGTAAAACCTATGGCATCCTTTCGGTACTGGTACAGGCCTTTTACGATGCCGAGTATCTTTTTACGGTACACCCGCAGGTTTTTGATCCCCCGCCCAAGGTACAGTCCGGTGTAATCCGGTTAAAAAGAAAAGAAGGGCAGTCCTTGGGCTGTAACGAAAAACTGTTCTTTAGGGTGGTCAAGGCCGCTTTTAACCAACGTAGAAAAACGATGCGCAATAGTTTAAAGGCGTTCGACCTTTCCGAAACCTTGCGGGCCGACCCCATTTTCGACAAACGCCCCGAACAACTTAAGGTCTCCGATTTTTTGGCGTTGACCCAAAAAATAGAAACCGACATGAAGGATTGATACCGGTTCCTCAAAAATAAAATAGCCTTGACGGCACTTGCGTTTTTCCGAAGTGGAAACGCAAACGGCCCCTCCATTCTAAACCTTTTTCTTTAGCTTTGCGGCAGATGTTAAAATTCATCGTAACGGCCGTATGACACCCTTTAAACTTACCGAAGCGCTAATTACGGAAATCGAAGCGCTCATCGAAAACCAAAAAGATCAGGAGCTTCAGGTTCTTTTGGAGGACTTGCACTTTGCCGATGTAGCGGAGATCATTAACGAGCTCAACGAAGATGAGGCTACCTATTTGATCAAGCTGCTCGATAGCGATAAAACTTCCGATATCCTTACGGAGTTGGACGAGGATGTACGGGAAGCCATTTTAAGCAACCTGTCCACCAAGGAAATTGCGGAGGAACTGGAGGAACTCGATACGGACGACGCCGCCGATATTATCGCCGAACTCCCCAAGGAAATCATCCAAGAGGTCATCTCCGAAATTGGGGACCGTGAACATGCCAAGGATATTGTAGAGCTGTTGCGATACGATGAGAATTCGGCAGGGGGCCTTATGGCAAAAGAATTGGTAAAGGTCAAAGAAGACTGGGACGTACTCAAATGCGTTAAAGAAATGCGGCTACAGGCCGAAAACGTGACCCGGGTACACTCGATATATGTGGTGGACAAAGAAGAAAAGCTAAAGGGACGCCTTTCCTTAAAAGATTTGTTGACCACCGCGACCAAGACCCAAATTGCCGACATCTATATTCCTAAAGTAGATTCGGTAAGCGTTCATGAAAAACCAGAGGAGGTGGCCAAAATAATGAGCAAATACGACTTGGAGGCCATTCCGGTAATCGATGAGATCGGGCGCCTTGTGGGCCGTATTACCATTGATGATATCGTAGATGTCATTAAGGAAGAAGCCGACAAGGATTACCAATTGGCAGCGGGTATCTCTCAGGATGTAGAGGCCGATGACAGCATTTGGGACCTTACTCGTGCGCGTTTGCCTTGGCTGATTTTGGGGCTTTTTGGAGGTGCGGGCGCCGCAATGATCATGGGCGGCTTTGAAGAAATGTTTCGGGAATACACCGTGTTGTTCCTGTTCACCCCTTTGATCGCCGCAATGGCGGGCAACGTAGGGGTACAATCGAGCGCAATCATCGTACAAGGGCTGGCCAATGACGATATCAAGGGAAGTATCGGCAATCGGCTGGTAAAGGAAATGCTGCTGGCCCTGCTCAATGGGCTTATACTCGCGCTTATACTGTTACTGTTCACCTGGGTGTGGAAAGGCAATTTTTTAACCGCGATGGCCATATCCATTTCGTTGATCGCGGTAATTGTTGTAGCAGGTTTTATCGGTACGTTCGTACCACTGTTCCTCGATAAAAGGGGAATAGACCCTGCCATCGCCACCGGGCCGTTCATTACCACCAGCAATGATATTTTTGGTATTTTGATTTACTTTTTTATCGCTAAAATGGTGCTGGGAATTTAACCTAGCGCTTGAAAATAATACCATCAAACGATATAATATTACTAACCCAAAAGACTACTTATTCTTACATTGGAAACATGAATGCCGACGAAATAAAACTCTTTTTTGAAGAACACGGATACTACCACGCCAAACGGGTTTTTACGGGAGATCCCTTGAACAACTTGGCGGAAGACTACGACCGCATCGTCAATCAGCTGGTACGCTCCGGTGACGAGCTCAATGCCCGGTGGACCAACCCCGAGGCCATGAAAAAAATGAAATCGGAAGATTCCGTTATCCTGCACACCAATAATGTGCAACAATATTCCGGACAGTGGATGTCGGCGCTGTTCCATCCAAACTTTTTATTTTATGCCAATGCCCTCCTCGGAGAGGACGTGGTATTGCACCATACCAAGCTATTTCAAAAACCACCTTCTGTGGGCGCCCCTTTTCCGATGCATCAGGACTGGAGCTATTTCCCCACTTTAAAGGACAGTATGCTCGCGGGCATTATGCACCTTACCGAGGCCACCAATGAAATGGGATGCCTACGCGTGTATCCGGGCAGCCATCGTTTGGGCCGTATACCGAACAGTAACGGACAGGTGAAATCCGAATTTCTTGAAAAATATCCTATGGAGAACGCTACCATACTGGAAGCGGAGCCCGGAGATATCGTATTTTTTCATTATTTCACCTTACATGGCTCCATGCCCAATGTCTCCGAAAAAACGAGAAAAACGGTATTGATTCAGCTATACGCCGGTGATGACGTTACCGAACCGGGTATCGACCATCCCGATGAAAAGTTGGTGCTAAGCGGCTGGAACTATCACGCTTCCCGCTCCAATACCGCTCAATAGTACACGTACTACGGTTTCATCTCCTTGGTCAAAGTTCGCCAATGCTCCACTGCGGTTTAAATTGAGGTTATCGTATCTTTGGCCCATTAAAATCGTATGGCCATGAAACCCATCAACCTTAAAGAAAAACATGCCGCGTTCGACAAACAGTGGCATCCCCATCAGATAGCCGTAGTTGACGACATGCAGGTAATCCTGGCAAAGATTCAGGGAAGCTTTGTATGGCATGCCCATGAAAACGAAGACGAACTTTTTCAGGTACTGAAAGGAACGCTATACATGCAGTTTCGCGACCGTACCGAAATTGTGAAAGAAGGAGAAATCATTGTGGTGCCCAAAGGGGTAGAACACAACCCCATGACCAAAAACGGGGAAGAAGTACACCTTTTGCTGTTCGAAAAGCTACATACCGCCCATACCGGTGGTGTACAACATGCCCTTACACAAACCCATTACCCAAAAATATAGGCCCGCCCATGAAAGTCCTCCATCTCGACAGCAACCATTCGTTACTTTCGGCCCAATTCAGCGTATTGGGCTTTCAAAACGACGAAGACTACACTAGTTCAAAAGCAGAAATAGAAAAAGTGATCCATAACTATGATGGGGTGATCATTCGAAGTCGATTTCGAATCGATGCCGATTTTTTGGACAAGGCCGTCAATTTAAAGTTTATCGGTCGTGTCGGTGCGGGTCTGGAGAACATCGACGTCAAATACGCAAAAGCAAAAGGAGTGTTTTTGGCCGCCGCGCCGGAAGGCAACCGAAATGCCGTTGGGGAGCACACCCTGGGCATGTTGTTGTCCTTGTTCAACAAACTCAACAAGGCCGATCGGGAAGTACGATCGGGAACCTGGGATCGCGAAGGGAATCGCGGTATAGAGCTCGACGGGAAAACCGTGGGCATTATCGGGTATGGAAATATGGGAAAGGCCTTTGCCAAAAAACTTCAAGGTTTCGATGTAGAAATACTTTGCTATGATATTTTAGGGGGCGTAGGCGATGAAAATGCCCGACAGGTCGGTGTTTTGGAACTACAGCAAAAAACGGATGTGCTAAGCCTTCATGTACCACAAACGAAACAGACCATAGGAATGATCGACACGAACTTCATAGAAAGCTTTCAAAAACCCTTTTGGATCCTCAATACCGCCCGTGGAAAATGCATCGATACCGCTACTTTGGTCGAAGCGCTCCGGTCGGGAAAAATTCTAGGGGCCGGATTGGACGTATTGGAATATGAAAAAACCTCCTTTGAAAATATGTTCGCCTCGGATACAAAGGGCGAAAACAATCTTCCGGAGGCCTTCCAATACCTCACTGAAGCCAAAAACGTTCTTTTGAGTCCACACGTTGCGGGGTGGACCGTAGAAAGCAAGCAAAAGTTGGCGCAGACCATTGTAGACAAGATCAAAGCAAAATTTTGTTAACTTTAGTACATGAAGAATGCGATCGTATGGTTCGGAACCTTGTCCTTTGCCCTTGCTCTGCTGCTCCGTTTTGGAAAGCATAGTGTTTCGGATGGCTCCCTTTCCCTTGAAGTGGTCTTGGGCCCTGTAGCGCTTATTTTTTTTATAATGGGCATGCTGCTAACGGAAAGATCAAAAGACGGGCAACCATCTTTGCACATCGTACCCGAACGACCAACAGCATCGCTCGATTTAAGCGCTCGAGAATATGAGATATTGAAAGAAATAGCCTTGGGCCTATCGAACCGGGAAATTGCCGAGAAGCTTTTTGTATCGGAAAGTACCGTTAAAACCCATGTGTCGAATATATTGATCAAATTGAACGCAAAACGAAGAACGCAGGCAGTACATATTGCCAAACGCCAAAACATCATCTAGCCGTTCCCCTATTCTCCCCCAAAAAAGATGATTTGGTACTTTAGTACTACCGTATTTCTTGCTGTGAAGGGTAGTTTTGACCGAACCATAACAACTTGAAATATGAAATGAGCATAAACTTTTTTAAGCATACCTTACCGAGATGATTAAAATAAGTTTATGCGAATTACTGAATGTGCAGTAATTTTTAGTTTCTTCATTTTCAGCAAACTACAAAATTTTAAACAGATGAAAAACACCATTTTAAAATTCGGCACGTACAGCGGGGGAATCGCTTTACTTTGCTTTTTGGCGGCACTCTATTTTGGCAAGGGGGCCAGCTTTACCGTTCAGGAAATTATCGGATATACCACTATAGTGGTAGCGTTGTCCTTTATTTACTTTGGCATCAAATACTACAGGGACCAAAAAAACAACGGGCATATTTCCATAGGCAAAGGAATCGCCATAGGACTTGGCATCGCCGCCTTTGCAGCAGCCGGCATTGCCATTGCCGACTTTATCTATACCGCATATATAAATCCCGATTTTTTTAAGGAATACGCAGAAACCATGAAAGCGCAGGGCTCACAAGAGCCCATTCCCGATTACGGAAGCGGCTTTATGGCAATGATCATGTTTATAACGGTCATGCTGATCGGTTTGGTGATTTCCCTAATTTCAGCACTGTTGTTACAACGAAAAAACTAACCCATGCAATACAAAGCGAACACACCCGAAGCGTATATTGCGCAAACCCCGCCGGACAGGCAAGAGGCCCTTCAAAAGCTACGCGCACTGTTCCAAAAAAACCTCCCCAAAGGTTTTGAAGAGCAAATGAGCTACGGCATGCTAGGTTTTGTGGTACCCCATTCCCTTTACCCAGACGGGTACCACTGCAAACCCGAACAGCCCTTGCCCTTTATAAATATTGCTTCCCAAAAAAAGTTTGTGGCGCTTTACCATTCGGGAATATATGCGAATCCGGACCTACACGATTGGTTCGTAACGGAATACCCAAAGCATAGCAAAAGAAAGCTCGATATGGGAAAAAGCTGTATCCGCTTCAAGTACATGGACGATATTCCATATCAGCTACTGGAAGTATTGGCAAAGAAAATTACGGTAAAGCAGTGGATCTCGACATACGAAAAAAACGTAAAAAACAAATAGACCAGACGGTACTAGAACAGATAAAACGACTGCGATGAAAAAAAGAGTAACGGGCCTAGGCGGATTTTTCTTTAAAACGGAAAACCCGGATAAAATAAAGGAATGGTACAGCACACATTTGGGACTTCCGGTAGATCGGTATGGCTGCACCTTTTGGTGGAAAGACGCAGAAGGGAACGATTGCATTACCCAATGGAGCCCCATGGACCGGGAAACCGACTACTTTTCACCCAGCAAATCATCTTTTATGATGAATTTTAGGGTAGCGAATTTAGAACTGTTGTTAAAGACCCTGGAAAAAGAAGGAGTGACCGTTGTAGGGGAAATCGAAACTTTCGAATACGGCAAGTTTGGATGGATACTGGACCCCGACGGGAACAAATTGGAACTTTGGGAACCGATCGATTCGGCCTTTAAGTAAACTAGCTCGGTGCAGGCCCACAATGCTTTAAAAGGAATTGTCCTTTACTAGGGCGTGTTAACACTAATTGCATCGAAAATCAGGGCGATATAGATAAAGGCCGTGAACATGACGTCGAGTTT
>NZ_JBNGOP010000018.1:0-106908 GCF_050589625.1 Maribacter sp. 2-571 | reverse complement strand
CAAGAGCCGTATGATGGGAGACTATCACGTACGGTTCTGTGAGAGGCTTGGGGTGAAACTCCCCTTGTCTACTCGACGCTCAACCGTTACCAAAGTTCAAATAAAGGATAGTAAAAATAGCCTGAGATGAAATTCACTCGCCCTCTGAAGGTAATTTCAATATTGATCGTCTTAATTGCTGGTGGATTCTTTTTTTGGTTTTACAATATCCTAAATAGCCCTATAAGCCATAGTAATTCTGATAATTATATTACAATCAAACAAGGCACTCCTTCTAATAGTATCCTTGAAATGTTGGGCGAGCAAAATATTCTCCAAGCACCTCTTGCAACTAAGATATATTTACGATTCTTTAATAGGGATGCTAGGATGGAAGCAGGTGATTACCAATTCCCATCTCCAATAAGCCCTATAGAAGTGATTAACCTACTTAAGACCGGAAGAGAACGCGCGAAAACACTTACTATTCCAGAAGGCTGGACGCGTTTCGAGATTGCCAAACGTATTGTTAAAGAATTTCCGGTAGAACCATTGATGACTGAAAAGCAGGTGCTGTTATTGATGGATGATACTAGCTTAATTGAAGATATTGATTCAAAGGCACAAAATCTTGAAGGCTATCTTTACCCTACAACTTACGAGTTTAAATTGGATGCTCACCCCAAGGAGGTAATTGCTAAAATAGTGCAACAATTTAAGTCAGTTTGGCTTACGGAATGGGATGGATTAGCACTAGAGATTGGAAGAACAAAACCGGAGATAATAATCATTGCCAGTCTCATTGAAAATGAATCGAAAATAGATGCTGAACGCGATTTGGTTGCTTCTGTAATTTACAATCGTCTTGAACGGGGAATTCCCTTGGGAATTGATGCAACCAATGTATACATTGCCAAACTGCTAGGCCGTTGGGATGGCATAATTCACAAAAGTGATGTTGAAGTGGACCATTCTTACAATACTCGAAAGATTCGTGGATTACCACCGGGCCCTATCAGCTCGCCTAGCAAGACGGCTATTGAAGCGGCCCTAAATCCGGCAAAGACGGAAAATATTTATTATGTTCTAAATGTAGAGGCCAACGATGGTTCACATCACTTTTACTCTAGTGCGAGTGAGTTTGCTAAGGGCAAAGCTGATTATCAAAAGTGGTTGTCTGGCCAACGAGGGAAATAATGTAAAGTTCAAAAAAACGATTATTTAAATATTTATGAATCATAGAATCAAACAACGGATCATTAATGGTGAAACTTCGCTAGGAATAGAACTGGGCTCAACACGAATCAAGGTCGTCCTAATAGATAACAAATTTGAAACAATCGATTCAAGCAGCTATGAATGGGAAAATCAATTGATCGACGGTTATTGGACCTATGACCTGGATAAAATGATTATTGGAATCGAAGAAGCTTATGGCAATCTAAAAAGTCAGATTGAAAGAGACCATAAGGTAACTATCCAAAATATTGGCTCGATCGGATGTTCCGCAATGATGCAGGGCTACATTGCCCTAGATACAAAAGGGAACTTACTGGTTCCGTTCCGGACATGGCGTAATGCCACAACAGGTGAAGCCGCATCGGAATTGACCGAACAGTTCAAGTTTAAAATTCCCCAACGTTGGAGTATCGCGCATTTGTACCAATCAATCTTGAACGACGAGGAACATGTAGCAAATATCGGCTACCTAACCACCTTGTCGGGGTATATCCATTGGAGATTGACCGGAACCAAGGCAATAGGCATCGGAGATGCCTCCGGTATGTTTCCCATCGATGAGAGCGCTCGGCGGTATGATGAAATTATGTTGGACAAGTTTGAGGATTTAATATCCGACAGAAACTACCATTGGAATCTTAGAGATATTTTGCCCAAGGTACATGTAGCGGGTGAAAACGCCGGATATCTCAGTAAGGCAGGCGCCCACCTTTTGGATTCATCCGATAGCTTGCAAGCGGGTATCCCATTATGCCCGCCCGAGGGAGATGCGGGCACGGGCATGGTCGCTACGAACAGTGTAAAAAAGCGCACCGGAAATATTTCGGTGGGCACGTCGATATTCGCCATGTTCGTACTCGAGAAAGGTCTGTCCACCGTATATCCTGAAATCGACATTATAGCTACTCCCGATGGAAGTCCCGCAGGAATGGTTTTGGCGAACAATTGCTCGAGCGATATTAATGCATGGGTCGGATTGTTTGGTGAATTCTACGAAGCGATGGGGCAGAAAACCGATAGCGCGGAACTATTTAACATGCTGTTCAATAAGGCTCTTGAAGCGGATGCCGACGGCGGCGGACTGTTAAGCTACGGCTACTATTCCGGCGAGAATATTACCGGACTTGCAGAAGGTAGGCCCCTGTTCGTCCGTTCGCCGAAAAGCAATTTCAATCTGGCAAATTTTATGAGAACGCATCTCTTTGCCGCATTTGCCGCGTTAAGAATAGGTATGGATATTTTTACCAAGAAGGAAAAGCTGAAGATCGATGGGGTTTTAGCACATGGCGGCCTATTTAAAACCCCACTTGTCGCCCAAAAGATGTTGGCCGCAGCATTGAACGTACCCGTTTCGGTTATGTCGACCGCTGGCGAGGGTGGAGCCTGGGGGATGGCGATTCTAGCAAATTACATGAAAAACAAGGAAACTAACGTTAATCTCGCCAGCTACCTTTCGACGAAGGTGTTTGCAAATGTACGGAGACAAGAAATTTCTCCCGATATCACGGATGTGGATGGTTTTAACGTTTTCTTGGAGCATTACAAATCGGGCCTAACGATAGAAAAGGCGGCAGTAGAAAATTTTAAGGAGAATTAAAGTAGAATACCTCACGACCGAAAATAGACCGATAGGAATATGCACACGGTGACCGATAGCGTTGAAAGTTCAAATAACCGATGCTGGCGATTGCTTCCGTTCCTATCTGAAAATAATCCTGATTTAGTTCCACACTTAAATGAAATATAGATCATATTATCTATATCCAACTGCTGCCATTAATTATAAAAAAGTCCATTTAACCACAAAAAAAAACATCATATGAGAGAAAAAATATTATTTATAGTTCTTCTTGCAATTTTACATTTTGCTGTTAGTTGTAAAGAAGTAACAAATGAAAAAACTCAAGTTGAAACTACTCTAACAGTAAGCTTTGAGCAAGAAAAAACGGCAATTTTGAAAACTTTGAATAATGAAACTAAAGATGCTTTCCAACGAGACTATGAAAAGTGGACTGAGCATTGGGTACACGACCCGAATATGTCAAAAACGTATATGAATTTTGTAGATAGCACATTTTCCGAGTCTGTAGGTTGGAACGAAATAAGCCAGTTTGTCAAAACCTTTATAGAAGAACATCCCGAGCCGGAGCCTACACCAAAATTAGTCGATGATATAGATGTTCGCCTTTACGGAAATGGGGCATCTGTTAGTTTTGAACAAATGGACTCATTACGTGGACTAAAAAGGGAAACAAGGCTTATGGAAAAAGAAAATGGCAAATGGAAAATTGCTGGAATGCACACTACTATTTATGGATTTTAGAACGTAAAATAATAATTGCGAACGCAGACTGAATCGGACGGAACAATAAATTGGATAAGTGACAGCGGAAAAAACTAATGGCTACAATGGCAATAACAGATAGGGCGTTAAGTGCTGAATCCGTTGGATTGATTGTATTTATGGGGTCCGCAAAAATCTTCGGCCCCAACGCTTCGGGGTTGCTTCGTCACAACTAATAGGATACCATAATTTAAGACTAATTGAAAGTAAATTAAATCAGTCAATAAAATTCCATTTTATATTCAAATTATGTGCAAATAAAAAAAGCTCCGGGAGCAGAACCCACCGAAGCCTTATCGTTACCGCTTCCCCTCTTGGAATCGAACGAGGGACACTCAGATTAACAGTATTATGAAATCATTTAGTTGGTTTTGACATCAAATTAAATTATTAGAGAAAAATGACTTTTTGTAAGCAAATCGTGTCCAAATAAAAAAGGCTTTCAAGAAAATAATCTCGAAAGCGATTGTTTTACTGGTGGTCCCACATGAATCGAGCTAAGAGGCCTCTAATTATGAGCGACCCAAACGTTTTATTTTGGACCTTGAAAGCAAGGACGAACTGGACGGTAAACGAATCTTGGGTCTTGGTCAGACCCAGCAAGTTTTCGGGTGTTCGGACCAATAGGTAAAACCTTTAAAAGCCCATTGATTAGAATATGGATATGAAAATTGCTGAACCATCTTTTTTCAAGATGATGCTATTTCCCTTTTAAAGCTATATGAGAAATACGATAGCCACCTTTTGGAGCGCACTTGAAAAATTGAAAAGATTCTTTACTTATCGCCCTAACCGTTAGCCTTTTGTTAGTAGAAATATGTAAAGAATCTTCCCAATGTTCATGGTTTATTTGCTATAAATGACTTGAGCGTTTTTAATATGCTCGGGAAGCGCGTTCATACTGGACACATAATCGTAGCTATTGTTCAATACCCGATCTGCTTTTTCTCCAACTATAATGTGCTTTACATCTAGTTCTGGTGCATTTAATTGCACTTGGTCCTGTATTCGTAACGTCTGTTCTCCCAAATCCGTTTCAAGTTCTTCTAAAGTAGAAATAACAAATAGTTTCTTCTGTGAGGCCCTTATTTCCTTGATTTCAAGCTTGTGTTGCTTTCCTGAAACTTCTGCTTCCACTAGCAGGGTTCGCTCCTTGTTTTCTTCTCCCGGCATGTTGAAGTCCAAAAAGGGTACTTCCACCTCTTCTTCCTCCATTACAACGACGACCTTTGGGATTTTTACCGTTTTTGTTTTAGTGCCAACATTGATGTCGACCCAATCTACGTCATATTCGGGCAACGATCCGGCCTCGGTGTCCACATCGATGTCCACTTCGGGAAGCGAACCGGACTTTTCTTTATCTACTTTACAACTGGAGGCTAAACCTATCAGGAATACAAATAATAATACTTTTTTCATTTTTTCAATATTTATTGGTTAACGATAAATGCATGGATTACCCCTGGCAGCCATGCTAAAAGGGTCAATAGTATACTAATCAAGAGCGTGGTGCCTACACCATGTTTCAAAAAAACGGCCAGTGGCGGCAATAAAATGTTCAAAATAATGGTCACGAGCGACATAATGATTGGTTTATAATGAACTCATTTAGACTTTTTTCCCCGAACTGTCGGGGGGCTGAAAAATTGTCCTTTACAGCCCTGTTTTTGCCTTTTTTCCTCTCGTAGCCCTGCTATGAAACTCAAAAAAGTCTTCTACAGGCCTTTAAATCACAAATTTTCGCTTCAATCCAAAAAGTCTAAATGAGTTCAATGTTTATATTGGCAAATATGATGTTAATACACGGTGTTTGTTTGCTTCATCACTTTTAGTATTGATCCATAACAACATTTCCTGCCTTTAAAGTTTTCCCTTTGGGCAGCAAATGGTGTACATGTCCAAGGATGCTGCTCACCCCATCAAGAGTTGATCAAACGATTCGTAATTTATTAACTTGAAAACGGTAGCAACACGCCCCATAAATAAATTACATCGAGAAAATAGTTCACTCGGTCAACGAAATAGAAATAGAACGGATTCTAAAAGGGCTCCGGCCCAAGGACCGTTATCGCCCCAGCATTTTTAAATTAAACTTGTGATTATCCGCTACTAGGTTTGTAATGACTAAATCCTTACCATTTGGTCTTAGGGCGAAAAATGATAATTATACCGGCGAGACCGCACATTAAATTTATAGAAAACTTCTAGCTCGGGATGAAAGCGTCGGCACATGCTATGCGCTATAAAGGAAAAAGAGACGGTTTGAATTGAAATTACTAAAGAAACCGGTCAATGCCCGGAAATACCTTTCGAAAACTTAATAGTTAAAGAACCCCACCATTTCCACAAAAAGGCTTTGTTATTGGCCTACAAATTTTTTGGAAAGAAAAGTAATTTTAAAAACATTGATTCGATTAATTATAGGAGACATTACATATCGAATTTTAAACTATCTATTTAAGAAACTGAAATACTTAAATCGCTTCTTTGATTGCTTTAAGTTTCATTTTCGCAATCAAGTTTCGTTCTGCCTCTTGGTAAAACCCTTCTTTTACTTGTGCTTCGTACTTGGCTATCCTATTTGCAATCGTGATGTCCGTACTAAAAATCTCGATACGACACATCACGGTTTCATTCATTGCGTAGTATGCCTCTACCGTTATATGTTTATACCGATACGCGGTAAGTCTATAAGCAAGTAAGGCCTTAATTTCATCTTCTAAGCGTAATAGGTTTGGGTAGTTCATACTTCGAATTAATTTGTAGAGAATTGGAATATATCCAAAAGTATGGATTTATTCCATTTAGTGTGGTATTTTTACCGTTTGAGATTTAAATTTTACAGAATGGAATATGTCGTTGTGGATATTGAAACGGCCGGTAAGGGTATCAGGAACAATCGTATTACCGAGATATGTATTGTTCGAATGAACGAAGAGGTAGTTACGGATAAATTCGTTTCGCTCGTTAACCCTCAAGTACGCATTCCTGAATTTATTACGGAGCTTACGGGAATCGATAATGACATGGTGAGGACCGCTCCGCCTTTTGAGGAGATTGCCGCGAAGATCATCGACATTACCCACGATGCGGTTTTCGTGGCCCATAATGTCACATTTGATTACACAGTGCTAAAATCGGAATTTCGATTTTTAGGATATAAGTTCCACCGACAAAAATTGTGTACTGTTAAACTTGCCAAGCAACTCATACCGGGAAAATTGTCCTATAGCCTTGGTCGACTTTGTGCTACACTCGGTATCCCATTAATAAATCGCCATCGGGCAGAAGGGGACACAGACGCTACGGTAATCCTTTTCCAACGACTGTTAAGTCTGGATGATGACGGTATTGTTTTCGATTCTTTTTTAAAAGCACGAAAAACAGCACTGTCTTTGAACATAGATCGGGAGATTCTCGGTCGTCTGCCCCAACGGCCCGGAGTCTATTATTTCAAAGATTCAAAGGGGAAAATCCTTTACGTCGGGAAGGCCCTTCGAATAAAAGAACGAGTGCTAAGCCATTTCTATGACAAACGAAGCAAGGAATATGAAATGTGCCAAGCGACCCAAGCAATAGACTTCATTGAGACGGGAAATGAGCTCATCGCTTTATTGCTCGAAGCTGACGAAATTCAGAATCATTTTCCAAAATACAATATCGCCCAAAAGAAATTGAGGGCACCTTATACCATCATCCACTATATCAATAGAAAAGGAATAATTCAATTTGCGATCGATAGAAAGTCCGCTACGGATTTGGGAGCAATATCCTATTTCAAGCGAGAGGAAGCGGTTAGCAAGCTTAAGAATATTTGTGAAGAGTTTACGCTTTGCCCCAGATTTGCCGGATTACGGCGCGGCGATGAGTGTTGTTCCAACTATGATTTTAAGGGCTGTAATAAGGTATGTGAGGGTAGAGAGTCCGCAGCGATCTATAATATCCGTGCCAAAAGGGCAATTTCCGAGTTATACAAGAAACGGGACAACTACGCCATCGTGTGCAAAGGGCGTACCGTCAATGAACATGGATTTGTGCTGGTGCGGAACGGCGTCTATCAAGGATTCGGTTTTTTTGATAAGGAAGAAAGTATAATCGGTATGATCGATTTAGAAACGTTCCTAAGCACCAAAAAAAATACATATCATACCATGAGCATCATTGCAAGCCATTTAAATACCAATAAAACGGCTGTGAAGATTATGGTCCCGGAGGATATGTCGGTTTGATTCGGGCAGAAGGTCCCTTAAAGATGAAAGGCCATTTTAATATGGTTTTATAAGTTAAAAAGTAATCGGTTTTAGGGCCGGGAGAGCTATAAAATGAATGATTAAAATTTTACCTTAGTGGTATGATCAAAATCCCCGAAACCCTGAACGAGGGTCAGAAAAGAGCAGTTGAGTTCGATGGTCAACACCTTTTGGTGCTTGCCGGTGCCGGAACGGGAAAGACCAAGACGATAATAGCGAGGGCCGCACATTTAATACGGTCAGGAGTCGACCCGAAAAAAATACAGATACTCACCTTCACAAAAAAAGCTGCCAATGAAATCGTTGAACGGGTAAAGGCAACATTGCCCCGGTCCGAGGGCAATGCTCTCAGCGGTGCCACTTTTCACTCATGGTGCAACCAATTGATCGTGCGTTTCCCAAACCTATTCGGAGCAGCTTCATATACTGTTATAGATCCTGACGACCAGCTAAGTATCATGAAGATGGTCTGTGGGAATCGAAACCTCGATTTTGGTAAGCTTCGAATTAAACCACAGCAGCTCATCGATATTTATTCTTTTGCTCGAAATACAAAAAAAAGTTTAACAGAAAGTTTGCGGTTCAAGCTTTTTAAGGATAAAAAAGATGCGGATACCGATTTTGAGATTTCGAGTATAAAACCAAACGTAGAGAATATCTTAAGGGCATTCCAACAGAAAAAAGGTGAGCAACGTTATTTGGATTATGACGATTTGCTCTTAGTGGTTACTACGCAGCTACGAAGGAATGACGAAGCTCGTGAAATTCTATCTGGACATCTTGATTATCTGTTGGTTGATGAAATGCAGGACACCAACCCGTTACAATGAGATTTATTAGACCCTTTTCTCAGTATTTGTAAACTTTTTTGTGTCGGCGATGATGCGCAGTCCATCTACTCTTTTCGTGGTGCCGATTTTAGAAACGTACATTTGTTCAAGGAGCGTGTCCCCGACTCCGAAGTCTTTAAACTAGAAAAAAATTACCGATCTACCCAAGAAATTTTGGACCTATCCAATTGGCTATTGGAAAAGTCACCGGTACCTTATAGTAAAAAACTACGATCTAGCCGTGAGGGAGGTGAATTGCCCAAGCTTGTAAATGTCAGTGATGAGTGGCAGGAGGCCAATTGGGTCGCCGACGAAATACTCAAAAACTTTACGCACGAGGACAGAACTTTCTCCGACCACTTGGTTTTGGCAAGATCGCAATATTACTCCAAATCGTTACAGGCAGTTTTCATCAGGCGCAAGATTCCCTATGTGACCTACGGGGGTCGAAAATTTATGCAAGCAGCGCACATCAAGGATTTGGTTTCCCTATTACGTATTGTAAACAATCCGTATGATGAAATCGCATGGATTCGTTTTCTGACCTTTCAGGAGGGAGTAGGAGAGGTACGCGCGTCGCGCATTCTTCAGCATATTATTGAAAATGTGGGAAAAGAGGCGATTCCTGAAATCCTTCAAAACGCCATGCCAGGGGAAGACGGCACCAAAATTGCCAAATTATACGAAACGATCCATAGGCAGAAGGATGTCGGTCAAATGGTCGAGACAGCTTACGAAGCTATGGCGCTCCGTTTGGCATTTCGGTATAGGAAAGACTGGAACGAAAAAAGAAAAGCGGACTTTCCTGTTCTCAAGTTGCTTGCAAAAAGTTATCCCACGCTCGGAGAATTCATAGGAGAAGGGCTGCTCGATAATTCCGAGAACATGAATGGCCTTAATGTTCTAAACGAATCAAAGCTCGACACCGACGAAAAAAAGGACCATGTTATCATCTCTACCGTCCATTCGGCAAAGGGACTTGAAGCAGAGGTATGTATCGTCCTTAATGTTTCTCCTAAGGCTTATCCCTCATCAAGGTCGTTGGATAGTATCGATGCCATTGAAGAGGACCGACGCGTGCTTTACGTAGCGATGACCCGGGCAAAGAGTCGGCTGATATTGACACGTAATACCGCGTCTATATCGGCCGTTTACCAAAGCCGAACGCGCGATAACGGCCTTGAGAATCGTGATGATGCCAGTTCCTATTTTCTTAATGAATTGCCGGAGAACCTCGTTGAACAAAGTACCGTGGAAAGTAAATTTGGAAAGGTAAAAGATGTTGGGACACCAAATAAAATCGATTTGTCGTCCGGTATGGATTTTAGCTGATTTTTAGCCGTATTGGACTTCTTGGTATCGTAAGGTTTTCCAAAATAACAAGGTGCCATTTCTATTGAGGGGTAAAAACAAAAAATCCCGCTTTAGCGGGATTTCAATCATTATCAATGAATTCAATATTTCAGGTTATCGAGAAACTCATTGACGCGTTCCTTGCTTTCCCCGGTCTTCTTTTGAATACGTCCGACCAACTCGTCTTCTTTTCCTTCTTGATAGTCGAGATCATCCTCGGTGAGGTCCCCCCATTCCTGTTTGATCTTTCCCTTTGCAATATTCCAATTGCCTTTAAGCTTATCTTTCCATGGTGCCGACATACGATTTGATTTTAAGATTAGAGTACAAACCTATTTATTATTCGAGGTCATGCTTGACCGATATGGTTTAATAAGTGACCTGTTTGAGCGAAGAATAGAGATTTCGCCAAGAAAGTGCCCAAATAGCGGGCTCCCTTCCCAAATTCCTAGGGCGATGGTATAAAATCGGTCGGTCATTGTGCTGGATAAACTTGACAAGGCTCCAAAAATGGCAGCTTTTTTCCGTATTTCGTTACTGCGCTAAAATTAACCTCGCTACCTTTCCATATTGGCATCATCAGTAGAAAGGTTCCAAGGAATTTAAAAGTAATCTTATGGAAAAATGGGTATTGTCGTCTGCAGCATCATTGTTTTGGTTATTGATTTCTGTAATTGCGGTTTACTTGGCAGTAATAGGGCTGACCAGGTTGTTCGGAAAGCGTAGCTTTTCTAAAATGTCCAGTTTCGATTTTGCCGTAACCATAGCCATAGGCTCCATCATTGCATCTACACTTCTTTCTTCTTCGGTCAGTATCTCTAAAGGAGTTTTAGGTCTGACATCGGTATACGTTTTGCAATGGCTCATTTCTTACTTAAGGAGATTCAAAGCGTTTCAGAATATTGTCGATAATGAGCCGCTGTTATTAATGGAGGGTACTAAAGTATTGTGGGACAACCTTAAATCGGCGAACGTGACAGAGGATGATCTTAAAGCAAAATTAAGAGAGGCGAATGTAATAGAATTGTCCGAAGTAAGGGCCGTGGTGTTCGAAACCACTGGTGACATTGCAGTGCTGCATACCTGCGATTCAGAAAAATCGGTCGAACCATGGTTGCTGGAGGGGGTTCACAATTCTTAGTTTGAGGGATGGCAAAGGATAAACTAAATGTATTTTGGTTCAAGCGGGATTTAAGAATTATGGATAACCCGGCTTTAGGTGCCGCCCTGAACGACCCTCTAAAACTTTTATTAGTTTACGCCTATGAGCCGACCATTTGGGATGATGCCCACTACGCGGAACGCCATCAGAATTTTATAAAGGAAAGCCTGGCAGATCTCAATAAAGGTTTTCTGAAATACAACACGGAAATCCTGTGTGTCGAATCTGAAATAATATCCTTCTTCAAGAACCTCTTACAAAAGTATGATATTGCAACGGTCTACAGTACCGAGGAGACAGGACTTGAAATTACCTATACTAGAGATTTGAATTTCGCGACCTTTTGCGATACGAATACGATTACTTGGAAAGAGTTTCAGAATAATGGGGTCATTAGAGGTATCAAAAACAGGGCGACTTGGCGTGAAAACTGGTATTCTTATATGACGGCAGAAATGGCTCGACCAAAATTAGAGCGATCGAACCTGGCGTGTATTGAGGAGATCGAACATCTAAAAGCCCATTTTAAGTGCTTCCCAACACAAACCGATGTACATCAGTATCAAATAGGTGGAATTTTCCAGGCTTATAAATGGCTAAACTCATTTTTTGAGGACCGTATAGCGCATTATAGCGACTACATTTCCAAACCTGAGCTTGCCCGCACCGGATGTAGCCGTCTCTCCCCATATTTCGCATGGGGAAATCTGTCGATCCGTGAGGTTTACCAAAGAGCGCTCGTACTGAAGAAAAACACAAATTTTAAAAAGCAGTATAACGCATTTATATCACGCTTAAGATGGCAAAGTCATTTTATACAAAAATTTGAGATGGAGCATCGTATGGAATTTGAAGCGATCAATAAAGGTTTCCTAAATTTGGAGCAACCCTTGAACGATGAATTCGTGACAAGATGGAAAGCGGGAAGTACCGGTTATCCTTTGGTAGATGCAAGCATTCGATGTGTCGTGGAGACCGGATATATCAATTTCCGTATGCGATCCATGATCGTGTCCTTCCTCACCCATCATTTATTTCAACACTTTACGACTATAAGCGCGTGGCTTGCACGACAATTCTTGGACTTCGAACCTGGTATCCATTATGGTCAAATTCAAATGCAATCCGGCTTTACAGGTACAAATACCGTTAGGGTATACAACCCGGTAAAAAATGCGCATGACCATGATAACGAGGCCGTCTTTATCAAAAAATATGTTCCCGAGCTCCGTCGTCTTCCAGTACACCTTGCTATCGAACCGTGGACCATTAGTGAAATGGAAGAAACGTTTTATGGTTTCAGCTATGGAATCGATTACCCAGAACGAATAGTAGACATTGCCGAAACACGTAGAATAGCACTTCAGAAGCTTTATGGGCATCGAAAAAGCGATCTGGCGCGAGCCGAGAAAGAACGTATTTTAGAAAGGCATACCATACCTCGTAAAAGCAAGAAATGAAAAAAAATGTACTACTATGGTTTAAAAATGACCTTCGACTTCATGACAATGAATCCTTGGTCAAAGCTATCGCAACCGGGGCAACTATCCTTCCGGTATATATCTTCGACACGGAGCGTTACCGTAAACTTCCATTAGGCCTTCCGAAAACCGATTTGGTGCGGCTTCACTTTCTAAAACAATGTGTGTCCAACTTGCGTGAAAACTTAAAGGGGATAGGGGGAAATCTCATGATTTTGACGGGAAGGCCCGAAATAATCATTCCTAAATTGATAAAAGAGTACAATTGCCATACTGTTTTCGCCGAACAGGAATTTGCTACTGAAGAGTTGGTACAAATACGTCAGATCGGCAAGGAAGTAGAGGCAAGTTGTACCTTTGATTTTGCCTGGGGCCGAACGCTATATCATCTAAAGGATATTCCCTATGCCATTAACGATATCCCTCTGACCTCCAAGGCTTATCGTATCAATACGACAAAGAATGCCGTTGTGCGAGGTACCTTCCGTAAACCGAAAAAGATGAGCTGTATCGCCTTGGAACCAAGGGCATGGTCGACACTGCCCGATGATAAGCGGTTGGGTTTCCGGGAAGGTATCAATTTTACCGAAACCTACGTTCCAGGGGGAGAGACAGCGGCTTTGGAGCGTTTGGAATTTTATACTTTTAAAAGTGAGCAGTTGACCGGTTATCGTTGGTCGAGAAACCGATCCCTGGGGATGGAGTATAGCTCAAAGTTTTCCCCATACCTAGCTTTGGGCTGCCTCTCTGCAAGAACGATTTACGAGACCGTAAAACGATATGAGGCCGAGGTAAAGAAAAACCAGAGTACCTGGTGGCTAATTTTCGAGTTGATATGGCGCGATTACTTTACGTTCAAACTGATGCGATTTCAAAATAAAGTGTACCATACTCAGGGTTATACCGATAAAACCTATAATTTTAAGAACAGTGTTGAGCTGTTTCATCGATGGTGCGCGGGCGAAACCGGTATCCCGTTCGTGGACGCCCATATGAGACAACTAAACGCTACCGGATTTATGAGTAATCGCGGTCGGGTAAACTGTTCCAGTTTTTTAGTCTATGATTACCAGATCGATTGGACCTGGGGGGCGGCATATTTTGAATCAAAATTGATCGATTATGACGTTGCTTCCAATTGGATGAACTGGCATGCCCAGGCATATCAAATATGGTATACAAATCCGGTCAATCAGGCAAATAAATATAAAGCACACGAATTTATCAGAAAATGGGTTCCCGAACTTCGCCACACCAATGATAGGGAGGTGCTAATTCCATGGGAATATGACATCGAAGGATATCCCAGCCCCAATACTATTTTCAAGAAATGGACAAGGGCCATCACTAAAATAAAAAAAGAGCACGATGATCGCTAGTAAAAAAGAAATTCGGTCCGCCGCGGAGTAGGCATCACTATTATCGGGACCAAAACGGATTTCACGATATTAAGTTATCAAAAAATAAAATTACCCTAGTGCTTATACCATTTTAACTTTGAAATCGCGCGTATAGAAATTGAATTATTTTTTAGTTGTTCGAGGCTTTTTAACGAAGAACGGCCGAAAAAGTAACGATTTATTAGTGTTCTTTCATAGTTAAAATGGTATTAGTAGCGTACTACGATCGATTGGATATACATAAAGGAATGAAACAAGAGACCATTGCTATCATCGGATTTGGACCTAGAGGACTTTCCGCGTTGGAAAGTATATTTTTGGAAGCCGCTAAGACCAATACGCTTATCAAAATATTGATTTTTGAAAAATCCGGCCAACTTGGTTCAAGCTGGGTTTATGGTCCAGATCAGAGTAAAAGCAACTGGTTGAACATTGCCGAGCGGGCAGTGGCAATCTGGCCTAGACGTAGCATCGTTTTTGACGATTTCCAGATACCATCGTTTCCAGATTTTCAGGAATGGATCGAGTATGACACGGATAAGGACGATTCAAGTTTGGATCGGTTTCCACTGCGATCGCAGATGGGGGGATACCTGAACGAACGTTATAGTGGAATGGCCAAAACGTTATTAAGTAAAGGGCTGTTGGAGGTCGTTCAGGGCGAAGTAGTACAGGTGGCCCCAAAAAACGGAGCGGTAGCCATTTGTTTGAACGATGGTACTACATTCACTACAACGGAAGCGGTCTTGACCATTGGGCATCAGCCAACTGAAGTTGATGGACAGTTAAAGGCTTGGCAATCCTATGCCGCACAAAATCGACACGTCAAACTTTTCCGTGATACCTACCCAGTTGAAAACATCCTTCGATCGGGAACTATAAAGCCCGAGAGAAATATTGGGATAAGAGGTTTTGGATTGGCCATGATAGATGTTGTCCGTGCATTAAGCCAAAAATTGGGCGGACGGTTCAAAGTTATCGATGAATCGACCAGAGCAATGAAATACCTTCCATCGGGAAAGGAGGCCGATGTACTCGTTCCATTTTCCTTGGATGGTCTTCCGATGGCTCCAAAACCTTTGAATAAAAAAATCGACCAAAATTACGTTCCGACCGATAGTCAATTGGAAAAGTTTAGAAAGGCGGTACGCAAATCCATTGAATCCGACATTGAACTGAAATCTCCGGAGTTTTTGATGGATGCCATCGCTCCATTAATTGTAGAGAAATTTTCATCGTCAAGACTCATTTCTCGTCCACATAATCTAAAAAATAATGAGATACGTTCCTTGGTAAAGTCTTGGTTACTGGACGAAAATTTTTCTCATCCGCTCATCGTATCGAAAAAATTACCGGTAAATGAAATGATAGCTTTTTTTGTAGGTATGGCAACCGGCACAAAAGCGGTAAGCTTGGATTTTTGCATCGGCCATATTTGGCGACATTGTCAGCCGACGATGTACGAGCTTCTATCGTTCGCCCCGCTATCCGACGAACTAATTGCCGCTATAGTAGCGTTGGACGAGCGCTTAAAACGATACTCTTATGGGCCACCTGTGGATAGTCTGCAACAGCTATTGGCTTTGGTAGCTGCGAAAAGGCTGACTTTGGACTATATTAGAGACCCTGATATTGAAACGACCGAAAGCGGTTGGCGGTTGACCAACAAGAACAGTAGCATTAAGGTACAAGTAATGGTCAACTCCGTATTGGATTCCCCTGAGCTAAAGAAGGTCGCATCGCCCATTGTCCGACGATTATTGGAGGATGATAAGGTTGAAGCCTTACATGATGATCTGGGTATCCGAACGGAAGAAAATGGTTCGGTCAAATTTGCCAATTCTGAGAAATCCTACCGTTTGTCGGTATTGGGGCGATTGGCAAAAGGAACGCTCATCGGAGTCGATGCAATCGCCGAATGCTTTGGCGAACGTTCGGAACTATGGGCGCAGGGCGTTCTTTCCAGATTACGGGAAAAACAATAGTGTAATTTGCGGCGAATCAACGTACTTGTTCCGGGAGAAGTGGTGAGAAGGATGTTTCTCAAAACATTCAGGCTTAGCTACCTGCTATCCTACATATGCCCGGTGCAAGGTGCCTTGAAAAGAATTTTGTTTGAACATAGGGCCATCATCCCTATTGGCACCCGTTTAAAATGATGAAACGCATTTTTGAACAAAGAGCGGAAATCTAGCACCGTCGGGGTTACAAAAGAACCAAAAGGGGTAAAAAGTCAAGGCCGGTTTGTACTGACTACCGGGATAACGTTTTGGTAGCACAGCATTGAAGGATTAGCGGTCGTAAAACTGAAGGCAATGGTCATACCTGCCTGGACCGTATTCCGAGCTTCATCCAACTTTATCGCTATGATCGCTCCTTTCTATTTCTGTCCTATTCAAAATGGTGCTATTAAATTCTAGGTTGTTGTAGTGCAGGTTATCTAATGATTTAAACTAACGTGAGATCAACATAAGGATTATTGTATTGCCCTAAAGTTATGGATGTTGATATTGGGTTTGGTCGGACAGAGGGAGTATGCTATCGGTCCCGATATCATATTGCTAATGAAGTTGTCGAAACTTCTATGTCCTGTGTGTTCTATGTGGCATTGGTCTTTCAGGATGTTGTTGACACATGCGATGACGGCCCTCTTTCTCAATAATATTTTATCATGAATGTGCATAGTGCGTTTTTCATGTTCTTTCAGATCTTGGTCACCGGATGATGTATCCCGTCCACGAACAGTTTTTCGAATAGTTCTTTCCCGATATACCCCCTATCGGCGAATATCTTTCCGAAGACCTTATCGCGGAAGGGCCTGTCCCTCAAGGGTTGCCTATCGTCCACATTGCCCCGTGCCATAACGAAATCCGGTATCTCGCCCCTTTCGTTGATTACCATGTATAGTTTAAAACCGAAGAACCATCCCATGGTGCCCCTTCCCTTGGTCGCGATACCTTTGAAGACCTTGTTCCGTTTTTCGCTTTTTTAATGGCACGCCTTGATTACCGTGGAATCCAAAAAGGATATCCCGGAACATTCTCCCGAACAACAAGGTTTGAAGAAATATGGCCATTGGCAGCATTGCCTTTTTTTGAAGCTCGACAAAACGGTAATAGGATACCGTATCGGGAAAGTCATCTTTCATGTGCCGTTTGACATGATCGATATAAAAATGTTTCAGGCAACGGTAACCTTTCAACTGAAACAGTATCATGATAGTGATTACCCCGCTATCGCTCATTTTGGACTTTCCATGCCTTTTCCTCTTGGGATTATCGCTTTGAATCGAATTTGGACCGGAACACGGTCCATTTCTTTACAAAGATCATCGATATGACAGCCCCGAAATCTCAGGGTCGGTAATTTCATCTTTGGAAACCACAAGCGATTTTTTGCTCAAATATATGAATTCCAGATACTTGAATATAGTAAATTATTGCCTATTTCTCTTGGTAATCGTTGGATTTCTTATCTCGAATTCACGTTAGAGCGGGTTTTTTCTGAACCGACCTTAAATCTGAATATGATATGAAAACCTGATATCGCCAATGTGTTCCGATGTAGTGGAGGGCAGGTTATCTTAAATGAGTTGTTCTTAATTTACTAAAAAAGGGTTTGACTTTTTCTAAAGTCAAACCCTTTTTTGTTTACATCTAACCACTCGGTGAATGGTTTCGTTAATTCATTTATTTCAAATCCTCTAATCTTCTGACGTTGTTTAGGTCCGTGCGGATAGAAATTAGCTGGTTTCTTACCAACGTCGCCAAAGATTGTGGCAAAGTGCTATCTTCCAAAACTTCCTCGTACTCCTCGACTGCTGCTTTATCACCCTTAATTGCTTCTTCCAACATTGCCTCGTCGTTATCACCGGAGAAAAAAGCTTTTACATCCATCCATGATCTGTGTACGGTTCCAGCAAATGACCCATCTTCATCGATTTCCTCATAATTGGAGCTTAGTTCACGCCTTAGCTCGGCGTTAAACTTACCACGATCTTTCGCTTTTCTTTCAAAGAAATTTTTTAAATTTAAATCAGTGGCGTTCTCGGCCGCTTTTTTGTAACCTTTCTCGGCATCTACGTTTTTTTCTAAAATTTCCTCCAATTGATCGGTAACCTTTTCATAAGTTGTGCTCATAATATAATATTTTTGTGACCTTAATGGTCGTTATTAATAATTAATATATGACAAACTTAGGTTGAACCAGCTGTTATGTTTGATGCATAAACGAAGATCCTTTGCTGATTTGAAATAGATTGGCGAGATGGTAGACCGGTGAATGTCGACTCCTCAATTTTTTAAAACGATTATCCTCCAATCACCAAACTAAATTGATACAAAATCCAAGGAAGGCACGGCTGCGGTTTTATACTCATTCCGCTATAGCACTATTCCCGACTCCTTCAAAGGTCATTCGAATTGGTTTTATGGTACCATCTTGATTGAATTCCATAATCTCCATACAAGTCACCCTATGGTCGCGGTCTTCATTGGGTACCGGTCTACGATGGTATACAATTATATACTCATCGGTATTTGGTTTGTTGATTACAGAATGATGACCGGCACCAGTTGCAATATCCCCTTCTTTGGATTGGAGTATGGTACCGACACGTTTATAAGGGCCAGTAGCCTTATCGGACATGGCATAGGCTACCTTATAACTTCCGTTGGTCCACTCACCCTCTGACCACATAAAATAGTAAATACCTTTTCGCAGGAACATAAACGGTCCTTCAACATAGCCCTTTGGAGTAATTTCCTTGAACTTGCTACCATCCTCCCAAGGGATAAAATCAGTGAAATCATCCTTGAGTTTGCCTAGATTGCAATGGCCCCATCCACCATAAAAAAAATAATGGGTATCATCGGTATCCCTAAACACGAACTGGTCGATGGGTTGGGCATCATTATAGAAATCGGAGATTAAGGGTCTGCCCAAATAATCCTCATATGGTCCTCCGGGATCATCCGCCACGGCAATACCTATTCCCCCATAATGATTGATGTCATTATTAGGGTCAAAGGAATCCCTACCCGGTCGCTGGATGTCATTGGCCCCAAAGAAAAGATAGTATTTGCCCGCTTTCTCTATAACGGATGGAGCCCATAGAGCTTGGCGCAACCATTTTATTTTGCTCTTGTCCAAAATACGTTCGTGTTTCTTCCAGTTTACCAAATCCTTGGAGGAAAATGCATCGAAGTGTAATTGATCGGTAAAGTCATCCGAGAAGGTCGGGAATACCCAGTACGTATTGTTAAAGACGGCTCCTTCCGGATCGGCGTACCACCCTCCAAAAATCGGGTTGTTTTTCTTTACATCTTCTTGTGCTAGCGAGAAGGAGAAACTGAAATGGCATAAAAGACTTAAAAAAAAATGTTTGAACATAAAATCGATATTTCTATTAGTACAAATTCGCGTGATGCGGCAGAAACAGAGTTGGGCTAGGACCCTATTCAAATATCATTAAAAATAATGATAGTGTGAGCTCCAATGTTTTATCCTTTGTATGTGTTTGTGGATTAAGCACCTATGATCGGGGCGGAACAAAATTAACGGAACCGAAGGCTATGTGCCCAATATAAAGGTATGCTTTTTTTGAATCAAAGGGGTATCGTTCCGTTCTGTTCAACTCTATATGTGCACTATCGCTTATGCCTTAACGGACAACTAAAATTTTCTATAACGTTATCTTGTACGGCATTTAAAAGAATGCCAAAATACCTTAATTTTATGCATTGACCGTAAGAACAAAAAAACGGATATGTCCGTAGTTCGCTATGCGTTCATGTTGTCCTTTGCCAAATAGTAGATCGGCCAGGCCGTAATGATATTTATTTAAAACATGAAAACCGATATCCCTAAAATTTTCGCCCTAATATGCTGCACAATGGTGGCCTATGGCTGTAGTACAAGTGAAGGATCTTTTAGCGTCCATAATCTAGGTAAAAATTATAGGACGAATCATGAAAAGTTGGTACCTGGCATGTACCATCATATCGAGAAAAAAGATGATGTAGTCGGAGGGAATACGAGCATACGCAATGTGAATGCCGAAAATTTGGTTTGGAAGGGAAACCCCAACGAAAATGGTTATGGTTATTTTCAAAGAAATAGGGACTTGGGACAGGTATTCACCGTAGGTGGCACGGAGGATGTAATATTGGATGCGCTGGTTTTGCGAACCTCAAGGGGAAATAATGCCGTAATGAAAGGGGCCATCGGCGCAAAGATGAATATAGTTTTTTTCGAAGTGAAGCGCAGCGGGAAAGGATTATCGATAAATGAGAACGGTACAACAAAAGGGGATAGCGCAACTCACGGTTTTGATCATCAGTTTAATCGAGCGGACGATTACATAGAGGGCGCTACATATACGTTTTTACATCATTCGATCGGTGGATCGTTTCCCGATATCGGTACCACGAGCCAGTTTGTTTACGATAATGGAAAGGGCGAACCTTTTGGTGAGCAGGAAGGGCACCTGATATTTTTTAGATGTGACTTTTCAGAGCGTTCGGAAATCGTGCTGAAAGCGGGCAAGACCTATGCGTTTCTCATCGGGTTTACCGAGGCGGCAAGTTCAAGGGGTTTGGCTTTGGCAATTTCATCCGAGGTTCACACCAAGGAAAAGGGAGACTTTCTAAGGGACTCCTCCGGAAATATCAGATGGGGCGTACGTAGAGAGGGTAATGGTGATAACCCTCCAATGATGCTGGGTAATTCCGAACCACCAGAGAATAAAAAACTTAAGAAAGCTCTTTTAGGGCAGTCCCTATTCCCGAAAAATCATTTTAAGGGACTGGAGCCCACCAGTGACGGGTACCCGGATGTCGACACCTATCGTACGCTTCAATTTTATCTGGAGGTGAAGTAGGCATGATAGAGGTTTCGGAGCGATCAGCCTGGTAGATAGCATGATTTTTTTGGAACAGGCCCGCAAATAGTATCCTTCCGTTGTTTCATCTACAACGTGGATTTGAGTCACGAATAGCGTAGAACGACGGATGGAAAGGGTTAACGAACAATTGGTTACAAGGGATAATCCTTTAATTCTGATAATTTAAAAAGGTGAAAATGACCGGCCTAATGCACATTGCCACTAAGAAAGCTGTATGCTCTTCAATAATTGTAATCCTGGTCATAGTGATTTCAGGCTTCATCGCGGAAACAGAACCGCAAAGCAAACAAGAGGAAAAATTCACTTCTGAACTTTTAGAATTAAAAGATTATTTTAAAATTCCCGGGCTTGCGGTTTCTATCGATAAAGAGGGAAAAAATGTTTATCGACGTTTTTTTGGAGTGTCCGATATGGAAAACGGTACAAATCTAGATTCAACCAACTTATTTCCGATAGCATCGATAACCAAAGTTTTTTCCGGAGTTTTGGTAATGAAACTCGTAGAGCAAAAAAAACTGTCGCTAGATGCCCCAGTAGATGAAATTTTGCAGAAACCCATATTTGGCGACTCAATTTTGGTAAAGCACATTTTATCACATACTTCACAGGGAAGGGTAGGTGAGAAATTTTATTATAGCTCAAGGTTCGGGTTTCTGACCAATATCATTGAGCGGGCTACAGGTAAATCTTTTTCTGAAGTAATGGACGAGGAAATTTTGATGCCATTGCAGCTTAAAAATACCTTTTTACTGAAAGATTCTACTCAAACGAAAAAATTGGCCAAACCTTATATCGTTGAAAATGGTATAGAAAGTGGTTTTATTGACTATGGCTATTCGTCTTCGGCCGGAATCGTTTCAAATTTGGAAGATTTGAGGATTTTTAATAATGCATTGGACAATAACCTGATCATAAACGAAAAATCAAAAATGTTGATGTTTCGTGCCTATAATAGTTTACCATATGGGTATGGGGTCTTTAATCAGCAATTTCAAAATTTGAACATGATATGGGCCTATGGACAATATGATTGCTATTCCGGTTTGTTGTTAAAAGTTCCGTCTGAAAACCTGACCTTAACAATTCTGGCCAATAATAATTTGCCGAGTGATTCGGCTAGGCTTATCAATGGCGATGTCACATCATCCTTGTTTGCCATTAGTTTCATCAAAAACTATTTGCTCGGACTGACCGAGATGCCCTTGTTCGAAAAGTCGGATGCCATATCTGAAACGACTTCGAACGAAGATTTTTTTAGGCGAAAACTGTTGGGACAAGCGTTGGCGGAATCCTATATGGCCAGATTTGATCAAAAAAAACTGAAGTCGAGTATAAGGTTATTGAATTATGTTTTTTCCAAATACCCGGATTATTTACAATATTCCGATTTAAATCTATTACATAACCTCACTTTTTTAAAGGACGTTATCTTTCACATGGAACTTGATGCGTTTAACGATTTTGACATTTATATAGAACGTATAGCGCAAAAACTATTGGAAGAAGCGCCGAACAATCCTTATGTTCATGCGTATTTGGGCACTTTCTATAGTAGAAAAGGACATATTGCCAAAGCCAGGAAACATTTTGAGGATATCGTAAATTCCAAGAATTTTTCTGAAAATTGGTATACGCATGAAGCCGAACAATGGTTAAAGGAAAATGAATAACATTTTGTACCGAAGCTTAGAAGGTTTAAGGAAATAGGTACATAAAGAATTGAATAAAGGAAGAAGCGGTTTTCACTTTTTGGATCGGAGCGATACCGATGCTTCGGGACATGATTTTTCTGCTCTTTGAAGTCTTTTTTGAGCCGCCTGGCAGGGCTATGGCAGGGAAAAGTCAAAAAAAGTGTGAAAAAGCGTCATTTTAGCCTCGCGACGGTAAGGGAGAAAGAGTTTAGACCGCTCGAAGTAAAAAGTTCCATTTCCGTAAGAACGTTTTCTTGAAAAAGTTTGCCATTGATCTGGTTCAAAGGTTTTGTTAAGGATTGAATAGAGGTACCATGGTCCCTAAAATTTTTAACACGTTAAAATCGACTGCATGTCGTTACCGGTTTTTTCAAAAGAATCAAGGTTTTTGCCAAAAGCAATAACCCTTGATGTAGTCGTAATTTAATTTTACATCGTTACCGATACTAACGTTATCAAAAAAAGAAGTAAAATCTAAATTGTACATTATGAAAAAAATTAAATTTTTATCGTTCACATTGTTTATGGTATTCGTTTCATCCACCTTCGCCCAAACGGACAAGGAAATTCGAATTATGGAAGATGCCGAAAGGATGAAAACAGAAATGTTGGATAGGGCAGAGGGATTACAGGAATACTTCTCCAAATCGGCAGGCTACGCAATTTTTCCTAACGTAGGTAAGGGAGGGCTCATTATCGGAGGAGCTTCGGGGAACGGAGTGCTATATGATAACGGGACCGCAGTGGGAATGGCAAATCTCAAAGAATTAAGTGTAGGTTTTAAGGCAGGTGGAAAAGCGGTTGCCGAGGTAATCTTCTTTGAATCGGAAACGGATTTGGAGGCGTTTAAAAATGGATCTTTTGAGCTTGGGGCGGAAGCTTCCGCAATTGCAATTAAAAAGGGAGTTTCCGTTAACTTGAAATTTACGGATGGTACCGCTGTCTTTGCGATGCCAAAGACCGGATTAATGGCCGACGCTTCGGTCGCAGGACAGAAATTTAAGTATGCTCCGTTCCAAGGCGAAGAAAATATGGGAAAATAACATAGCATACCTATAAATAACAAGGGCGACCCTTTTTGGGTCGCTTTTTATTTGTGCACCAGATAACGATACGCCTTTTGTCCAATTAAATGACAAAATAAAAACAAAAGATATCGTTCTTGCGATAGCGTCAATTATTGAAACAAAAGCATCCTTAAAATTTTGCAAAATGGAATAATTTGAACGTCTTAATCAGATAGATGTCCTTTCAAGATACAACACCATCCAATGCTGTCGGTTCAATACTCTTGAGAAACAAGGATAACTTGGCGTATTACCGGCACGGGATGCAGAAGGCATCTCACGGGATACCAAAACGGATATTGAATATCGTGTTTATGAAAAGACTATTGTTCGACCAGTATTTTGATGCTAAGGATGGCGGGTATAGCAAGTATCTAAATATGGAACTTGAGAAATTATATTTTGGCCATACGGACTTCCAAGATCATGAACTTATACTCCGAAACCCTCAAGACTATCTGTTTCTCAAGGAACATTTGCTAATCGAGAAAACCGATACGGCCACAGTGTGTTACTTGCTGAACAAAGGAAACTTAGATCCGGGGATCAGGAGAAACTTGGAAAGGGCCAATTCAAAATTGTTCGACCGGAAACTCAACCGTTTGACAAAGCGAATACTGGACCTTAACAGAAATCGGTTTTTGGTCGAAAAATCCAATAAACTGAGGCGAACCGATCGGGTATTTCTTCTATTGGTCCGGTTGCCCAAGGATTGGGTAAACGATGTGTTCAAGAAGTTTATCATCAGTGCATCTCGATCCTACTTTAAAAAAACCGGATTGGCAAGCACCGGTAGATTTCCGTCTCATTTTGACATTTATACCCTTAAACCGTTTCGCACAAACATTCCTACGGATACTAAAACGGTTATAATGTTTACCGTTTACCTATTGTCAATAATCCTCTATAGAATTTTGGAAGGTTAAGGATATAAAGAGTTCTCGAACTTGACAATCTCCTTCATGATCACGTACAAAGGGTGCCAGCGGCACTAATTCCGCGCTGTCGCGGTACTCCCTTATTACCGGAGTGCCCAGGAAGACGTTATCCATCTGCACGACATGTACACGCGATACGTAGCTCTCAAAAATTCTCGTTTCGTTGGTCGATCCTAAATAAAATACCATGCACCGTAGCTGCATATATCAGTATCGGGCCAAACCTTAACACTATACGGATTCTATTAATTTTTCATTTTATCGGGTTAATTATCGATGGGTTTTAGGACTACTTTTCGTTCAAAATCGAATTTTAATCACATTTCTCACTTTAATTTTTCTTATTTAACTAAAGAACACTCTATGGAAGGGAATACTGTTGGTCTCAACATCCAAAATTTATTGGGACAGGTAGAAGAAACGGCAAATATCAGTGTTTTGGTCAATGATGCCTCGTTTCTGGGGCTTTTGGAACAATTTCGTAAAATTGATGCCTTTTCCTTAAGCTTGGCTACCGAATTAGGGCATCACTTCGGTAGTAACGCCATTTTTCTTTTGCGAAAATTAAGGAGCGCTTACGCAATGCCCATACGATTGTTGATTCCTTTGGTATCCCAGTTTGCAGATATCGTTAATCCGAAATCTTCGGATACCTGGACATATCTTAAAAATTTGGTGTCCACCGAACCGGAAGGCGCTTCAAGTGTTGCAAGCCTTATTTTAAAATATGGGCTACAAAATGAAACCAAGTCCTTAATAGCGGAATTGGAAAAATCCGACCCCCATGCCATTTATCCTACCTCGCCCTATCGGGAATCGAAAGGTACCGTGAGCACTAGCTTGGACGATAAACATATAGAAGCCGTTATGACCACTTCCACTATGACGGAAATACATATCTCGGAAGGGGTTCTGCAAGTTGAAAATACCATATTAAAAAACCTTTATCAGCCTTTGGGAAGATGTATCTGTGTGTTGGATTCTAACATAAGTGAACATTACAGAGACGACATTGTCCGTTATTTTAGACACTTCGATATCGCGTTGAACCTACTGGTATACCGAGCAATGGAAGTCGATAAGGGTATCGGGATGGTGGAGGAACTCTTAAGTGATTTTAAAAGGGTCGGTGTCTCCCGACAAGAACCTGTGCTCATAGTGGGGGGAGGCGTTATTGCCGATATTGGTGGTTTGGCCTGCTCACTCTACCATCGGAATACGCCCTACGTAATGCTGGCCACGTCCATTGTGTCCGGTATCGATGCGGGACCATCTCCCAGAACTTGCTGTGACGGGTTTGGTTTTAAAAACTTATTTGGCGCTTACCACGCTCCCGTAATGACCCTCACCGACCGTACCTTTTTCAAAACCTTGCGCACCGGATGGGTACGTCATGGAATCGCAGAAATAATAAAAATGGCCGTAGTCAAGGATTCCGAACTTTTTGAACTGTTGGAAGAAACCGGCATAGATTTGGTCTATTCCCAATTTGGGACATTGGTAGATGATAATGCGCTTGGAGATCGGAGTCAACGCATTCTGGCCTTGGCAATGCGAAGTTATGTGCAGGCCGAATATGATAACCTATACGAGACCCATCAATGTAGACCCCATGCTTACGGTCATACGTGGTCTCCCGGCTACGAAATACCTTCCGGAATGCTCCACGGACACGCCGTTGCCTGCGGAATGGGTTTTGGGGCCTACCTAAGTTATCGGGAGGGATGGATTTCGGAGCACGATAGAAATCGGATACTTTCGCTGATCGGCGAATTTGAGCTTAGTCTTTGGCATCCGATCCTTGACAATACGGATTTGGTCTACCAAGCACAAATAAAGGTTATCGAGAAAAGAGGTGGCAATCTTGTTGCGCCTTTGCCCAAAGGTAAAATTGGTGATTGCGGCTATCTGAACAAACTTTCTTACGAAGAGCTAAAATTATCCCTTTTAGAGTACAAGGTCCTTTGTAAAACCTTCAAACGTAACGGACTGGGAGTCGATGCACACTGTCATGAAGTAGGGCTTGAGGACCCATCCACGGTGGTGAACTTAAACCTGGCAAACAGGGTAAACTGATATGCGGTTGCAAACCACCATAACATGTATTCAACTTTTAAATAATTTAATCCAAACGAAATTATGAAAACAAAAGTCTTATTTATCGGGTCTATCGGTGTAGTGGCGGAAACTTCGGAATTACAGCGGCAGGCTTATAATCAGGCGCTTAAGGAAAATGGGGTTGATTGGAACTGGAACAAAGGAGTATATAAGCGGCTATTGCAACGTAGCGGTGGTCAGGACCGTCTGGATATGTTGGCTATGGCCACTGGACATCGACTGTCCGCCGGGCAGATCGAAAAAATACATTCTAGAAAGACCCAATTGGCCTGTGATTTGGTAAGATCAAAAGTGACGGGCCCTCGCGCGGGCGTTGCACAATTGATCAAGGAAGCGATCGATGACAATATACAGGTCGCTTGGGTTACCACTACGGGAAAAGAAAATACCGGTGCCATTTTGGACGCCTGTAAAGCATCCATAAGCGCTAACGATTTTAGTCATATCTTCCATAGGGAGGATGCAGCGAATGGTAAGCCTGAACCGGATATTTATACGGTAGCCCTAAAGCATTTTGATGCACGTCCCGAAGAGTGTATTGCCATCGAGGATTCGCTAAATTCAATTCTTTCCTCAAAGGCCGCGGGCATCTATACCGTGGCGACCTTGGGCCAATACCACGATGAACACGTTGAGAACATTGCCGATTTAGTGGTCGATTCCTTGGATGATATGAATTGGAACAAGCTTAAAACGGCACACCGATCTGCTACTTACGCCAAAGTCGCCTAACGAAATGAAAACTACCGAAAATACTATTGGAAAAGAGGAATCGGGTCACCGGGCCGTAACGCCCCATACCATTCTCGGTGAAAAATTGATGCTTTTGCGCCGGCAACTTTCCGAAGGCGGGCAGGCTTCCGACGTTTTAAATTTAGTTGACGAATGCCTCGGCCTTATCGTACCAATGGAAGGTTATCTTAAGCTGAACACAACTCCTGCCTCGGACGAACTAATGCGCCTCGAGGAGAATACAAATACCCTAAATTGGGAATCGGCATTTGATACCTCCCTTACGGCCCTACCTCTGGAAAAAGAAATGCTCAGTGGGGCATTGGAAGGCCAATTTCTAAAAATGCTAGTGGAAATTTCCGGAGCGAAGAACATATTGGAAATCGGATCCTTTACGGGATACGCCTCTCTAGCAATGGCAGAAGGTCTCCCGGAAAACGGGAAGCTTTATGCCTGTGAATATGACCGGTACACCGCTAATTTCGCACGCGAACAGATTTTAGCGTCGAATCACGCACACAAGATCGAAATCGTTCAGGGCGATGCCCTGGAATCGATGAACGATCTTAAGAAGAAGGGCGAAACCTTCGATTTTGTTTTCTTGGATGCCGATAAAAAAGGGTACGCGCAGTATTATTCGGCACTCATGGATGGTGAACTTATCCAAAAGGGAGGCATACTTTGTATCGACAATACGCTTTATATGGGAGAGACCTTTTCCTCGACTGAAATTACGGAAAATGGCCGTGCCATAAAATCATTCAATGCAATGGTGGCGGCCGACGAAAGAGTGCGTCAGGTGATGTTGCCGCTCCGGGACGGCGTTACAATCGTGAGACGTGTCGGATAATCTTGAAAAGCTTGTGAAAGTCGGAGTGGTGCCCTTGGTCCTCTGGTCGCTGGGTATGTTATGGTTGATTCCTACTTTGCTGCTATCTGTCATATCCCGTTTCCGATCCTACCCAAAAGCAGGAAGGTCGGGCAGAACGGTTCTTTTGACAGGGGCCAAAATGACCAAATGTTTACAGCTTGCACGTATGTTCCAAGCTGCCGGCGACAGGGTCATCGTTGCGGAAACACCTTTATACCGGTGGTGCGGAACACGATTTTCTAACGCGATATCAAAGTTTTATATTATTTCGGACATCGAAGGACAAGGTGAGGGATATTGTGAAGATCTTATAGCCCTTGCGGAAAGGGAAAATGTGGATTTGTTCGTACCCGTGGCCACACCTAAATCCGCCTATTTTGATGCCTTGGCCAAACCTGGTTTTCCGAAAAATACCGAGGTATTCCATTTTGACCTCGATCTGGTCGATATCTTGGATGACAAACACCGATTTATAGGTATTGCCAAAGCGTTTGGACTGTCCGTTCCTGAGTCCCATCTCTTTGAAAATAAGCAAGAGTTGTTGCGTTTTGATTTTAATTCCGACAAAAGGTATGTTTTAAAAAAGATAGCATATGATCCAGTGTATCGTTTGGACTTACGAACACTGCCACATGCCGGATGGCAAGACCGTGTGATGGCACTTCCTATCGACTCCGACAACAGGTGGGTCCTTCAGGAATTTATAGAAGGTGATGAGGTATGTACCCACACAACTTCACGATGGGGCGAATTGAACCTATACATCTGCTCCGCATCGTCACCGTTTCAAGTAAATTACGAAATGTTACATCTCCCAAAGGTAAAAGAATGGGTTCGTTCCTTTGTGAAAAGCCTTGGGGCCACGGGCCAAATATCCTTTGACTTTATTTTAAAGGAGAACGGTACCGTAATTCCCATCGAATGTAATCCGAGGACCCATTCCGCCATAACGCTGTTGCACGACCACAAAAGGGCAATAGCTGCATATAGGAAATCGGAAAGGTCCACTGACTATTTTGAACCGGGGAAAAATTCCGGTCACACCTATTGGTGGTATCACGAACTCTATCGACTGCTTACATGTAGGAATCTTTCGAGTGCTAAAATGCTGATTATCCGAATGTTTACCGGGAAAGAGGCTGTTTTTCAATGGTATGACCCTTGGCCGTTTTGGTTCAACAATCATATAAGCATACCCTATCAAATCATTAAAAAGTTCCGTAAAGGAGCGCTATGGACCCGAATTGACTTTAACATTGGTAAAATAATCGTTCCAGGTGGAGACTAAAAATACAAAGACGATCCTGACGGCCTTACAACTCGTGGGATCGCCTACGTCAAAATTCTTTTACGAACTTTCATTTTTGTATGCGAGAGAGGTCGTAACACCAATGGGATTTCAATCGCTCTTCGCTGTGGCACATCCTGATGGACGCTGGTCGGTTTCTAAAAAACTATCCGGGCCATTGACCAAAATATCTTTTAAAGAAATGTTGGATTTGATAGGAGCCGTCGATATTGCCATATGCCATATGTTCTGTAAAAAGGGAATGATATCGATTCGAATCCTTTTGGAGGACGTATTGGATATTCCGGTCGTTGGTTCTTCGGGTCATAGCTTGGCGGTCGCTCAAAATAAGTTCCTTGCTAAAAGCTTGGTCGCGGAGGCTGGCGTAGCTGTGCCTCTGGGACAAAAGTTAAAGTATGGGCCAACGATCATTTCCAATGTTCGTGTTGACCAATTTCCGGTGATTATCAAACCTAACAATGCCGATAATTCCGATGGACTATCATTGGTATTTGAGAAAAATGAGATGCCCGCCGCATTTAAAAAAGCGGGTCAATTCGATGACTCCATTCTTGTTGAGACGTATATTCCGGGTAGAGAAATCAGAGGGGCGCTTATTGAATCCGGAGAAGGTTTAATAATACCCCCCTTCATTGAATATTTGGTCGATAATGATCATCCTATTCGGAATCCAGAGGACAAATTGCTGTTCAACGATTCAGGGAAACTGATGGGCCAATCAAAAAAAGAGAATGTACCTGCCATGTGTCCCGCCGAATTAGACGATTCCTTAAAGGAAAAGTTGGTCTCCGCAATGAAAATCGCCCATGTTGCATTGGATTGCCGAGATTACTCGATGTTCGATTTTAGGATAGCCAGCGATACAAATAAAGTGTATATGTTGGAAACGGGTTTTTTTTGGTCATTTAGTCCAAAAAGTATGATCTCACGGATGTTAAGGGAAGCGGGAATTTCGCTGTTGGAAACAACCCATGCGATTTGGTCTAGGACATTTGAAAGGGGGCGCCGGTAGTTGACCGATAATATATGGGGTGTTTACCTCGTTTGCCCGCATTTCGATCAAAATAGAATAGTGTAATCATCGATTTATAAACCGTATTCATGAAACAACCATTGTTTGCTTAATGTAGAGGTGAAGGTTTCCCTGTTTAAGGCACAAATTTCCCTTCTTCCGAATTGGGGGCGATATCCGGTTTCTTCGTTCCGGTCGGACTTTGTTCCAGACCTGCGGAATCTTGACCGAAAAATGACATGATATCGGCCTGCGAGATCAACATTTTGGCCGTATTTCCTCTTATGGCAATAGCGTTTTGTAGCAGTGCAGGGTTCTTGTTCAGTATCTTTAACCAGCCCGTAACGTCATATGCTCCACTGTCGAATCCAGCAGGTGCATCGGGGTGTTCGGGAGATAGGATTTCGCTTAGTTCCAACTGTAACAGTTCCGAAAGTTCCGTCCACAGGGTATCCCCCAGATTTTCCTTGTCGATATCCTTGGTGATGACCTCCATGGGGAGACTTTCGGCATATGCCAGGAGTTGTTTTCCCAAGTTGGATTTGGAACTGTAAATTAAAGTGAGTTGGCGGTCGTCCTTTGCTATAATTCCCATAGGTATCGTTATAATGTTGCGTTAGGATATGAGGGCCGAGATTTCCCGGCTGTTTTTTGTATCCTCGATATCGCTGTATAAAAGTAGCGACATGCGCTCAAGGGCATTGATGCGATTCCAAAAATTACGTGTTCTTTTGAAGTCTTTTGGACCGTAAAAACACGGTCCTTAAGACCGATCGCGATACGGTCCGTGTGAATTTTGATGAAAATGGCCTGGCGAACGGTCCATTTCACTTGCGTATGATGGAAGTAAGGTACGGACCAAAAAAAACCCTTCACATTGGCGTGAAGGGATTTCCTTATGTTACGGGGTCAAGACGTAATCAATCGTGGTTAAAGCTTACTTTTCCACTTTCCATATCGTACACTGCGGAAACGATTTTTATTTCTCCCTTATCCTCCATTTCGGCCATGGTAGGGGAAGCTTCCCTTATGTTTTTTACGGTACGTATGGCGTTATTGGTAATGACGGCATTGGTGAAAACGGTGTTTTTAGAACTGACTTCGCCATCTGTTTTCGTTTCCGTTACCGCGGGCCGTATTTCATCGATGAGATTTGCTAATGAATTCATGTTCAATGCGCGGGCGTCAACATTGTCAATGGTCGATTTGACGGCACCACATTCCGTATGCCCCATTACAATGACCACCTTTGATCCCGCGACCGCCGTAGCGAATTCCATAGATCCCACAATGTCCTCGTTTTCGATGTTACCGGCAACCCGGGCTACAAAAATATCGCCGATGCCCAGATCAAAAACATCTTCTACGGGAACCCGACTATCCACACACGAGAGTACGATCGCCTTGGGAAATTGGCCTATCATGGCTTTTCTACGTTGTTCGGAATGGTCGCGACGCGTAAGGTTGTTGTTCATGAAATTTTCATTTCCCTTTTTTAGTCTTCCCACAATTTCGTCAGGGGACATCCCTGCCTGTTCCTCAGCGGTCAAAATACTGACTACGGGCTTTTCTATGGATGCTGTTTTGGTTGCTACAACCTTTGTTTGAGTCGGTTCGGAATTCTTGTAAGTGTCTTTGCACCCAATCATAACCGCCATTAGTGTAATTCCGGTAAAAAGTGATTTTACGTTTTTCATTTGTATAATGTTTAAAGTTAAAATGTATGGTGTAAACTAAATTGTAATTGTCCTTTTTGCCAATTGGAAGTGGTCTGCTGCATCCAGCCCAACTGAATCCTAAGTTTGCTGCTAAGGGCGTAGCCCAGGCCCAAATAGGTTCGGTTCCGATCAAAAAATGGTACCGTTCCACCGTTACCGATGTTGCGCTCCCCGTTTATGAAAAGCTCATTATAAAAAGCGGTATAATAGGTGTTCTTCACTATGGTTGAATTGTTCAAGGGTACATTGATGAAGAGGTTGTAGCGATAACGCGTTCTAAAATCCTGCTCGGCCACCCAACGTTGTTCATACCGAAATCGGTGGGTCAACAGCAGCCTTTTTAAAATGGTGTTCGAAAAAAGAGCTTCTTGATAGATACGGTTTTCCACAACGGGGTCGTCAATTTCGGTGCCGAACCGGCCGGACGAAATGTTTGCATATCCCATGGTGAACTTGACATTGGAGCCGGTCGGGCTATAGGTTAGTCCGGAACGCAGTAAAAGCTGTTCCCGATCCCCTAGGCCACGCCAGTCGCGATATTGGAAATCGCCCTGTATTCCCCAGTTGGAGTTCTCGAACGTGGTGTTATAGAAATACATGTACCACGCACCCAGTTGCTCCTCGTCCGGCCCTTGTGCCATAACCCCAATGGTTGTCAGTGAAAAGAGAAATGAAGTAAGGAGGTATCGCCACATACTGTTTAATTTTTATTTGTAAATCCTGAACAAAAATAGGGGTATGGTCTTGTTCTTTCACTACGATTAACAAATATTTAATAGTATTACTATTCATATCGATAGTAATGCTACTGAATTCCTATTTTTAGTACTGAAAGCCAGTGATATCCGACTATAATATCATTTGATTTCCATGTTCCAAGGGGGACAGGACTGCTTGGTAAGCCATAGGAAACCCCTATTTAGCGATACGTTTTCTGAAGGGTGTTATGGAGGGGTATCTACAATTTGGTACCGTAGTACCATTGCTTTAGGGCCATCGGTTGGTGACCCTTAGGTATACTTTAGAATTTCCGGTAAGGTAGCATGTTTCAGATTACCTAAAAGGCATCTGTTATGGAAGCCGAAAACAGTGTTTCGCTCTAAGTCATCACCTTATTCCGTACCGGAACCTATAATGACCTTATGGTATTCCGCCTCACCGTTTGTATAGCGCAGCTGTAAAAGGTAATGGCCACTGGAAAGACCCGAAATACCGATTTCTGCCTTACTTTCTTTATCGATATCCTTTGTTACCGCTACTTTGCCCGTTGTACCTATGAACAGCACCGCTTTTACCATTTCTCTTGAACTGGAGACATTCAGTGCGTCGTAGGCCGGGTTAGGGAAAAATCTGGTATCGGAGTTTTCGGTTGTTTCCGCTACAAAAGCAGTATCCTGGTTCGTTTCGGAATTATTTTCTGGCGATTTAAATGTGATATGCAAAACCGCCGCCTTGTCGCGATCCCCGTCATACGACTCCGCGGTACGTTCTCCGCTGCCCCGGATGATAAAGGCCATGGCATTGGCAGGCGCCCAATCCGTTCCGTTGATGATTTCTTGAACGATGGTTTTTAGGTTGGGTGTGCGTTGCGCGGCCCGTGCTTCGCCGACCAACTCCCATGCTTTGGGATTCCAGGATACACTCGCATCAGTAGTTGCGCGTTCGGAAATATCCGTATCGATAGTCCTGAATATTGGGGCATCGCCTATTTGCTGCCCTTTGATCTGCAAACTGGTCGTACCGGATTTTTCTTCATCCGTAGTAAATTGGATATAGGCTTTTGTAACGGTCGCACCTTTGGGAATAGTGATGTTCCGGAACCGCAGACCAATGGTTTGTGCATCCTGATCTTCCACTAGCTCTATGTCGGAACTGTTGAGGTCAACAGTTCCATTAGGACCTTCTTCCGCATCATCTTTTTTAGTAACAATGGGGATACGCAGCGTGTTTTCTTCGGAACCCTCATTGTTCGGGTCCACCACCTCAATACTACAGCTTGCAGTAAAACGATCATCGTCGGTCGTGGCCGTTATTATCGTGCTGCCCGGGGAAATGGTTGTAACGGTTCCATCGGAGGCTACACTAGCAACCGCCGTGGCGGAGGAGCTCCAATTAACGCTGGGATCCGTAGTATTATCGGGAAGTATTGTGGGCAATAGGGTATAGGTAGTGCCCACTTCCAAAGCCGAAGCCGGACAATTCTCAAAAACGATTTCTTCGATCGGGATGCATGCATCGTTACCCGTATTGCCACCAACGCAATTTTCGCAATCGTCTACATAGGCCGATCCGTCCACATCGCCATTGCAATCGGTAGTTGGTGCCGATGGTGTTTCGGTCAAACTATTTAAATACTCTTCAATATTGGTGTAGCCATCACTGTTACGGTCTTTAGGCCCGTCGGTAATATCGTTGGCATTTAGTCCCTTTGCCCTTTCCCATGCATCGGGCATTCCATCGCAATCGCTGTCCAACGGGGCGACCCCTTCTTCTAGAACGGGATATCCGCCCACCGCCGAGGGATTATCGATAATGCGTCCGGTCCTGTTCCGTACACCATCTATAGTACCCTTATCGGCTGTATCACGCGCCGGCAGGTTAGCGCCAACATCGGTCAGTACCTCCTCATAGGCTTGGCTTGCCGAGGTAGTGGTTATGGAGGGAAACGGATACCTGGTATCGACTACGGTGCCGGGTTCCCTAAAGTTGACGATCGCATCTTCGGGAAAGCTATTGTCCGGTCTCACATGTTCCGCAATGTTTTCCTTTAAAAACAAGTGTATTCCAGGCGTTTTTACCTGAATTCCATTTTCGGTCATGTCGCTATCCGCTCCCGGAATCAAATAGTTTTTTACGTAATTCATAAATACGTCCCCATAGCGATTCTCTATTTTGACCACAGATCCTCCCCAATTGTAGGTCACATTGTTTACCAGATCGTGTTCCCCGGAAAGGATCATGGGGTTACGTGCACCATTGTTGGCAAAAAGGTTGTGGTGCATGGATACCTGCTCTGCATTTTGGAGTAATAGCCCTTTGCTATGACAACCTTCCGGATGGGAATTACAGTCCAACGCATCTGCGATAATGTTCCATTGAAAAGTGAGGTTGGTCACATTTTTATCCGGATCTCCGGTGTAGGTCGCAACGGTTTCATCGACCCCCCAAGTAATGGAACAGTGGTCGATGATAATGTCGTGGGCTTCTTCTGTTTTGATGCTCAAGGCGTCCTTGTTTTCGGATCCTTCCGCAGTCACTCCCGAGCCGGGCCGTATTCTGATGTAGCGCATAACAATGTCATGGGTTTTCATGACAAGCGGAATTTCATCGTTTTTGGTCCTAAGACAGATTCCTCCCCCGGGAGCGGACTGTCCGGCAATGGTAATATAAGGATCTAAGATTTTAACACTGGTTTCCAAAGTGATGGTCCCTCCCAATTTGAACATTACGATCCTTGGACCGGAAGCTTCACAAGCGGCCCTAAAACTGCCCTCGCCGGAATCCCTCAGGTTGGTTACATAGAGTACCTCACCGCCACGACCGCCTTTGGCGGAGGCCCCAAAGCCCTCAGCTCCGGGAAAGGCCGGAATCTGGGCGGATGTCGAAAATGTAAAAAAGAAAATACCGATAACCAGTGCAAAACGCACGTATCCATTGCTCATGATCGTCATTATTTGGGGGTGACACTATGATATACGGGTAATTCACGCCCATTGGACCATGTAGCACTTTTCCGAACGGGTCTTCTTACAAAGTACATCGAATAGGAGCAATCATGGATACTGGAATCGGTAATTTTTAATACCGATCTGTAAGATAATGGTGGGTCGTTGCCCCGCCGCTCCGAACGTACCGCGGCGTAGCTTTGCTTATGTTGGCCAAAAGCAATTTTTTTATTCTTCCCGCGAAAAAGGCCTTGCTGGGTTTCCGACTCAGTTGATGTAAACGAAACCGGTCAATTCTCCCTTCGTACCATCGTCTCTTTCATAGGTTAAAATGTAGTAATAGGTGCCTACCGGGAGCTTTTCTTCCTCGGATACCGTTGCCCTTCCCAGGGAAATACCTCTGAATGCAACCGTATCGGAATCATAGCCATTGGCATTGTAAACCAAAACGCCCCAACGGTTATAAATGGAAACGGTATTGGTAGGGAAATTTTCAAGCCCCGCTATAAAGAGAACATCATTTAGTCCGTCGTCGTTCGGTGATATCAAATTGAACACTTCCAGACCGTCGTTCGGTGGTCGTTGGTCATCATTCAGTATGGTGCCCGTGGCGGTATCCTGTATAATATTGAGTTGCTCCGCCGTGGTTTCGGTGATGGCTATCGTAAAGGTCTCGTCCGGTTCGAGTATGCTATCCGGAAAAGTCGGTACCAGGATGCTCATATTGGTCTCACCGGCCGGAATAGTAAATTGGATTTCGGTATTTTGATAGTCTTCCGCATCGGCAGTTCCGTTTTGCAGACCTAGCGTTATCGAAATGTCTATGTTTTCACAAACACTGTTGCTAAGGGTGATCGGAAAAGCAATGGTGTCTCCTTCCAACGCACTTGCGCTTTCAATTTCCATACGTGGTACCTCTTGTACGTTTAGCACCACTTCATCGCTAATTACCGATTGGCAGACGTATGTGGCATTACGTGCCAAAACGCGGTACCGTGTTCCGTTTTCGGTGTTGGTCGCCCCGTTTACGGAAAGCGTTTCGGTGTCGACCCCATCGTATAGGGCATTGTTGGAAAGGTCTGTCCATACCGTTCCGTCAAAAGTTTGCCATTGATAGGTATCCGAATTTTCCGTACTTACCGTAAAGACCGCTGCGCTCTCGGGGCAAATTTGAATGTCCGTTGGTTGCATGGCAATGGTAGGAGGGTTTTGTAGTTCCAAAAATTCCGGTATGTCGTTCCTATCCACATCTGCCGGGTTTTGGTAGGATGCCGCTATAACGGTTCCATCGGCGTTGGTTGCAGGCGATCCGCTTCCATACCTTCCATTGTTGTCGACATCGGCCTGTGCGTCCGCGTAACCTTCGTCGGCATCGCCGCAACCGTCCCCATCACTATCCCCGTCCAAATGGTTGGGAAGGGTATCGCCGTCAACATTTTCAATACTACTTGCCCGTATATCAAAAAACAGGTCATCCAGTCTGGAAAAACTGTCCGGGCTATCGTCCGTACTTCCATATACATAGATTCTAAAGGTGTAGTTGGTGTTGCTTGCCAACGGCTGCGGATCAATGTCCATCAACTCGTAAGTGGCAGATGCGGTTCCGGTATCGGTATGGGATACATCTGAAGCGAGTTGTACCATTGCCGCCGTTTCCCTTGCATAAAAAGTAGTGCTAAGAAAAGAATCTCCTTGGGCCGGATTTTCCAAGACCGAGGTCACGTTCACCAATTCCATGAAGGAAACGGTGTTTCCGGTCCGAAAGGTAATTTCGACAAAATGGTCGTTTGCTATGGCATCGGCAAGGGTAGGGGAGCTGATGTTGCTGATGTTGAGTCCATTTGCCGTGCCGGTCGCGGTCAACCCATTGAGGGTGATGTCCTCCGCTGCGCTCAGTACCCAATCGGATATTTGAATACCGGTACCAGTGTTGTCCGTATCGGTAACATCATCGTCTTCATGATCCATTCCTAGGGTTCCGGACGGGTTGGAGAACGTCCATCCAAAACGCCCGTTCAGGTTTCGCTCCGATTCATCAAAGTCTAAAATACCGTCGTTGTCATCATCATAGTCGAGATCGTTTACCACCGTATCGCCATCGTTATCGGGCCGATCATCACTAGCATCCCTAAAATCGACATCGCCGGTGGTAAGGGCATCGTTATCGAGGTCGGGTAGTAAACGTGTTCCGGATACCGGGCTTTGGATGTTTCCTCCGGGAACATCATAGTTTACCGTAGCGTCCGTTTCATTGTCTAGGCCGTCATTGTCGGCGTCAGTGCCCCTTAAGAGCAATCCCGCTTCAAAGGTATCGTTGCTTCCATCGTTGTCGGAATCGCTGTCCAAATAATCGGGCAGATCGGCTGCATCCGTGTTTTCTGGAAGTAGACCGCTGAGGTACGCACTGTTTACACCGTCATTGGCGCTATAGTTCGCCGGGGTGTCGGGATTGGGGGCATTGTACCCTAAGGTACTTTGTGCCTCAACGTTATCGGGTATGCCATCACCGTCGCTATCCAGGTCAAGGAAATTGGGAAGCGCATCTGCGTCATTCGCCAGTTCATTGGGCAGGTAGTTTATCCTTCGGTCGTCTGGATCGTTCTGGACAACGTCCGGTATACCATCCGAACCGACGCTTGTGGTGATGGTTCCATTGTTCGCTACTGCCCCATGTCCTGCTTCTTCGGCGTCAAAAATACCATCGTTGTCCGAGTCCAGATCTAAATGGTTGAATACGCCATCACCGTCCGTATCCGTATTTAGGGAGGTGCGTACAAAAAATCGGAGATCGTCGATGGTCGAGAAGTCATCGGCATCGTCGTCCAGCTGTCCATACATATAGATCCTGAAGGTATAGGTCGTGTTAGGGTATAAGGTAATGAACGGAATGTCCATTAGGTCAAATTTGGCATAGGAACTGCCGTCATCGGTATGAAAAACGTCCGAGGAAATTTGGGTCATCGGACCGCTATCTACAGCAAAAAACGTACTACTGGAAAATGAATCGCCACGGGAAGGGGTTAACCAGCCCGATTCAATATCCCACAGTTCCGCATAGGAAATGTCAGGTCCCAAGGTAAAGGACATCTCCACAAAATCATTGTTGGCCATCGCATCTGCCAAGGTATTGGAAGTCATGCTGCCAATAGCAATATTTCCGTTGGTAGTGGTTGCCGAAATACCGCTGATAAAAACGTTCCCAGTAGTGGAAAAAACGGCATCCCTAACGCTAAAATCGGTCCCGGAATAGTCGGTGTCCGCAACATTGGCGTCCACATAGTCCATGGATAGGGTCCCTTGAGGGGTATTAAAGAACCACCCGAACAGGGCATTGTAGTTTTGCGATTCGTAGTAATCCGATATACCGTCATTATCATCATCTAGGTCATCACGGTCGATAATACCGTCACCATCGGTGTTGCGTTGACCAAATAGTACACTGGAGCTTAAGCAGAGTAAAATTAGGGGGAATGGAATTCTCACAAAATCGTGTTTAAGTTAAAAAGGGTTAATCGATTAACGAAATTTAAGAGGACTTCGTATCTAAAATGCGGAAAGATGCTGATTTACACGTTGATTGGGCATGTTGTACCATTGCTGATGTTAATTTACCCTTTAAAAAATGGGTCTTTCCCGTGTATACTTCAAAATAAAATATAACCGTAGCCAATGCTATGCTTAAATTTTCTTTTCCGCCTAAGCAAAAATGGTATTAAACCTACGGGTTACCCTTATTATTCATCGGTAGAAAAACAACAGTTTTTACTTGGTATGGGAGTTGTCGGCGAAAAAGAGGAGCCTTGGGGCGATTGCCCTATTGTTCAATGTCCCGTGCCCCAAAACCGATCAATTCGTTCGCTTCGAATTCCGGGGTGAGTTCAATGGGATTACAGCAGACCTCGCAGTCTTCAACATAGGTTTGCCTGCCCACCGAGGGGTCCAATAACATGGAAATTTCTTCCCAACAGTACGGGCATTGGAAGAAGTGTTCGAACATTATCGCAAAAATGGATTAGGTGTCAAAGTGAAATCGTTGTTCATATGAATTGGTCAAAGGGTAACGTTCAATAGTTGCCCGGTAAGCTGTAGTAGCTGTATTTCGGCCAGTTTCGCATCGTATTTGGCCAAATTTTTATTGGTCTGCGCGTTCAATAGGTTGATCTGTGCCTGTCTAAATTCGATGGAAGTGATCCTTCCCAATTGAAACTGTTCCTTTGAACGAATAAAATTGTTCTGATTGGTCCGTACGTTTTGTTCCTGTATTTCAAAGATGGTCAATCTGTTCTCGTATATGGCCATGGCATTTTGGATATCGCGTTCCACTTCCAAAAGCACCTGTTGTTTTAACAGTTCTTGATTCTCATAGGCAATTTTTGCATTCTTGACCCGCACCATGGTTCCACCACCGTCGAAAAGGTTCCAGGTTAAACTGGCACCGAGGCCAAAATTCCAGGTTTCATTGTTGGTACCGGGAAAAAAGGCTGAAGCGGCACTTTGGTTCAAGTTCCACCCGTAAGAGCCGTTGAGGCCGATGGTCGGTAAATAACCCGACTGGTTCACCTTAATGTCATAGGCGGTGATATTTAGGTTTTTTTCGGTCTGCAATACGGCCACATTGTTCAGGACCGCTTGGGATACAAACGTCACCAACTGTAATTTTGGGGTGAACTGCACCAAGGTATCCACGGCGAACGTTTCATTTAAATTTTGACTGAGCACCACATTAAGATCCCGTTTTACATTGGCCAATTGTTGACGTGTATTTAGGAGGTTGATGCTATCGTTGGTAACGTCCACCTGTGCATTGAGGATGTCCAATTTCGTATTCTGACCATATTCGAACGCATATTCCGCCCGTGTAATACGTTGGGTGGATATTTCCAATGCTTGTTGCAACACATTCTCGTTCTCGGTAAGTCGGGCCACTTCAAAATAGATACTGAACAATTGGAGCATGGTATTTTCAATGGTTTCGCGGGCCTGTAACTCGCTAAGTTGGTACTGCTCCTTTAGTCGTTTATAGTTGTATAGGCGCCCGAGGCCGTCGAATAGCGTGTAGTTGGCGGTAAGGCCACCGTTATAGCGTTGCGCCTCGGCCTTATCAAGTTCAATATCGGGGCGTGAAACGGGATTTCCCGATGTAGGGTCTAACAAGGGTAGCCCAAGACTGTCCTGAAGAAACTGTCCCGGAAATTCGATGGTAGAATCGTCGCGATTGTAATCGGCGCTTGCATTTGCGGTCAGTGTCGGTAGGTAGCCCGAGTTCAATATCCCCGAATTATTGTCAGCGATCGCTACCTGGTTTTTGGCCACTTTAATGCCAAAATTATTTTCCAGGGCCAATGATACGGCCTCCTGCTTGGTAAGCAAGGGTTCTTGGGAACGTACCAAGTTTGTGGCCAGTAAGGTCAGAAAAACAGTAGTCGTAAAAAATTTGTTCATGTTCTTAGGAATTGGCTGTAGGGGTTTCCGAGGGGATCGAACGGTACTTTTTGTTGGTTTCTTCAAGGTCCGATTCCAAGAGTTTTGTTGATATCGGTTCGTCGAGATCGGGCTGCATTAGCATAGAGGCTTCCTCTTTTTGTTCCTTTATGGCGCGCTCTACCTCTTCTTTCGAAATCGATTCCCCGGTCTTCAACCACTTTACATTTACTTTTAGATAGTTGCTAAAGGATAGGAATAGCGGAAGCATGATAAGGGTCAACAAGGTAGCAAAACCGATACCATAGGCGATGGAAATGGCCATAGGGATCAGAAACTGTGCCTGTCTGCTGGTCTCTAGCATCAAGGGTGCCAACCCGGCAATGGTGGTAATGGAGGTAAGGAAAATTGCCCTGAACCGGGAGCGTCCCGCCTCAAAAATAGCATCGTCGAAAGTCATTCCCTCCCTTAGGTTGCTGTTGAACTTACCGATCAACACCAGCCCATCGTTTACCATAATTCCGATCAAGGCGATAATACCCAACATGGATAGAATATTTATTGGGAAATCATGTATCCAATGGCCCCATGCCACGGCGGTAAGACTAAAGGGTACCAGTAACAACAGTAAAAAGGGTTGGCTAAAGCTTCTAAAGGTAAAGGCAATGGTGATATAGATCAATGCCAAAACGGAGAGCCCAACAAAATTTAAAGAATCGAAGAGTTTGTTGCGTTCCCGGTTTTGCCCTTCGTAGGAGGCGGTCACTGTAGGATATCGTGACTGTATTTCCGGCATGATCTCCGTTTTTATTTCGTTCATGACATCTACCGGGCTGGTAGCCTTTATATCCTTTAGGTCCGCCGAAATCTGTATCTCCCGTTGCCCCTCCAAACGGTTGATGGCCACATCGCCCCGTTCTATCGAATATTCGGCAATTTCCTTTAAGGGGACTCGGCTCCCGGTCGGGGTAACGATACGCATCTCGTCCAAATCGGTAATGGAAGAACGGTTTTCCCTATCGTAACGGACCCACACCCTTATCTCGTCCTGGCCCCGTTGAAACCGCTGGGCCTGTGCCCCAAAAAAGCCTGCCCTTACCTGGCTCATAATGGTCCGCAGGTCGAGCCCCAATAGGTATGCGTTCTCTTTTAGGACTAGGCGTATTTCCTTGATGCCGGCAGGGTCGTTATCGGCAATATCCTTTAAAGCGGCATTGTTCAGCAGCGCATCCTTTAATTCCTTTTTTGCGGCTTTTAGCTCATTAATGTTGTTTCCCAGCAGGGATACCGATACCGGATCGCCGCCGAAATTACCCCCGGAACCATATATCAAGCTCTCTACGCCCACTACAGGCCCCATAAGTTCTCGCAATCTATTGGTTACCAGATCGGAACGTATGGCATCGGGCCGTTCTTCCCCGGGCAACAGGTTAATGGTCAGTGTGGCCGCGGAAGACCCCGGACCTACCGTACGGATAACATTTTCAAAAAGCACCTTTCCGGTACCTTTAAGGTACTTTTTGGTCAGTTCTTGGTTAACGATTTCCGATTTCTCCTCGATCAAGCTAATGATGGAATCGGTCACTTTTTCGTTGGTGCCGTTGGGCATTAAAAGCTCTACCTGTACGCGATCACTGGCGATTCTCGGAAAAAAAGCGGTACGGATGATCCCGCCACCGATGGAACCGAAAGTCAACATCAGGGCCGTAGCGAACAGGGCGAACATCAGCAGTTTGTACTGTAGGGCGAACTTCAGTACGGGGCTGTACACGCGGTCGCGCATCCAACCCATAAAACGATCGCCGGAGCGGTTGATGACGCGCAGTTTGGCAAATGCCCTAGCCATACTGGATTTGGGTTCCTCTTGTTTTTTCAATGCCTTGGAATGGGCAAGGTGTGCCGGTAAAATGATCAAGGCCTCCACCAGGGAAACCACCAGGGTCAAAATAACGATGACCGATACCTCTCCAAAGAAATCACCGATCCTACCGTCGAGGAACAAAAAAATGGAAAACGCCAAAAGCGTCGTTATGATTGCCGAAACGATAGGCGGTATAACTTCCATGGTACCGTCAATAGCGGCCCGTATCGGAGATTTTCCCCTTTCGGAATGTTGGTAAATATTTTCTGCGATCACAATACCGTCATCTACCAAAATACCGATAACGATAATCATCCCAAAGAGGGAAAGTACATTTATGGTGACGTTGAAAAATCCGGCAAAAACGAACATTCCCAAAAAGGCAATCGGCAGCCCGAAGGCGACCCAAAAAGCCAATCGGATGTTCAGGAACAGCGATAGAAAAATAAGGACCAACAACATTCCCACAAGCGCATTTTCGGTGAGTAAGGCGGTTCGCTGGGTGAGCGTGGTAGATAGGTCGCGCACAACGTTCAGTTGTACGTTGTCGTATTTTTGATTGAACTCGTCAATATAGGCCTTTACCTTTTCGGCAGAGTCGATCAGATCTTCGGTATTGGTACTGGTTATGGTGGCGTTTACCGAAAGGTTCCCGTTGAAATAAGTGGCGTTCGGCGTTTCCGAAAAACGGTCCCGAATGCGGGCGATATCCTTTAAGCGAACCGTTCTTCCCGAAGGATCGGCCCGTACTACGATGTTGGAAAGTTCATCCCCATAATAAGATCGGTTATTGGCGCGGATAAGGTATTCCTCCGCATCGGTCTTTATGTTACCCCCGGTAACAAGTATATTGGCGTTTCCGACCGCCGTGGCCACTTCGTTAAAGGAGATGTCGTAGGCCAATAGATCGTTTTCGTCCACTGCAATTTCAATTTCCTCTTCCGGATATCCACTGATCGCTATTTGCGAGATGCCGTCGATGGCCCGAATGTCGTTCTCTATTTGCCGTCCAATTTGTTTTAGGGTGGCCAAGGGAATGTTCTCACCGCTAACGGCAAAACTGATGGTAGGCCGTACGGCTTCCAGTTTGGAAACGATCAAGGGTTCCATGCCGCCGGGAAAGGTCGGTACCCGATCCACCGCATTTTTTACTTCGAGCAACATGAAATCGATATCGCGCCCTTTTTCGATCTCAACATTAATACTTCCGCTATTTTCGCGGGAGGTGGCCGTAACCCGATCTACGCCTTCCAATCCTTTTAGATTGTCCTCTATTTTGAGAACGATACCTTCTTCGATTTCCAAGGGAGATGCCCCGGGATAGGTGACCGTAATCAAAATATTCTTCGATTCGGTAAGCGGAAAAAAAGAGGATTTGAGCGATAACGCCCCTACAGTACCAAAAATAAGAAAGGAGATAACGATCACATCGACCGCTACATGGTATTTTATAAAATAGGAAATTAGTTTTCTCATGATCCTTGGCTATCGGTGACGGCTTTTTCTTTAAAGACTTTTACGGCCATACCGGTATATGCACCGATAAGCGGTTTTGCCATGATGGTGGTGCCGTCGGGAACGTTTTTGACCACTACTTTCTTATCGCTAAAATACACGGGTCGTACATCGATGAGGTCCAAGATGGAATCGCGCACCACAAAAATCTGATTGCTCTCCAACAATAGGTTGCGGTCTATTTCAATGGCATTTGTCTCTTCCTTGGCGTCCAAACGGGCCTCTAGATACATGCCCTCTTTGAGGTTTTTGTCCTTTACCTCTATAAAGGCCTTTATGGTTTGGGTAGCCTGATCGACGTTTCCATTGATGCGCACCACTTTGCCCTCATAGGTTTTGGAATCGTCCAAACTGCTGAGCGCCACACGTTTTCCAATAGTGAGCAGGTCGCTAAAGGTTTTGCTAATGGCCACTTCCAGTTCATAGGCGTCCGTGTTGATGAACTCGCCCAATTTTTGGCCCGAACGTACCAAGGTGCCCTCGGTAACCAGTGCCTCGGTAAGCACACCTTTAAAAGGCGCGGAAATACGGTACTTGGAAAGCCGTTGTTCCAGGTTTTTTACGTTATAATAACTGGTAAGTATTCCGCGGCCCGTAATAAAGAACTTTTCTTTTTCGGTCACCAATTCCGGAAGTTCGGGAGTGCTTTTGTTCAGATCGAAGCTATTGAGATAGGTCTCCCACTTTGGGAAAATATCGGGATAATCCAAACGCAGGTCCGGCATAATGGAAGTCAATTGATTGTACAGGTTGCTTTTTGCCGATTGCACGTTGGCGGTATACTCGGCGGCGTCAATGCGAATGATGGTCTCTCCCCTGTTGTAGGCCGTTCCCGTTTTAAAAAGCTTGTTGCTTCCCCGGAATACGCCCTGCACCTCGGAAAAAAGGGCTACCCTTCGCTTTGCTTGTAAATTACCGTTGGCGGGAACCACAATTTTGACCGTCTCGTTTTTTACCACTGATGCAAAGACGGTCTTTACTACTTTTTCCGCCCTGGGCTTGAAACTTTTTTTACTTGCTATTATTTTTTTAGCGCCGAAATAGCCGCCAACAAGGACCAAAATGGCTATCACCGATAGGATTATTTTTCTCATGCTCTGGTTTAAGGGGTTTTGGTTTGATGGGTGAAATTCTGTTGTACTTTTTGGAGCAGTTGAATGATCTTTTGTTTTTCCTCTTTCGACATGTCCTGCTCCATAATGGTAAGCAATTCCCGTATCACAGGACGGGATTTCTTAAAGATGTCACGTCCCTTTGGGGTTAAAAAAACGCTGTTGCTCCTTCGGTCTTTTTCGGATTGTTTCCTCTTGATATAACCTTTGTCCTCCATTTTGGTAAGCAGTCTGGCAAGGGAAGACTTGTCGCGGTACGTAAGGGATGCCAATTCATTTTGGGTAATGCCATTGTTATCATGCAGCTTCTTTAGTACGATCATCTGTTCTTTGGTGAGGTCGAGCTTATGGCGTACCATCGCCTCTTGGAGATAGTAATCCATAATTTTGGATGTTTTGCCGATGCAAGGGCCAATGGATTGTTCAAAATGGATTTCATCACTTTTCACGGTACGAAGCTAGCTAAAATCGTAAAAGGTTGCAGGTGCAACTATAGTTAAATGTTTATTAAAAATGACAAAATGCTAAACAGTATCGTCCAAATGGTGAACTATGTTGAACACCATTCTTTGTTCTGTGCTGATAAATAACTGATATTTAGATTTTTAGCTTATAAGTGTGAAGGAGGTTAAAATAATAAGTGAATTGGATCCAAGACGCTATTTATGTCTTTGAAACTATAATTTGAAAGTATTTCACCCCGGTAGATTTCTATATTTAGAAGGTGCAACACGTTTTAAGGAGAAAGAGGTGTCGTCGAACGTTCGCAAAACTGTTATAAATGAAGCTGATTTTTTTATGCCTGTATTCGTGGGTGGCCATTCAGTGTTTTCTGGTGGCGGTCGGTTATGCAATGGGAAAACGAAACGTTTTAAAACGTTTGCTATGCTTCTTTTTTTTCCTTGCTGGAGGTTTGGCGGTAGTACACTATACCTATCGTTTTACCGGCTTTTTTATCACTGCTCCGCAATTTGCTTTTTTTCATGATGTGATCGAGCTTTGTTTTGGCCCGTTGATATACGTCTTGAGCTCCTATTGCTATAAGGAACGTATCCTTACCTCCTTGTTCGCCCATTTTGCCCCACCTTTGGCGTATTTGCTCTACTTTGTGGGCGTGAAGTTACAAGTGGCACCTTCTTTTGATCTCGCGGCCTATGTTGCCAGTAACGAACATACCACCTTGGTGTATTTTATATTGTTTTCCTTTTTGTTTTACACCTTTGCCACTTTTCGAAAAATAAAACAGATACGGCAGCGGGGAATGCCGATTTCCTTTCTTTCCGGGGCATGGCTGAATATTTTTTTCATTTTCTTGTTGCTCAAGTCGGTCCATTTGTTGGTGCTCTTTTTTTTCAAGGTGTATTACAACGAATTGTGGTTTGGTAATACGGTGCTTAGAACGGCGGTAGATCTATTGTTCTTTTTGTCGTTGGCCATGGTTTTGATGGCTCAAGAAAATACCTCGTTTTTCAGGCGTTTTTTACGGTTTAAAACGTCGGATATCGGTCAGTTCGAAAGGTTGGGGCAATTGTCGGAACACAATTTTCTGACCATTTCTTCTACGATAGACGAAAAGCATATTCGACAATGTTCGGAAGCCTTGTACCCTCTTATTTATAAGGAAAAAGTATATGTACGTCCCGATTTGGACCAAAAGGCCTTAGCGGCCGCCATTAAAATGCCCTCTCGGCATATTACACGGCTGCTAAATTTTTATTTTCAAACGAATTTCAACGAGTTTATCAATTATTTTAAGGTGAACGAGGCCAAGCGTCTTTTACAACGGCAAAATAGCGCCCCCATAAAAATGCTGAGCATTTCCATGGATTGTGGCTTCAAATCCGAATCGGCCTTTTACGCCAACTTTCGTCGGTTTACCGGAACGACCCCTAAAAAATATCGGGAAAAAAGCTAAAATCCACTTTGCCTCTATTGTTAGTTTAAAGGATGTGCCCAAGTACAACGGTTTGCCCCAAATAAACAGAGCAAACGATTTTCAACAAGTCGTGGAATGCATTTGACCTGTCATGAAAATAGGTCCGTTTACCGCCCACCTTTTTTGGCAACCTTGGCGAAACATTGAGAAAAGATTTCATTCTTTTCTTTACGTCCAAGCACTTCAAATGCCCAGTATATCGGTTAAGGCGCTGTAAACTGTAAGGTCGTATTCCATTGGCTTTGATGCGGATGCTTTTCCAAGTGATCCTTTAAGCCGATTTCCACATCGAAGGTATCGGTAGCAAAGTCCAATCGTATCAGAATGCCGTTTTTACCTTTTTTCAGGGACAGTTCCGTAAAATGGGTTCCGGGCCATTTGCGTTTTTGGTCTTCCGATGTATATACCAACTCATCTTCATGCCATATTTTGGTGTATGCCGTAGTTCCCAGGCAGAGCCATTGCTTTTCATTTTTTTCGCATGTAATTTCCGTGTAGAGGTATACGGTGCGCTCCCCTTTTCCGTAAAAATGGTTGCCTAGTGGGATGTTCATTTCGTTGGGTCGGACTTTGGTAGCCATAAAAGCTTGGTGAAAAAGACTTTTTTCGCTTAGATAGTCCCTTATTTTGGATGGTGTAAGATATTCGGTATCCAAGGCCACCTTATCATGGTTCATATAGCGTGCCGAGGGCAATGCCGATAGTCCATGATCGGGATAGATGGGGTGATGCGGCTCCAAACCGGGGTCGTCCGCTATAAATGGGCCTAATAGCAGCCAACTTCCGTATTGTGGAATTCCGTTTTCTTGTTCGTCAATTTCGGATCCGTTGATACTTACGCTAAGCGTGTAGGGCAAGGTGGTCGCATGTTTTGGTAAGGTTTGTTGGTTTCCGACAAGGGGCAATGTGAGCTGTTTTGTTTGTCCGGCCGGTATACGGAACGCCTCTGAGGCCTCGTTGAGGTATGGCGAAGTGCATGCCAGGAAAACCTCATGTTCCGCATCGGTAACGTTGGTGTATGCGATAGCGAGTTTTCCGGGCATATTTTGCCGTAGATCGGGCGTCTCCAGTACTTCATTGGCAATCAAAAATTGCCGTGCGGGCACGGTGAAGCTATTGTCGGCGGGCCCATCGCCCAAAGCCAAATGCGTGCCAACTTCATTAAAGTGCATACCCGCCTTGCAGGTAAGTTCGGTGAGTTCGGTGATGGTATCGGGGCACGAAATGCCTACGATTTCCGGGCTTACCATAAGCTCATTGCCGACCCGTTCTTTCCATGCCTCCGGAAGCTTTTCATAGCCGACCATAATACCCAATAGCGCTCCCGCGGTCGCTACGATGCAATCGCTATCATGCCCTAAACGTAAGGCATCGATCAGCGAGTCGAATGATTTTCCGCTATGCAATAGGGACAGCACGGTAAAGGCAATGTTCATCGGCGCGGAAGTAAAATCGGCGTCACCGTAGGCACTTTTTATCTTTCCGGCCACAACCTCATAGGAATATTTTGTATTCCAATCCATTACCCTCGCTATCATGTGATAGCAACTGCTATCCGCATCGATAAACGCTAAACTTTGTTTTAAAAGAGTAGGAATATCGGTTTCAAAAAAGGCCAGTGCGGCACAGGCACTAAGGTATTCCTCCGCGGCCACGGAAAAACCGGTATGGTCGACCGTGGAATCCATTTTTGCGTAGGCGGCGGCACGTTCCGGTTGTCCGGGGCATAGCATGCCCCAAAGTTCGCTGCGTATGGGCGACCCCATGCTTTCGTTCCAATACCGATTGTTGTGTTTTCCCGAATCGGGATTGTGAAGGCCCAACATAATGTTTCTTGTTGCGACGCCATATTCGTTCCATGGAAAATCAACATGATTTTTCCAATGTTCGGAAAAATCTCGGGGCATTAAAAGGCTTCCCTTTTTTAACACCATGTCCAACCACAAGATCTGTAGGTCCAGATCATCGTTGGGAAAATTGTTTTCGAACAGGCTATCGGTGAGCGCGATCGTATTAAAGCGTTTGAATCCTTCGATCGGTGCTCCAAGAATGCCCCCGGCGCATTTACCGACCCATCCGCCCAAAACTTTATCATAATATGTATTGTATTCCATTTTTTGCATCGAACATGGCTTTTTATTGGGTTACAATATCTCCTATTTTAGGATTAAGGTACTCTTAAATTGTAAATATGAAGTTTTTAATCGCACCGTTTACCGGTAAAAACGACCCCTGAGGTCTTTTTGCAGGAATCCACGACCAAAATTGTTGTTGTCACGGTGTTTGTAACCCGCGCCGAGCCTTTGGTTTTCGGTAGCCTTAAAATATTAGGCTGTTGCAAGGTGCGCCATATGTATTTTGAAAAATGGGGAACACCTTTATTTATTTCGCCATAACGACCGTTAAGGGCTATGATTTTATAAATTGGGAGAATTTACAGGGGTATTTTCATCAAATTACCGCCTGTTATACAAATACGAACCAAACAAAATAGTTGATGGCGAAAAGCAAAAGATCTCTTGCCGAACAGATGGAAGCGGTAAACGAGTATGAAAGGGAGCCGGTTCCAAAAAAAGCGGTAAAAGGATTCAAGAGTTTTGTGGGCATGGTCGCCGGAGAACATATTGCGGGTACGGAATTTGTTATCGGTCCATTGTTTGTATTGCACGGCGCAGCTGCCACCGACGTTTTTTGGGGACTGCTGTTCGGAAATATTTTGGCCACCTTGAGCTGGGCACTCGTTTGTGCCCCAGCGGCCGTAAAAACACGATTGACCATTTTTTATCAACTCGAAAAGATAAGTGGGGCAGTGCCCGTCGCTATCTACAACTTCGTCAATGGCCTGTTGTATTGCGTTGCCGCCGCAGCCATGATCGGGGTTTCGGCCTCTTCTATCGGTCTGCTGATGAATATTGATGCTCCGGGCCTAACGGATTTCTACACTTCGGATCCACTGTGGATCATGATCATTTTTGGTATCGGTATCGTTATTACCGTAGTGGCCACCTTTGGCTTTGATCGGGTATCGCGCTTTGCCAATATTTTTGCCCCTTGGATGCCCTTGATTTTTTTGGCTGCCGGAATCGCCATGTTGCCGACCTTGGGAGTCACCCACATTTCGGAATTTTGGTCGGTGGCCGAAACCAAAATATGGACAGGAACGCCCGTGGCCGGAGCTACCCAATATTCTTTTTGGCATATTTTGATTTTTGCTTGGCTTTGCAACAGCGCCATGCATATTGGTTTGGGCGATATGTCCATCTATCGGTATGCCAAGAAAGCCAGCTATGGCTTGGCCTCGGCTTTTGGAATGTTCATCGGCCATTTTATGGCGTGGTTGGCCTCCGGTATCCTTTGTGCGGTGGCCTTGCAAAATGGTGTGGACAACCCTTCCCCGGGGCAGATCGCTTTTATGGGTGCGGGTATTGCCGGGGCAATTTGTGTGGTAATCGCCGGGTGGACCACTGCTAACCCGACCATTTACCGTGCAGGACTGGCGGTACAGGCGCTTATGCCCCGATTTAAAAGATGGAAGGTTACCGTGGTCGTCGGTACCACGGCGACACTTTTGGCGTGTTTTCCGGCAATCGTAAGCAAGCTAGACCAGTTTTTAGGTATTTATGCGCTCTGCGCCTCTCCCGTGGGAGCTATTGTACTTGCGGATATTTACCTGTTCCCAAAAATGGGCCTTCAAGAGAATGTTGCCTTTACGACCGGTAGCCGTTTTAACGGAATTTTTATACTGGCCTGGGCACTCTCGATAGCGACGAGCTATATGCTTTATGAAATGACCCATGCGGATTTCTATTTCTTTATGGCCATTCCTGGATTTTTGGCCGGGGGTGTTTTTTATCTGTTGCTTTCCTTGGCCTTTCAAAAAAGGCTGTTTCAAAAACAAGGGGCGTCCACCAATTGATCGTTTTATGAAAAAAGTAATACAAATTGTTTCGTTTTTAGGTCTTGGTTTGACCGTGATACCCAGTTTTTTCGTTTTCGCCGAAATGTTGTCCATCTCGCACTACAAGACCATGATGTTGGTGGGTACGCTCTTATGGCTTTTTTCGGCCCCATTTTGGATCAACGGTACCAAGGATGCCGCTAGCTAAAGGTTTCTGTTAAGTACTGATTTTTCAGATTTCGGAAAGGTATTTGGCACATTGGTCCCCTACTGACCATGTAATTGGGCGACCATATTGGAAGCTAAAGGTTTTAAAGATGTCGAAGAACGGGCATTCCCTATCGAACGCCATCATTTTTTTTAAAATAGTCTTTTAGAAGTTTCCAGCGAGGGGCATTTGTTGTTCTAAGGCTATCGTTTCTATCGGTTATCGACATCTCGGCATCCCATACGCTGGCTTCTCGATAGGAATGATATGCCCACGACCAACCGTACTTCTCAGCGATATCGATGACATCTTTAAGGTATTCCAGTCCGTCTTCACCCGTCCATCTGGGACAGCTGAACTCTCCTACCAAAATGGGGGTGTTCGGATGGTCTTTACTAAACTCGATCAGCTGTTGCTGTTCTCTTTCCAATTGTGTTTTGTTCCATTCCACGTTGTTTAGGGTCGAGGGGTATGGAATAGGATCACCGGGTTCCCATATGTTCTGATGTGTAAATTCCTTTGGGAAATAAGTGTGGGTCTCGATACAACGATTGTCGTCTTGCGGAATTTCGATCAAGTTTATCCCTTTATGGTAGCCCATCATTTTTTTGGTAACGGAATCATAAACTCGGGGCAGGGCATAAACGATGGTGTGTACCGAATCTTTTTCGCGAATGGCCTTGGTCAGTTTTGCATAGAGCAGTCCTACATCCCGAGGGCTCCCTTTTTTAAGATCGATAGGTATTTCCGGTTCGTTCAATAGGTCATACCCGGCAATGACGTTTCCGCGATCGGCATATCTTTCAGCAAGCTCGCTCCAAAAACGGATTAAGATATTGTGCCATTTGAAATCCTGCCAGAAAGGGTCGTTTCCGAGCATTGTCCATTGGTGTTTTGTGCCGGGATAACGGTGTGGGTCGATCAACACGGAAAGCTGGTGTTTTTCGGCCCAATACAATACGGAGTCGAGTTTTTGAAAGGCATTTTGTTGCAGGGCATACGGCGGTTCCAGATTCATTAGGGTGCACATGGGCATGCTCAATCGCATCAGATTGGCACCGCTAATGGCCAGATCGGCAACGTCGTCCTCTTCAATGTTACATCCAATGTTCACACCTCTGTAGGTTTTCCATGCTACCGGACCGGAAACTTTTTTCTCTGTGGGTCTTTCAGTCGGTTCTTTGCAGGAAACGAGCAAAGTCACAGGCAATAAAAAAATGAAAACAGCATTTTTAAAAAGGATCGTCATATCATGTTACGTTTATACCGAAATGAAAACAGGGACCTCAATAGGGTTCGGCGATATGCAATAATACGGTTTAACTCCTTTGAAGGACTGTTATTTTTAAAAATAGAAGGCCGCTATTATGGTTATGGACTAGCTTTGGCCTTCATCCATTGTACCATGCCAAAAACAACTTATAGCAGTACGCTTCTTCTTTTTCTTTTAGCCATTCTGGTCTTGGGTTCCTGTAGTCCGGACAGGAATGTCGGGAACGAAAAAACGCTGTCGAAAAAACGGCAATTGACCCCTTTGGTCAATGTTTTTATCGGAACGGAGCGCGGCGCCGACGAGCATCCGGGCGCTAGGGGAAATACCCATCCGGGGGCTACCGTTCCATGGGGCATGGTGGCGACCGTTCCACAAACGTTCGACTTTACCAAAACGCAATTGGCAACGGGCTATCGGGATGGAATGGACAGTATTTATGGTTTCAGCTGTGTGAACTTTTCGGGCATCGGATGTCCTGCTGGGGGAAGCGTACCGCTCAAATTTTCTTCAGGGCCGTTTGCAGGCGGTAGTATCGGTTCCACCTTTTCCGAACAGGGTGCGCTGCCCGGGTACTATAGTGTTCGATTGACCGATGCGGCCATTTCGGTTGAAACGACCACTACCGTACGTTCTGCAATTTTTCGATTGCAATTGCCAGAAGGACAGAGCAATGTGTTTTTGGACCTGACCGCGCAACAAGGTCATGTTAAGGGAGGGGAGGTACTCGATTATACGGCCAATGCCGTACAAGGGTATCAGCTGGAAGGCTATTTCTGCGGGGCCAATACCATGAGTAAAACCTTCTTTTATACCGAAATGGAACGGGAAGCGGATACGGTTTATGTAGTGTACAACAATAAACGGGATGATAAGTTCGGGCACGACCTGAGCGAGAAACCCAGCGGAATCGTTTTTGAATATCAAAACAAGGGTCCCACCACGTTACAGCTGAAAGTAGGGGTTTCCTTTGTGTCGGAAACCAAGGCAAAAAAAAATTTGAATACGGAACAAAGCGGTTTTGCTTTTGATTCGGTTCGTGAAAAGGCAGGGACCCTTTGGGAAAACGAACTGGGAAAAATTCGGGTTTCGGGAGGTAGGGCCGCCGATGAAACCGTTTTTTACACGGCATTATATCATAGCTTGTTAATGCCGATGACCTTTAGCGATGCCGATGGCGAATTTGTAAAACAAGGTTCTCGAAACGAGATTGGAAAGGCGGAAGGTTATGTACGCTATACCGGTTTCTCGTTATGGGACACCTACCGGACCGTACATCCGTTATTGTCATTGGCCTATCCTAAAAGACAGTCGGACATGGTGCGCTCCATGCTCGGGATGTACCAAGAAGCCGGCCGACTGCCCAAATGGGAAGTTTTTGCACAAGAACCCAATATTATGGTCGGTGATCCCGCGGCAATCGTAATTGCAGATACCCATGCAAAGGGAATTGCCGATTTTGATGTAGCATTGGCCTATAAGGCGATGACGGATCAGGCCGATAGAACGGAAAATAACATGATGCGAAGGGGACTACGGGAGTATTTGGATCTAGGTTATATTGCCATGGACGGTGATTTTGGCAATGTGGCCGATTTTGAATGGAAAAATGGTGTGGTATGGGGCACGGTATCGACAACCATGGAGTTTAACCTAGCGGATTATGGAATAGCCCAAATGGCAAAACGTTTGCAAAAAAAGGATGATTACCAACGGTATTGGAAAAGGGCGCATTCTTTTCTGAAACTTTATGATGCCGATACCGGTTTTATACGGCCCAAAAATAGGGATGGCAGTTGGTACGAACCTTTTGATCCGAAGCGGGCGCTTTGGGACAAAATGAACTTTGGATTGCGTGGTGGCCCCGGTTACGTTGAAGGCGCCGCATGGAATTATCTATTTTCCATCCCCCATGCGATCGATACCCTGCAAAAAACGATGGGCAACGACCGGTTTTTAAAACAATTGAACGCCATTTTTGACGAAGGTCATTTTGATATGACCAATGAACCGGGACTGGGATTCCCGTTTATGTATAATCATACGGCATTAAAACAAACCAAAACCGCTTCCTCTTTGCACCAATGCCTACAGACTTATTTCCGCAATGCGCATAACGGGCTTCCCGGAAACGATGATGCAGGTACCATGTCGGCCTGGGTGGTCTTTGCCATGTTGGGCATATACCCGCATACCCCGGGGAGCCCGGAATACACGCTTACCGTTCCTACTTTTGAGAAGGCCGTTTTGCAGTTAGATCCGGAATATTATCAAGGGGAGTCCATTCAGCTTTACAGGAAGGGCCCCAAATTCGGGCGTATTTCCAAAATGACACGGAACGGAATACCTTTCAACTTTTGGCAGGACCATAATGTTCTTACTTCGGAAAATAGTACGGTCATTATCTATACCGATACCTTGGAACGTGAAAACTAACGGGCCTCAATAGTAGATTTGTAATCGCCCCTGATCGGGTTCCGCCTTCAAAACTTCGTCCCAAGGACGCACGCCGGTGCGATCGGCCCATACTTGCCACTGTTGTTTTATAAGGCGCAACTGTTCTGGATTGTCGGTGGCAAGGTTATGGTTTTCTACCGCGTCGGTCGATAGGTCGTAAAGTTCATCTACATAATCTGGATATAAGCTTACCCATTTCCAATCGCCGATACGGGCGGCGTGGTTGCCCTCATGTTCCCAAAAGAGTCCGGCGTGTGGCTTCCGTTGCGCTCCCCTGAACACCGGAAGGAGACTTTTTCCCTCCATAGGGGTGATGGTGTTGGCGTTATAGGTTTCGGGATAATCCGCTTGGGCAAGTTCCGAAATGGTGGTCATTACATCGATGATATGGGCGGGCTGATCATCAAAACTGCCCTTTGAAATCATCTGGGGATAGTGTACGATAAAAGGGGTTTTTATACCGCCTTCATAGCCCCAATGTTTGAACATGCGATAGGGGCTGTTGCTTACGTTCGCCCAAGGCAGTTTGTAACACCCAAAAGAACCTACTTCGCCAATGGGTGCGTTGAGGTCGGGATTGGAATAATCTTCTCGGGTGCCCCCATTGTCCGACAGGAAAATAATCATGGTATTGTCCAATTCCCCATGTTTCTTCAAGGTAGCTACAAGCCTACCGATCCCTTGGTCCATGGCATCGATCTGCGCTGCATATACGGCCATTCGCAGGTCAAAATCATCCTTTTCCCCTTCCGATAGGGCATCCCATTCGGGCACTTTTGGGTCAATTGGTGAAATAGGGTGGTTTTTGGAAAGGATTCCCAGCTTTTTTTGTTTTTCGAACCGCCGGTTTCGAACCGCTTCGAATCCCTGTCGGTACTTTCCACGGTATTTCTTTATGTCCTCTTCCTTGGCCTGTAAAGGAAAATGTGGGGCCACATGCGCCAAATACAGAAAAAATGGAGCCTCTTCCTGTACCATTTCGGTAACAAACGCACTGGCATGGTCGTTTATGGCATCTGTAGAATAAAAATCGTCCGGTGGTGTTATGATGCTATCGCCCACGGCGATGACCTGATCTCCAGGAAAAGGGTAAAAATAAGCACCGCCATGGTGCGGAAAGCCAAAAAAACGGTCAAATCCTTTTTTGGTAGGCCAGTTTTCAGGGGCATTGCCAACATGCCATTTTCCCGACATGGCGGTCGAATACCCGTTTGCCCTTAACAGTTCCGCTATGGTAATGGCATTCTTGGGAATAAATCCGCCATATCCCGGAAGTTTGCAATCTTCTTGCATAAAACCCATGTTCGCTTGGTGCGGATACAGCCCGGTAAGCAACGATGCGCGGGTAGGGCAACAACGCGATGCGTTGTAAAATTGCGTCATCCGCAGTCCATTTGCCGCTAAATTGTCTAAGGCCGGTGTTGCTATTTCGCTACCATAGGCGCCCAGGTCCGAAAATCCCATATCATCCGCTAGGATGAGAACGATGTTCGGGCGTTCTATTTTGGTTTCCTTGGTTTGTGGCTGCGGCCCACACCCCAGAACACCCAGTAGGAGCAAAGTTGATATAAGTGCGGTAAGGCGGTTGGTTTTTCTTCTAAAATGGCGGGCAATGGTTATCATAGAGCGTTTACTTCAGAATGTGTCCTTTACTTTAAAAGTATTGGTTTCCACGCGATTTGTGTTCTTGCTTTATAATTTCAAAGTGAAAAAGTGAAAAATGTCCTCAAATTCCATATGGATTTTATAGTATTGCCCGCTGCCTTCTTCGGAAATTGATTATCTTTTTGGCATGCTGATCCGTTTAAGGTCTGTTATTTTTATGAGATGGAAGTAGGCTTGTTTACTTGGGGCTTTATTCAATGTTTTGTGGTCGGGGTGCTTATTCCGGTGGTAAAGCGCAACAGGAACAATTATTGGTTGTCCTCCATTTTTATAGCAACGGCATTCAATATTTTGTTTCAGTATTTGCTGAGGTTTACCGATTTAAAGTACCGAAACCCCGAACTTCTTGCCTTGCCCGATGCCTTGGATTGGTTGTTGCCACCCTTGGTACTCATTTATTTACAGAACATTCTTGGGGATTTTTTTGAACCCAAAAAACTGCGATACTTTATACCGCCACTATTGTGGATGGCCTGCATGTTACTTTATATGCTTACAAATCCCGCCTATAGTTTTGACTCCTATATCGGTAGTGCGTTCCATGCGTTTAATTTATCGCTGCTTTTTTTCTGGAAGTGTTCCATTGGCTACACGGGGTACATGTTTTTTAAAAAGCGGGTGATGTACCTAACCAAAAAACAGCGGGTACTCATCGCATGGCCAAAAATTCTGTTGTTCTTTCTTTTTATCCTTTGTTATATCGCATTGGCAAACACCTTAAATGTGTTGTTGGTAGACCCCGCTTATTTGAACGATGTCGCCCGCGAAAACATCCGAATACTTGTAGGTCTTAACTACGTGGTGTTTACATGCTCCATTATTTTGATCACAATCTATTTTGCGTTCAAGTATCCTAAGATCCTTACGGGAAACCCGATTGTAAAACAGGTAGAGGAGGCAGATATTATGGAAGTGGAGGCACATCGTAAAACCTTGGTTTCGTTGATCGAAAATCAAAAAATATACTTGAACACCGAGTTGAACGAGAAAAAACTGGCCGAAGCGATGGGTATCCCTACCCATTCCCTCTCGCGACTTTTAAACGAGCACATGGGGAAATCGTTCAGTGAATACATCAACCATTATCGGATCGAAGAAGCGAAGCGCCTGCTGTTGGATAAGGGAAAAGATGATCTGACCGCATACGCCGTTGCGGTCGATAGCGGTTTTCGGTCAGAATCGGTTTTTTATGTCAACTTCAAAAAAAATACCGGGTATACCCCCATGCAGTTCAAAAAGAACATGTCTTCAAAAGCGGTGTAGTGTTCATATTGTTTTTTTGTTTTCGCCTTACTATCGGTTCAAGACTATTTTTTAGTCTGCGCTTTTAAATCGCTCTTCCCTCGATCGAATAGGTTTTCTATGGGAATGACGGGTACGTTATAAAACATCCCATGAAAAAGTGTAACGGTATCAATTCCCGGCAATAATCACGACCTCCGATAAACTGCTATGGTAATGTATGTTTTAAGGAAGCATCAGAGGTGGTAACTAAGCCTTGAAATTCGGATAAAGTTTAGTCAATAAATTGATATACAATATTTTAAAGGTTTGTCCTGAGTTTTAATTTTGATTCCTGAGTTTTATTTCATCGCTCCGATAGTGTTTGCATTGCAGATTATTTAGTTTTCGACCTGTTTTAGGGCTGAAAATCGATAATACGATAATTAAACAATCTAAATAATGCGGATATGAAAAAATTACTATTTTTTTGGTTATGTCTGGGTGTAGCCACCTTTTCCTTTGCACAAAATCCTTTCTGGCAATCCTTAAATCCGGGGGCCGGTGGCAGGGTACAGGCGTTGAGCGCGGACGATTCGGATCCTGGTCGTTTGTTCTTCGCTTCCGATGTGGAAGGGTTTTATGTCAGCGACGATTATGGCGAGAATTGGATATACGGTGATAAAAATCGCGAACTTCCTTCCGCTTTTATTCAAAAGGCTATCGGCCGGGGCAATACCATTTATGTCGGGCATGGATTGGGTCTTAGTTTTAGTACGAACGGCGGCAGCAACTACCAATTGGTTCCCCAAACCAAGAACCTTATTATTTCTGCTATTGAAATCGACCCTAACGACGCAAACAATGTTTATGCAGGGTTCGGGAACCAAGACAACAACGGTACCACAAGGCTCTATCCTTGGGCCGATTTTAAAACTTGGAACGGTGGAGGGGAGGCCTATGTAAAGGCCAATACCCCTCGTGCGGTCTATTATACTACTAACGGGGGTTCCAGCTGGCAGGTGAGCAATTGGGCCTCCACACCAGGGGACGGTAGGGTGTATTCCATAGAAGTAGACCCTACCAATTCAAATGATGTGCTTATGGCGAATGCCGACGGTCTGTACCGTTCCGCGAACAAGGCCTCTAGTTGGTCAAAGATCAATGGCCCATCGGGAGTGGATGTGGAAACGTGTTGGGGAGCCGATTTCACCCCTGATGGCAACTTTATCTATGCCATCTTTCGAAAGAACAACTTTTCAAGGGTTTTTGTAAAAGCGTATCCCAATGGGGCATGGCAAGATGTGGGAAAAGGGCCTTGGAGCGACTTTAACAACGGCAATACCGCGCAACCGGTTTATATGTGGCGTCCACAGGTATATCAGGGGAGCAGTGTCGGCGAACATTTTGTAATGTTTTCGCAGCTTACCCAAAATCCTGCAAACAAGCTGATCGAAGCACGTTTTACGGTTTCTGGAAACACGGTGTCGCAAGGGGAATATAATATTGTTTTCGGTTATGACGACGGCCGTGATATCGCAAATGGCGGAGTGTCATATGATATTGGCTGGAACCCATATCGAAGTGGGGTAAGGCATACTGCCTATTTTCCTGACAACTGGCCCTTCAACGCCGACAATCCTTTTGTTCGAGGTGTTTTTGCAATGTCGCAACAAAGCTTTTTTAAGGGTGACGCCGCAAATGGAAACACCGATTGGAAAGTGATCAACACCGGATATACGAAAAATATTGGGGGTCAGAATTTTCACAGGGACCGGGGAGCGGCTTCCACGTTTACCTATGACGTGGCCGCATACCAGAATTATATGATACAGGGACAGGCCGATAATGGCGTTGTCGAAAGCTGGGACGGTGGAATGTCGTGGCGGCAAACGATTATGTTTCAAGACCCCGCAGGACTCACCGATGCGCATGGGGTAGAGGTTATTGAGCGGCCCAATGGAGGTCGCGTCGTTTTGGTTAGCGCCTCCAAAGGTTTTGGTGGCGGCAATCGTGCCGAAGGGGCCTATTTTCTATACAAGGATTTAGACCTTAGCGGTCCCGATGGAACCAATGACGGGTTTGAGGTCATTAAAACGGCCGCAACAAGTTCCGCAAGTGCGGTAGGCCTGCCCAACAGTAGAATTTGGCAATTCCATCAAGACCCCAACAACCTGAGCCGATTATACGTCGGTACGGAAAAAGGAATTTATGTTTGTGACGATTTTTTCGATTTGATCGCTGGTGGGAATACTACTTTTCGCGATATCAATGGTTCGAACGGTGCGGCAAACACCCGTAGTTTTGTAGAAGGGTTTACGTTTCAGGCCGATAATAGCAATATCCTGTATTATCAATGTGGTACCGGGGTATGGCGTGGGGTGCGGTCCGGTACCGATTATTCCTGGACACAGATGACCCGCGGAGGGGATATTGGCAATGGTAGCCAAACCAATTTGTTGCAGCGCGGTGGGGTCGCTTCCGTTAATAAGGGTGGTACGACCTATACCTATACGGTTACTAGGGATGACGGTCTTGTTAGGACCAACGGCAATGCCAACGTATTTGAGAAAGTAGCCTTGAGCCAAGCGGATGCCGTGGCCGTGACGGGTCAGCCCGCTTGGTGGGCCGATTTTACCGCTACCGATGAGAGACAGGTGCAGATCGGGGATTTTGTAGCGGTAGGCGACCGGTTGTACGTGCCCTTGCAAAAATGGGAACAGTTTAAAGTAGGATATGGGGTGGTACGGGGTACCGTTCAAAACAATGGTGATGTAGTATGGGAAGATTGGTCCGCCGATGTGGAATATCCCGTAGTTCGGCAGGTAAAGTATTATGAAAATACCAATGGGACGCCAAAAATTCTAATGGCCACGCGCGGGAACGGCGTAGCGGCACGAAAAACAAATGGCCAGCGTGGCGACACCAAACCCGCCATCCGCGATGATATCCAGCTGGTGCTCCCCCCGTCGGAATTTCCGATTTTTACCGATAATTTTCCAGCCCGGAACCTTTTGTGGGAAGGAGTGGATAGTGCTACTAGTGATGTTCAAACATCGGCCAGCAACGCTCAAGCTTCCGAAGGCAACACTTCACAGTTTGTGTTGGGCCTCAATAAGAGTCGGCCGGGAGATCGTCCGGCTTTAGTGGTTGGCTTCGACCCGATAAAGGCTTCCGGTGGAACGGTGTTGATCGACCTCCAGGGAATAGGTTCGGCCATGAACCTGATCAACATTAAGTTGTTGGACAAGTTTAACGGGTCGGTCGATCTAAACGCTTTGATTACCGCACCGGCCAACCGATTCGAAACGTTTAGGGTTCCTATCAGCGGAGGTACATTAAACCCCGATGAATTTAATAGGATACAGATCGAAACTTTTGGAAACGAAGCTACCGATCGTTTGTATATCGATAACATTCTTATCGAAGGTGAAGGCATCGCCTATAGCACTACGGGATCGATCCAAGTGGAAAGCGTTGCCGTAAATCCGAATACGCTAACGTTGGTGGAAGGGGAAACGTTTACCATTACCGATATTACCGTGTTACCAAATAATGCGCCCAATAGAAATACCTCGGTGGCTACCAATAGTTCATTGAATGTTTCGGTAAACGGAAAGGTATTGACCGCAAATGCTTCCGGAACGGCTACCATAACGGTTGCAAGCCAGTCAAATCCAAATGTTTTTGACACGATCGAAGTGGTCGTTCAAGAACCTGCCGGAGCGGTGGTGAACATTCCCAATGGCATATATACCATTCAAAACAAGGCCACCGGGAAATTCATACGGTCGACCAATGCGAATGCGAATTCAAATTTAAGGGCAGACCGCAACAGTGGAAATGGGGATGCATTAAAATGGTCCAAGACGGACGCCGGAGACGGGTACTTGTTTTTGGGGAGTGTGTTTGCCGAGGGGAGGCGTATTCGGGGCAGAAGCGGTCTCAATTCCAACGTGCGGCAGTTTACGGCAACCAATAGTGCCAACAGATCTCAGTGGATCGCAACGGATACGGGAGACGGCGATGGCTCTGTTTTTCTGACCAACAAAGCTACCGATTACCAGATGAGGCCCGCTTCCAATTCCGGGACCAACCTGATTTCCGGAGCTGCCGATAATGGAAACCTGAACAAATGGGTGTTCGTCCTAGAAGATGGGAATTCCAATGTCGCGGTATCCGGGGTGAGCCTTTCCCCGGGAAGTACCAGTTTGGATATCGGGAATTCCATCGACCTTGTTGCTGCGATAAGTCCTACCAACGCCAGTAACCAAAACCTATCCTATAGTTCCTCCAATACGGCGGTTGCAACGGTAAATGCCTTTGGTAGGGTAACCGCCGTTTCTGAGGGGAATGCTACAATATCGGTAACCACCGATGAAGGTGGCTTCACCGATACGGCCACTGTTATAGTTTTGGAAGGGAACGGTCTGGGCAATGGTGATTGTAATGCCACGAGTCCGGCAGGGAAACCCGACCCGCCTTGTCAAGTCCGGGCAGAAGTGCTATCGTCCTCAAGTGTGCGGTTGTTGTGGAAGGATAATGCCAATAACGAGACCGGCTTCGACATTCAGGCATTTCGGGCCGGAGATCAGTATCGCGGAGGCGGTTTGCCCGATGCAGGAGTAAACGATGAGGCCATTGTATTATCAGGGTTGAGCGGCACTACATATACCTTTAGGATCAAGGCCGTAAATTCTCAGGGTGGCTCTGTTTGGGTGGAGACCGACCCGGTCAATTTGGGTATTGCCAGTTTTACCGCCCTATTACCCGAGCAACGGTCATCGGAAATACAACTTTTTCCAAACCCGGTCAAAAATTCCTTTTCTATTGTTGGTCCTTCGAATGCAGCTTTCTATAGTATTTTCGATATGGCAGGTCGTAAGGTGAAATCCGGTAGGTTGAACGGGGATGGAAAGGAAACAAAGGTGAACGTGGTATCCCTTAAGACAGGAATATATGCTTTAAAGGTCGGGGGGCAACGTTTTAAAATGGTCGTTCAAAAGTAGTTTCCGAAAAAGCACTGTAAAAAACCTTTTGTTTGTTTGGGTCCTGCTTCCTCACTGGTAGGGCCCTTCTTTTCATGATAAACGCTAGTAAAAAGTATGGAATGAAGTAGGTACTGCTCCCAAGGATGGCATCGGTAGACCACCCCGTCTATGGCATGGTCCGGTTTGGTCATGCCACTTTAATTTTCAGGGTATCCCTTTTTAAGTTCCATCAATGGCTTTTCGTTTATAGGAAACCGGTAGTCGTAAAGGGGTGCTCGGGAAAAACGTTGAAGCGAACATATAGTTTATAGGTCGGTAGTACATTCTAACGCCCTAAGCTTGTAATTATGATGGGTGTTAAACAATATGAAATATGTTTTGATGAATCTTAACATTAATTGAGAAGAAATAGTATCAGTTGGAAGATTATCATAAAAATTAACGGTAAACAAAATGAAAAGCCGTATTTGCTTAGTAAATGGCTAAAAATGAGTGCTATTTTTAAAAATAATATAAATTTTAGTAGTTTTGTTTAGGTGTATTTTGATGAAATCTTTTAAAATTGCGAATAAAATAGAAGATTCGTGATAGATAAATGAAAAAATTTGATCACCGTAGCATGGTGTTTTAACATAAATTTACCAACTGTGTATTATTTTGTTTAAGGAATACATGAAATCAATCACAATTACTAACTAATTCAATTCATTATGATTAAGAACCACTATTATCAGTGGACTACGCGATTTAAGAAAGGAATGCTGTTCCGTTCTGTGGCGTTAGCATCCATGTGTGTTTGTTTTGGGGTTTATGGCGCCAATGCGAATGCTCTAGAAAATGAGGGGCATTTCGAGAAGGAAATCGAATTGCAAAGCACGATCACCGGTACGGTCGTCGATGAAACGGGAACGCCTTTGCCTGGTGCAAGTATCGTTGTTAAGGGCACTACTAACGGTACCCAAACCGATTTTGATGGAAATTTTACCATCGATGCCGATAGCAATGCCACCTTGGTGGTCAGCTATATCGGATATGCAACACAAGAGGTTGCCGTAAACGGACAGACCACCGTCAACATTAGTTTGGCGGAAGACGCCAACGTGTTGGAAGAAGTGGTTCTGGTAGGGTACGGAACACAAAGCAGGGCTTCGGTAACCAATGCCATTTCATCGGTAAGTAGTGAAGACCTTGTGCAAACGCCTGCCGTCGGTGTCCAGCAAGCATTGCAAGGACGTGCCGCAGGGGTACAGGTAACCAATAGTGGTGCGCCGGGTTCCAATCCATTGGTCACCATCAGGGGATTGGGGACGTTTGGGAACAACCAGCCACTTTTTGTGGTAGACGGAGTTCCAACGAATAGTTTGAACAGTATCCCTCCCAGTTCCATAGAATCCGTGGAAATTTTAAAGGATGCCTCGAGTGCCGCGATTTATGGTTCCCGAGCCTCCAACGGGGTAGTATTGATCAAAACAAAGGCCGGTAGGTCCGGTAAGCCTCGTTTATCGTTTACGACTTTTTCAGGACTTTCTACCAATACCAAAACATTGGACGTTTTGAATGCCAGGGAGTATATCGAATATGCCAGGACTTCATACGATGCCGATGCCGGTACCCCGGGAAGGCAGTTGCCGCAAACCTTGCAGCCCGATGTTGTTAATCCGGCGGTCGATACCGATTGGCAAGATGCCGTATTACGAACCGGATTATGGCAAAATTATGACCTTGAGGCCTCCGGTGGTAACGAAAATGCGAAATACAGTGTTCGTACAGGTTACTTGAAGCAAGAAGGAACCACACTTCAAACCGATTTTGAACGATATACCGTCGGTGTAAATTCCACCTTGAACCTTAGTGATAAGATCAGTGTGGGCCAAACGATGAACCTTGGTCTTTCCACCCAGAACCAACAGGGAAGCGCGGGTGCCAGTTCCGTATTGGTCAACGCATTGCGTTTTGATCCTACCAAACCGGTATTTGACAACGAAACGAATTTCTTTTCCGAGATTACGACTTCCGTAGATGGGCAGGATGCAGAAAACCCGGTTCGTATTTTAAGCAACGGTAGTTCTGTTTTTGCAACTACCCAAATTGTTGGATCTATTTTCGGTTCTTATGAAATTTTACCCGGACTTACCTATAAACTTACAGTAGGTTTGGACCTGTCGCATAATGAGCAAGACCAATTTTTCAAATCGATTCCAACGGGATCGCGTCAACGATTGGAATCGGAAACACGTAAAAGAAGACAAAAGTCTTTGACTACGGTGATTACCAATACCTTGAACTATAATAGGACGATCAGCGAAAAACACAATATTGGCATTTTGGCCGGTTACGAGCGCAACAAGTCCAACTTTAACCAAGTATTTGGCTTTACCGCAAACAGTCTTACCGATGTTGTAGAGAACTTTAATCCGGGAGATGTTCGGGATTTATCGAGTTTCGAGAGTGAAAACAATCTACAATCCGTATTCGGTCGGGTCGATTATGATTTTGACAAAACCTTTTTACTGTCCGGTTCCATCAGGGCCGATGGTTCCTCTAGGTTCCCTACCGATCGGCAATGGGGTTATTTTCCTTCCGCTTCGGCAGGTGTGAACTTCGCCAATCTTCCTTTTTTAGAGGGTAACGAATTGATATCGGCCTTAAAGTTACGTGGTAGCTGGGGTATTACCGGAAACAATAACATTGGTGATTACAGGTTCCAGACCGGATTGTTAACGGATTTCAACTATGTGATCGACGGGGCGTTGGTCAGTGGTACACGACCTGCACGTATCCCTAACGAACTGTTGCAATGGGAAGAGTCCACATCATTGAACCTCGGTATCGATCTTGGTTTTTGGAACAACGCTTTAACCGCTTCCGTAGACTACTTTAATAACGAAAGTGACGGGTTGTTGCTTTCCGTTCCATTGCGTTCCTCATTAGGGGCAACCGATGCAAATCAGATACAAAACGTTGGGGGAACCGAGTTTTCCGGTATGGAATTTAACCTAGGTTACCGCGGTAGTAGCGGAGATTTCAACTGGGGCGCCAATGCCAATGCTACGGTAAACCTTTCTCAAGAAGTTACTTCTTTGGGTCCGGTCGAAGCCGTGCTTCAGGGGAACGTACTACAGCAAAATGTGAACAGATTGTTTGTGGGCGAGGCACCGCTACACTTTTTTGGATACCAGACGGACGGTATCTTCCAAACCAATACGGAAGTAGCGGCCCATGCCACACAGAACGGTGCCGAACCAGGTAACGTAAGGTTTGTCGATACCAATAACGATGGTGTGGTCAATGCTGAAGATCGTGTAGTTATCGGAAATCCGAACCCGGACTTTACGTTGAACTTCGACGTAAACCTCAGTTATAAAAACATCGACCTGTCCATTATCATGAATGGCGTATACGGAGTGGATATTTACAATGGTCTTCGTGCACAATTGGAGCAGCAGGCACGATTGTTCAACACGACTACTGCGATCTTGAACAGATGGTCGCCGACCAATCCTTCCCAAACCGTTCCGAAGGCAACACCTGGTTTTACAGGAAACGAATTGACTTCCGATAGGTTTATCGAAGATGGGTCGTATACCAGAATACGTGATATTACATTGGGATATTCCATACCTGATGATGTTTTGGGTAAATTTGTAAACGGCTTGGTCAGTAACCTACGTTTCTACGTTAGTGGGCAAAACCTCTTTACATTTACCGATTATTCGGGATATGATCCAGAAGTTGCACCGACCCTTCAGAGTGGTACAACGGTAGGTTTGAATATCGATCAGGGAGTATACCCACAGCCTAGAACTATTTTAGCGGGACTTCAAGTTCAATTTTAAAAAAAAAATTATGAATACTAAGAAAATCACTTTAACATGTATGGCCGTGCTGTTTAGCATCATCGGCTGTAAGGAAGAAGAGTTAGATCTTCAGGATCCCAACGTGATCGTTACCGAAACCTTCTTTAAGAATTCGGGAGAACTGCGCTCTGCGGTAAATGGGGCCTACGCGTTTTTGCAATCCCAGGGAATGTACGGTCGGATCGGATTCTTTCTGTACGATAACCTGTCTCAGGAAAATTTGGGGACCGATGCCTTACAAGGCGGACTTAAAGCGTTCATGGACTATACTTACGATCCGTCCGTGGGAGAGTTTTTCACCTTTTGGCAGTCGGCCTACCGCGGTATTGCCGGTTGTAACTTTGTTTTGGAAGCTGCCGAGAACGGTATTATCGAGAACATCGATCAAGGGGAAATCGACCAACGTTTGGGAGAAGTTCGTTTTTTAAGAGCGCTCTACTACTTTAATTTGACCAACCTTTGGGGAGATGTACCGCTTCAGACGACCACCTCCAGTGATTCTTCCGGGGCCAAGGCCACGCAGGAAGAAATCTATAACATCATTTTTGACGACCTGACCTTTGCCGTTGCCAATCTTCCTGCAAAGGGAGATACCGAAAACGGAAGGGCGACCAAAGGTGCGGCGCAGGCCTTAAAAGGGAAAGCGCACTTGTTCCGAGGCGAATGGGCAGAAGCAAAAGCGGAATTTGACGCTATTACCGGATACAGCATCGAAGGTGTTGATCTTAGGGATAACGGTAACGAAGCGGGCGAGTTTAACAATGAGTCTATTTTTGAGATCAACTACGACAAGCAGATCGGGGGGAACCAATGGAACTCCACCGGTAATGGTATCGCAGAAACGACTTTTAGAGGAATTGAATACGCTCCTACAAACTTTGCCAATATCATCGTCCGACCTTCATTGTTCGGGGAATACGAGTCCGATGATCCACGTATCCAAGCCTATTTTTATCAAAATGGGGATTCGTATAACAATGGGGAGTTGACGTTTAGTAATTTGACTGCTGTGGTATGGAGGAAGTACCAGAATTTAGACGTACAACCTCAAGATGGTTTTGATTATAGCGGAATCAACTTTCGGGTACTTCGCTATGCGGATGTATTATTGATGTTGGCCGAAGCGGAGAACGAGCTAGGAAATACAGCGCGTGCCATCAGCCTCATGAACGAAGTGCGTACAAGGGCCGGGATGCCTTTGTATGGAACTGCCGAAATGAATGGAAGAGGTTTTCCGGTTGGGAACTCAAGTCAAATTTTTGACGCCTTGGTCCACGAACGTGCCGTAGAACTGTCCGGAGAACAGATTCGTTTCCTTGATTTAAAACGTTGGGGCCTGGCTGCAGATGTTATCGAAGGGTTCCAGGTAGGGAAACATGAGTTTTTACCGATTCCACAAAGGGAAATCGATGCAAATCCAGACCTGACCAATGCCGATCAGAATCCTGGATATTAATAAAAATCAATTTAATAAGAAGATTATGTATCTATCAAAAAATTATAAATTTTTGCTCGGTTGCCTCTTTATGCTGTTCTTGAGCGTGGGTTGTAACGAGGATGATGATGTCGGCGTGCTTATCACCGATAACAGCGACAGAACGGTGGCGGAAGCCGCCGATAGAAGAACCGAACTTTCCAGTTTGATCGCGGCGCTTCGTGCGGCGGACGGAAACCTATACGATGTTTTGGGCGGTGCCGGACCTTTTACCCTTTTTGCTCCCAGTGACGCGGCATTTGCCGATTTGGCCGGAGCTTTGGGCTTTAGTGATGCCGGGGCCCTACTGGAGGGTGTTGATGGCGCTACATTGGCAACCATTCTTACCTATCACGTAGTTCCGGAAAGGGTTACTTCCGGTGCCTTGGAAGATGGTGGCGAATTGGCTACCGTACAGGGAGAAACGGTGCAGATCAGTTTGGCCGATGGCGTTAAAGTGCTGGATAAAACGGAGCGTCCCGAAACCTCGACTTCCGCCACGGTTACCGAGGCCGATGATCTTGCCTCCAATGGGGTGATCCATATTATAGATAAAGTGCTTTTGCCACAGTCCATAATCGACGCGTTGGCTATCGATACCCGACCTACCATTCTGCAACTTGCGGTTGCTTCCGAAGGATTGTCCATTTTGGAGGCCGCGGTGTTGAAGGCCGGTTTGGACGGTGCTTTGAGCGGTACGAATAACGATGAAGATAATAATGAGTTGGGTTATACCGTTTTTGCCCCTACGGATGATGCCTTTGTAGCACTTCTTGAGTCATTGGGTGACGATTACAATTCACTGGACGATTTTGACAACGATTTGGAAATGAGTTTGCTCAGTACCATACTTACTTACCATGTTCTCCCCGTACGTGTAGCGGCTGCCGGACTTGCCGCTGGAGATCAGGCTACATTGGCCGAGGTTGACTTGGGTATTGTAGCATCGGGTGCCTCTTTTGCACTGGATGACGCTTCCGATGACAATGCCAATATTACGGCCACGGATATCGATGGATCTAACGGTGTGGTACATACCATCGATAAGGTGTTATTGCCTCCTGCGGTGTTCGAATTTCTGGACCTGTTGGCCTCCGATGATTTGGCAGCGCTTGTAGGTGCTACCCCATCGCTGTCCATCCTGGAAGAGGCCTTGGTGAAAACGGAATTGGCAGCGTTGTTCGTAGACGATATGAACGAAAGTTTTGTTCAAGAAGACGGCGAATCGGATGAGGACTTTGCCGCCAGAAGGGTACCTGCAAATTTCACCTATTACAATACTGCTACCGTTTTTGCACCTAACAATGATGCGTTTGTAGCACTGCTCGATCTTTTGGGTGATGACTATAACTCTTTGGACGATTTTGACACCGATGAAGAAATTGATTTACTCAAAGATATCTTGCTGTACCATGTGGCGGGAGGAAGTGTATTGGCGGAAGATCTAAGTGCTGGGGATGTGATAGCTACCAGTAATGGTGGTGCGTTGGATATCATTCAAAGTTTGACGCTGGATGCACTTGTTATCGGAGATGCCTCCAATGACATAAATGCAGGCCTTTTACTTACCGACCTTACGGCCAAGAATGGCGTGGCGCATGTTGTCGATAAAGTATTGCTTCCACAGTCGGCCGTTGATTTTATTACTGCAATGGGCGAAGAGGAAGAATAATTTTAATTTGAAGTTAGTTTAATTGGAAAAGGCGACGACCACTGTGTTGTCGCCTTTTTTTATAGATGCTTTTTAAAAAAAAAGACCGCTTCGCTGAAAGAAAAAGGAACAAAGACCATAGACAAGTTCAAGTTCAAACATTGCCACTACATACTTTTTACACGTTACCGCTCTTGTCATTCCCTCTAGAAAAAAACACATTGTTAATTGCTAATTGCTAATTGCTAATCGGCCATTGTTAATTGTTAATTGAAAAAAGACCGCTTCGCTGAAAGAAAGTTCAAGCTCAAGTGTCAAGTGCAAGCTCAAAATTAGAAGAATTACCACTAATTACTTTTTACTTAACACTAGTTACTTCCTACTCATTGTTAATTGCTAATTGCTAATTGCTAATTGTTCATCGTTCATTGAAAAAAGACCGCTTCGCTGAAAGAAAAAGGAGAACAGAAAAAGGAGAACAGAAAAGGGATAAAACACAAGTTTAAAACAATACTTTTTACTAACCACTAACCACTAACCACTAACCACTAACCACTAACCACTAACCACTGACCACTGACCACTGACCACTGACCACTGACCACTACCAACCGTAAACGGCTACCGCGAACTGTTCACCCTACAACTCAAGACGGCAGTAAAGGCCTAGGTACCGCAAAAAAAATTATTGTGATATGGTGAAGGCTTTTGGGAAATCGTTGTTCTGGGTAGCTAAAAGGTAAGTTGCTCCGGTATTGCTTTGAATCGTTCGGATATTGTGGGACTGCCCTGGTACATAAAAGCCGGAGGTGGCACTGGGAATCACCTGAAATTCTTTTTCCGAACCTTTTAAAAACAGTCCCGTAAGGGCGTCCAATTTACCGTATAAGGTTTCGGCCGAAAAATCGTTCCCTACCAGTACCGCATCCGCAGTACCGTCATTATCAAAATCCCGAACGAGGATATCGTTGATCGGTGCGGACTGGCATGCTCCCGGTAACGAACTTAACTTAAAGCGGCCCCCACCCATATTTTCCAGATAGCTACTGGTAAAGATAAAGGCCTGCATGGTTTCCTTGTTAAGGTCCTTGATGCCGAGGAGTCCTTCAAAATCGACCTGTACAAAGTCTTCATAGGTACGATAGCGTTTTTTTAGGGGAACCAGCTGTGCGACAATATCATCGCGCGTGTGTACCGGTAATAACTGACGTCCTTTTTCCGTATCCATATACTGTCCAAGAATGGGGTCGGGACTGCCATTGTTATCATAATCACCATCGTATACGTACAGGGGGCGTTCCTGTTGGGGTCTTAAAAATCCGTTCATTCCCTGGTTGCCCAACAAAAAGTCGGTATCGCCGTCCTTATCAAAATCGATTGCGGAAATGCAGTTCCACCAGCCTTCGGTCCGAATATTGGATGCTTTGTCATCTACCACAGCGAGTGCCATGGTTTGGAGGGTACCCTTGTTGTTTTTGTAAGCCTGGATGGGCATCCACTCTCCGACGATGATCAAATCTTTCCAGCCATCATCATCAATATCCTCCCAAACGGCATCGGTAACCATACCAAGTGTAGGGAATACGCCAGGTTGTTCCTTAAAGATACCGTTTTCATTAAGCAACAGACGGCTTTTGGGTGCTTCGGGATAATGGCCGGGAAGTACCCTAGCACCAATGAAAAGGTCGATATCGCCGTCATGGTCCACATCGGTCCCTCGGACACATTGGTTGCTATCAAAATTTTTCGGCAGGCTTTCGGTCGTTCTTGTCAATATCCCTTTACCATCATTTAAATATAGCCGGTCTTGATACTTTTCCGACCCTTTTGGAAATTCTGTACTGCCGCTGGCAACATATAGATCGGGATCGCCATCACCATCCGCATCGAACCATAGCGCATCGGCATCCTCAAAATCGGTGTCCAAGCTCTGCGAAACTTCATAAACACCCGCTTTGTTCTGTTTCCAAACCTGCCCGGGTCTTCCCACGCTGCCGCCGATAAAAAGTTCGTCTCCCTTGTTCCCGTCGATGTCGGCTACCGCAAGGCAAGGTCCGCTTTGGGAGTGCTGCCGCATCAAAAGCCGCTGTTTGTTGTATTCGTTAAATTCATTCTCGGTATGCCGATATGGAATCAGACTATCTATAGGGTTGAATAGCAAGGTAGCGGCAATCGAAGGAGCGCTCCGTTTTTGCGCTTTGGTAATGGAGGTGGTGAGCGTTTGGTTCGCGGGTACGTTCCTTAGTACGGTGGCCAAACCATTTGGCCAGGTGACCTGCACGGAATCGATAATACTGTCCTTCACCCCAAAATGCGCTATGGGTTCCATAGAGGAAAGATATCCCCGGACTACGGATTGAAAATGATACTGCGGTGTCCCGTTGTTCCAAACGGTAATTTTGCTGCCCAGGGCGTCCGGGTTTTTGACCGTTCCCTCCAGTACGATTCTTAGAAAACGGTTGTCGGGGTCGTTAGAAGTGTTGTTTTCCAATACGAACGCGGGTTGGTTGATGTTGTTTACGATCAGGTCCAAATCTCCATCGGCATCCAGATCGGCATAGGCTACACCGTTGGAGTAGGAAGGTTTTTTTAAGGCCCAGTCGTTTGATACATCGGTAAAGTTCAGGGCACCGTCGTTTTCATAGATAAAGTTCGGTAGGTAAATGCTATCCAGATCTTTGGTAAATTGTATCTGCTTTTCTGTTCGCTCCTCCTTGGTGCCGAACATATTGTTTTTTGACGCATAGTTGATATAGTCCAGATCGGCAACATCCTTTACATAGCCATTAGAAATATAAAGATCCTTGTCGGCATCGTTATCAAGATCGATCATCAAAGGCGCCCAGCTCCAGTCCGTACTGGAAATCCCTTTCATAAAACCTACCTCACTAGTGCTCAACTGTTTTTCATGAAGTTTTCCATTGTTCAATTGAAGGGTATTGTGCACGTATTGCGAACTGTACCCGTTCCGCTGCGCCAAAAGGTATTTGTCATAGTTGGTCATGCCCAACATCTTTTTTTGTCGCTCGTATTCCTTGGGGAGCATGTCGACCACCATAATATCGGGCCTGGAATCGTTATTGATGTCCTGAAAGTCCATTCCCATGGCATTATAGGTCTCATGCCCTAAAAACTGCTTGCTGCGTTCCTCGAACCACGGACTTAGACTGTCGGGATGTCTTTTTTGGAGGTACAGGAGGTCTTCGGTAATAAAATCGTTCGCCACGTAAATGTCGATGAGCCCGTCCGAATTGAAGTCATTGATGCCGATCCCGAGCCCGAACCCTCCGTGCACAATGCCGGCCGCTTCCGATATGTTCGTAAATACAGGATGGTCCTTACCAGCTACCGCATCGTTCCGCAACAGCCAATCCTTTAAATGTGGTGGTATGTGTTGTTTGGGTATCGGATTGTTTTTATCGATTATGGAATTTCCGTTATGTAGGATATACACATCGAGGTCCCCATCGTTATCGTAATCAAAAAAAACGGCCTGTTGGGCATAATTGCCGTCATTAAGGCCATACGCCTCGGCCTGTTCGGTAAAGTGTGGAATTCCATTTGGTCCATTACCTTGGTTGATGAACAACAGATTTTCACAATTTCCGTCGCAGTTGGCACCACCGACATTTAGATAGATATCGTCACGGCCATCGGCGTTGATATCCACTATGGACACCCCTGTCACCCAACTATCCGTGTTAAAACCGGCCTTTTCCGAAATATCTTCGAACGTCATCTGACCCTTGTTCAAATAGACTCGTGAACTGACCTGATTTCCGGTAAGGACCACATCGGGTCTTCCGTCCTGATCAAAATCGCCGATACCCACACCGCCACCGTTGTAGCAATATTGAAAATGAACAACATTGATGCTGTCGTTTTCAACGATACGGTTGACAAAATCGATACCCGTTTTGTCGGCATCCAAATGAACGAACCGTTTGGAACGCGCTTCCTTACCGCAAGCGGCGACCATCATCAATACCAATAAACCCAGAAACTTCTTTAGCATGTATCTTCCGTTGTAGTAGAGAACTAAAATACTAAATTTGGAAAAGGCATGAGCGGTTAAAGGCCTTCATTTTATAGGAAGTACGACTTTAAATCAGGACCCGGTCAGGGGAGGTCATACCGATTTTAAGGTGGTTGTTACAATATGCGACATGGCATTCATATGGGACTGTGCCTTTGCGGTAAAATTAAAAAGACTCCGGCAACGGTCCAGGTTTTGCTCTTTATAAACTGTTTTGTAGTACAGGTCGTTATTAAGGTAATCGGTCAAAGCCCGGATGCCATGTAAAAAAGGCATCAAAAGGGCTCCGAAAGAGGCTGCTTTTAGTTCGTTATCGTTCAAAAATGGTCCGCTATGCGCCAAGCCCTTTGCGAAAGCCGCGACCATTTTTAGGTCCAAGGTAATGTTTCCATGATCTTGCCCGTCTTCCGGTGCGGGGTTCGCTAGCGTACGTACCGCATCGCCAAAATCATAGTGAAAATACCCTTTCATCAAAGTATCCAGATCGATCAAACAAAGTGCTTTTCCCGTCTTTTTGGAAAAAAGAATGTTGTTCAGTTTGGTGTCGTTGTGGCATATGCGATCGGGAAGTCCTTTTGGCAGCGCCCCGATCAAAGTTGTGGCGGTATCCTTGGCAAACGCAATGGCTTCCGTTGCATTTTTTAACCTTTCGGTCTTTGCCCCGCCCAAGGCCTTTTCAAATTGTTCGATTCTGGCGTCCAGTCGATGAAAATCGGGAATAGTGTCGGTAAATGCTTCCGGATCGGCCTGTCGCAGTCGACGGTGAAAGTTTGCGATTACTTTTCCGCACTCAAAAGCGATTTCCGGTTTCTGGGGGGTATCGAAGCTAATACTGTCCGGCACATAGCGCATTGCCCTCCAGTACCCCAGCCCGCTATGGAAAATAAAATGTTTATGAGCTGCAGTCTTTAAAAGTAGCGGTGGGGGATAGGAGCTATCCTTTAGAAAAGATAGCCCTCGTTCCATATTGTTCATAAGGCCCGATACGTTCGGGAAAACCGATGTGTTGATCCGTTGCAGTACATAGGCGTTCCCTTTTTCGCCCTGCGCCAGAAAGGTTTCGTTAATGAGACCGTTCGTTAGGGGCCGAAAGCGATAGTTTTGCTCGGGAACGTTGAATGCTTCCAACAGCGCCCTTAAGGTTTTTTCGGAATATGGCTTTAGGGCCATAAGGGTGAAACGTATTGGCCGGCATCCGTTTTTTGTTGCAGGCTTTCCACCGCGACTTCACGGTCACTCGCGTAGGTAACCCCGAACCACTGATCTTTGGTAGGTACTACCTTTACTTTTGCAAGCCCGTCCTTCAACATGGTCTGAATGGTTTTCGGAATGTAGAGTTCACTGGTCTTGATCAGATGATCGTCCTGTAAAAATGTACGGAACTCTTCTTCGATAACGTTAAAAATTGATGGCCTGCAGATCCAGAAATTCATACTGGCCAATTCGTCCCCGGTATATTCCAATCCGGAATCGGCGTCGACTACCTTATCGCCTTTTTGTTCCAATTTCAATCGTTCATCGACCGAAATCAAGGCATCGCCATCGGTTTTGCATACGCCTCGGGAAACCGATCCGTGTTCGGATAAGGTGTCCTTTAAGGTATATCCCACCAAGGCATAATGATCTTCCTGTGGATTTTCCTTGATAAAGGTTGCCGCATTGGCGTAGGCCGATTGTCCGTAGAAATCATCGGCATTGATCACACAAAAAGGATCGTTGATGACATTACGGGCGGTCCAAACGGCATGTGCGGTACCCCAAGGTTTTGGTCGTTCCCCGGTAAAGGTAACCCCTTCGGGAAGGTCGGTAAGTTCTTGGGCAAGAACGTCCAATCGTACCGATTCCGGAAGCCTCCCTGTCAAATGGTCCTTTAAAAAAACGACATTTTCCTTTTTGGTGATGACGACCACATGGTCGAACCCGTTTTTAATGGCATCGTACATGGCGAACTCCATAAGAAATTCCCCTTTTGGTCCAAGGTCGTCAAACTGTTTTAATTTTCCGTAGCGGCTTCCGCTTCCCGCGGCCATCAATAATAAGGTCATGTGTTTTATTTTTTATGTTGCAAAAATAGGTTTTTATGACAAAAAGGGACTAGGTGGGGAAATACATTCCAAGAAATGTGCTTGTAGGAACCGGCAATCGCTAAAATTTTTATATTTTGACCCTTCGTTTCCGAATAAACGCTATTTGGAAATCTAGTAAAGCGAAAGTAACGCCATTTCAAAGTTAAAATGGTGTAAGCTGTTAAAACGCAAACGGTGCCTAAGGGAATGGAATCGTATTCGGTTTACATTTGGGGAAATTTGCACGAATATATTTTGTTGAAGGTGTTTCCGTGAAGTGGAAGCACCAACAGTTTAATCGTTTAACTTATTAGAACAACAACCAATACATAAACATAGATTATGAAAGGACTGGACACGCTCGATTGGGTGGTTATCGCGTTTTACTTTTTAATTCTTTTGGGCGTCGCCTGGTGGGTGATCCGGCAAAAACAGAAAAATACGGAGGATTACTTTTTGGCCGGGCGCAACATGGGCTGGTTCATTGTCGGGGCCTCCATCTTTGCTTCCAATATCGGTTCGGAACATGTAGTGGGCCTTGCAGGAAATGGAGCGGGCGATAAAATGCCCTTGCTGATCTACGAGCTACATGCCTGGATCGTATTGATGTTGGGTTGGGTGTTTTTACCTTTTTATGCACGTAGTGGCGTGTTTACCATGCCGGAGTTCTTGGAAAAACGGTTCGATGCCCGTAGCCGTTGGGTATTGTCGGTCGTGTCGTTGATCGCCTATATACTCACCAAGGTCTCGGTTACCATTTATGCCGGTGGGGTAGTCGTGTCCGCATTGCTCGGAATTCCTTTCTGGATCGGTGCCGTGGCCACGGTGGTCCTTACCGGTCTTTACACCGTTTTGGGTGGAATGCGTGCCGTAGTATATACCGAAACCATTCAGGCCATAGTTCTGGTCATCGGTGCGGGGGTACTTACCGTAATGGGCTTGGATGCCGTTGGGGGATGGAGCGAGCTGAAAACCACCGTAGGTGTCGATTATTTTAATATGTGGCGTCCGAACAGTGATCCGGATTTTCCATGGTTGCCCTTGTTTTTGACCAGTACCATTGTCGGTATCTGGTATTGGTGTACCGATCAGGTAATCGTTCAAAGGGTATTGACCGCAAAGAACATAAAAGAAGGACGAAGGGGGAGTATTTTTGGGGCACTTTTAAAACTCATGCCTATTTTCTTGTTTCTGATACCAGGGGTTGTGGCCCTTGGATTGAAAATGCAGGGAAAACTCGATTGGGACAGTCCGGATGAGGCGTTTCCGGTACTCATGAGCAACCTTCTTCCCTCGGGATTGAGAGGTTTGGTGGCCGCTGGCCTTTTGGCCGCCTTAATGAGTTCGCTGGCTTCGGTATTCAATTCGTGCTCCACCTTGTTCACCTTGGACATTTACAAAAAGATAAAACCGGAAAAGCCCGAGGAAGAATTGGTGAAAACAGGCCGTATCGCTACTTTTTTTGTAGTAGGACTGGGACTTTTATGGATCCCCGTGATCACCCAACTCTCGGACGGATTATATGAATACCTGCAAAACGTTCAGGCGTATATTTCCCCGCCGATAACGGCCGTTTTTCTTCTTGGTATCTTCTATAAACGTATCAATGCCAACGGCGCTATTGCTACCTTGGTAGGCGGACTGATTATCGGATTTACAAAACTCACCCTGGAGATTATGAAATCCAGTTTCGCGGAGGGTAGTTTTATGTTCAATATTGCCGATATCAATTGGTTGGTCTTTGGGGCCTACTTTTTTGCCATTTGTGTGGCCATCGCCGTAACAGTAAGTATGTTTTATCCGAAGCCAACAGAGGCACAGCTTCAAGGGCTTACATTTGGTAGCGTTAGTGCTGAACAAAAGGAGAACAATAAGGCAAGCTATAATATCTGGGACATTGTCGCTTCGGCACTCGTAATCGCGGTGGTCTTGTATATCATGATTTCCTTTAGTACGCTGGCGCTTTAATGGACCGACCAATAGGTGCTTGCCCTAAATCCTTCTAGGCGTTTTTAGGGCGGCAACCGTTTTGGTCTAGATTAAGTCAAGAACCGGATATGTAGTATCTTTCAGGGAAACTAATGGCTCATGAACAACATTATTGTCCCCATCGATTTTTCAAGACAATCGGAATTTGCCTTAAAAGCTGCCGCATATCTGGGCAATAAACACAATGCTACCATTATAACGGTGCACATGTTGGAACTTTCCGATGCCGTCTTCTCGTCCACGGACAGCCAACAAGCCCAGCAGGCGGTATTTTTTTTAAAGGCTGCGGAAAAAAAGTTGAGCGGTTTTCTGGACAAGGATTATTTGGAAGGGATTTCGGTCACGGCCATTGTAAAGCCCTATAAGGTTTTTGTGGAGCTCAATAAAATTGCCGAGGAGTACGCATCGGACCTCATAGTGATGGGTTCTAACGGAAGTGATGGTCTGGAAGCCCTATTTATTGGCTCCAATGCCGAAAAAGTGGTGCGAAGTGCCGAAATACCAGTATTGGTAGTGAAAAAGGATTTTGAGGAATTTCTCATCGAACGGTTTGTTTTTGCCTGCGATTTTAAGGACGAAAGCCTATCTGCCTTTCAAAAAGCGTTGGCATTCGCCGAATTATTTTCGGTAGCCCCGTATTTGGTGTATATCAATACCCCGGGCGACACGTTCGGGAGTACGGCCGAGCTCCAAAACAGGATACAACATTTTTTACAGAAGGCCTGTACCCAGGTCGAAGTTGTCATTTATAACGATTACTCGGTCGAAAAGGGAATTTTGAATTATGGAAAATCCGTTGGTGCCGACCTTATCGGCATACCCACTCATGGGCGAACCGGGATCTCCCGTTTTTTTATGGGAAGTATAGGGGAGGACGTTGCGAACCAGGCCAAAATACCCGTCATTACCTTTAAAATTTAATGTTCCAAAAACCCTTCGGATTCTAGGTCAGTTGCATTTTTGTAGCATCCCAGGTAACCGGTCGCGCTTTAAAGTAGCTCTCGTTCGCCAATAAAGCGGCTCCCGCCGCACGCATTCCGAAAATTGGGTCCTGAATAACTTTTGAAGTACCCCTAATGGCCTCGAAAAAGTTGGTAAAATGTTCATAACGTGCGCCTTTGTAGTCTTTTTGCGCGTTCCAAGTAAGCGTTCCAGTTTTTAGGTCCGCGGTTCTTGCTTCCGCCATTTTCGCCGCATATTCCTCCCTTATCTTTTGTTGGGTAGCCTCGGTATAGGCGATCATGGAGTATTTGCCCGGGATCATGTTTAGTTTGGACCGTTCCAGCGTAAGGCTGTTTTGACCGATTTCCATGACCCCTTCCGTACCAACGAGTTTGAAACCGGAACCTCCTCCATTTCCGGCGACGAAATTAATACGAAATACGGCGTTAAAAGCGGCATGGGTATCCGTTTTTGGATAGTCGTACAAGGTAATGTTGACGTCGGGTACGTCCCGTCCGTCATCCCAGTAGCGGAGCCCTCCGGTCGCCATGGCCCTGTTGGGTCCGTGCGAACCTATCACATAGTTAAGGGTGGAAAAAGCGTGCACGAACAGGTCGCCGGCAACACCGGTACCATAATCCCTATAATTACGCCATCTAAAAAAGCGTTTTGGCTCATAGGGAACGGTGGGCGCTTTTCCCAAGAACGTATCGAAGTCAATGGTTTCCATACTGGCATCGGGAGGAATGGGGTATTGCCATGCCCCTTCGGAAGAGTAGCGGTCCGAGTACATATCGAGCATGACCAGTTCTCCAATGGCGCCCTCCTCATAAAGCTGTTTCGCTTTTTCGTTGCCCAAGGATGCCATTCCCTGACTACCGATCTGGCAGATACGGCCCGTGTTCCGTTGGGCTTCGATGATGTCCTTTCCTTCATCAAAACGTTGTACCATGGGTTTTTCACAGTAGACGGCTTTTCCGGCACGCAGCGCATCGACCGTTATTTTCATATGCCAATGATCTGGTGTGGCAACGATTACGGCATCGATATTTTTTTGTGCCAGCAGTTCCCGGTAGTCCCTTGTCAATAAAAGATCGTTGCCCCACAGTTCTTTTGCCCTGTCGAGCCTACCGTTGTAAAGGTCACAAACGGCCACAAGGGTTACCCCCGGAACCTGCAGGGCCGAACTGGTGTCATGTATGCCTTGAATGCCTGCTCCTATGAGCCCTATTTGAATCTGGTCGTTGGCCTCAAAGGATTCGTTCCGGTAATCTCTTTTGAGCAACCTTGTTTCGTGATAAGGGGCGCCAAAAACATAGGGAGCGCTGGAAAGCGCAGCAGATCCCAAGGTGGCTTTTTTAAGGAACGTCCTTCTAGAAGCTTTCTTTTTCATGGTTTGGGTTTTTAAAGCTATTTAATGTACGCTTTTTCGAGGGGTTGCGCAAGCGGACGGTGGTTGCTGCTTTTGGTAATGGAACGCTGGGGAAAAGGCTAAGGAATGGGTTGGTGGTACAAGGGTTTTTTCAGTAAATGCATCGTTGAGGTGTTGGGGTCAAAGGCCCATGCCTAGCAATGGTACCAACTGGTAGGACATTGTGGTCAATTGGTTTTTAAGAAAAAGAGCCGCTGTTTTTGTTATCGGCCTTAGGGCAGTTTTGCCGTTTCATTCTGAATCCAGAACCTATCGGTTTCCGGAATATTTTTTTGCTTGCCTACTGCAAGGGGATCGAACCCTTTTTTGGCGAGCAGGTACCAGGCCGTTGACGAGAGTGCCGGGGTAAAATCTGCGTGGTCCCATAGCATTTCGGATCCGTAAGTGCTGCCAAGGTTGGTCGCGTATGGGATGCCTTGGGCATCCTGCATCGCGGTAGCTTGGATAAAGGTCCTTTCAAGGGAGCTCAACAGTTCCGAAGCTTTTCCCATATCGCCTATCCGGTCAAAGGCCATCGCCATTTGTGCGGTCCCCTCCAGCCAAACCACATCCTTATCGACATCAAAACAGTAGCCGGTGATCGGTTCGCCGTTCGTGGTATTGGTCTTTGTAGTCAAGTACCAATCGTCCGCCAGATACAACTGGGATTTTGGGAATTCTTCAAAAATACCCTGTCCGAGCGGATGAAGGTCCAGCGCATGCAGGTATGCGGGATTTTCCGGCCATGCCGTAAGGGTGCGCGAAACGTTGTCCCAGCGGTTTTCTTCTAAAAAAAGTAAAATGCCTTTATGAAAATTGTCATAGCCCGGTACTGCGTTAAAGGCAGTGATGATGCCTTCGGTAACCTTGTGTATTTCGTTACCGTTGGCTTCGGTTCCGCCCATGAGTCCCCCATCGACATCCTGTAAACTTCGGATCCAGCGTTCCAATGCCGTGGACAGTTTTTGGTACCGTTCGGTTCCCGTGGTATTGTGGTAGTTGTTCAAGGCAATAAGCAACCAGGCGTTATCGCCCAGCCAACGGCGTTCCCCTTCCATGCCTTCGGTGTTCCTGAATTGAAAAAAACCGCCGGTTTCCTGTTGTAGTTCGTCCTCGATATGGCTTTCAAAGTAATCAAAAATACGCTCTGCGGAGGTAAAGTCCCCATGTCCGATATACACCAAGGCCGCGAGGGCATTATCGTAAAGGGATACAAAATCGGTGTCCGAGGCGCTTTCTAGCAAACCGTTCGGTAATTGCATTTGGCTTACCCATTGGTAGGTCATAAGGGCATCGGTCGGTTCGGAGGTTTCGTCCACAGGTACGGGAAGGTTCGCGCTTTCTACGATATCCATTGGCGGCAGACTTTCCTCATCAGGTTCGTCCAAGGTACATGAGGATACCCCTATTAAAAGAACCATTGCCGATAAGTATTTTCCGAACCTCATTTTGTAGGTTATCGATTACGTGATAAGCGATTACAAAATTAGGAGAATGTAAGGGGCGTTGGAAAAATATACGCTTCGCTACCCATAAGTTCGACAAACGTTTACGCTTGAACGCATGGTCGTTTTAAATGGTCGTTCATCGCTAGGACATACTTATTTTTGCAAGGGATGCGCCGATGGCTTATAGAAATATGGACTGAATTTCGTTTATAACCAGATTCAAAAAAGCATTTCGTTCCCTAAAATCAGCGTAATCAAAATAGCTTTACTATATTTGTGCCGTTGTGTTGTAACCCGAAACGGAACACGTTGCGGGCCAATGAAAGGCTTTCCAAATCGGAAGGCTTTTTTTGTTTTCTAAAGTATCTTGTCTAGTCCCAAGGTGTCCGTATTACAAGCGGAACGCTAGAAATATAGGTATATAATACCATTTTAACTTTGAAATGGTACGTATAGAAATTGAATTGTTTTTTAGGTATTCAAGGCGAAAAATCTAAGCATAGCCGTAGCTACGGTTATTTTTTTTAACGAAGAATAACTGAAAAAGAAACCATTTATTAGTGCTATTTCAAAGTTAAAATGGTATAAGCCTTGTGCTTTCAAGCACTGTCCAATAATTGACCTTTATCAGTTTTTTGACTTTTCTTCAATTCTGTTTGTTCTTGGTCTCCGTGGGTAAGGTCGTCGTTTTTTGGTGCGGCTTCCTGCGTGATGTCGGTGATGATTTTTTTGATTTTTCGGGAATCCTGTAGGCGTTCCCACTCCTCCGCGGCCTTTTTGGCCTTGGCGCTGGTGCTGAGTTCTTTCATTTTCAATTTGGTTTGGCCAATAACAAAAGGTGTTCAACACTTTTATTATTGTGGTTAGTATGCACAAACGGATTAATTGGTAATTTATACCGAACGATACGGTAATAGAAGGCAAGGTAAACAACATAAGATAATCGGTACGATATTTTCGCCCAGTTGTCAAAGCTACCGATGAAAGGCATATTTTAAGCTACGTATGTAGGGCGTTGTAGGAACGATGTCAGCTTTCCTTGCGAAAAAAATTGTCGTAATTTTAGGAAGTATTTAAAGCTGAATTTTTATGCCGTTATATCACAAACTGGGTAGCATACCTTCCAAAAGACATACGATTTTTAAAAAGGAGGACGGTACCCTGCACTATGAGCAATTGTTCGGGACCATAGGTTTCGATGGCATGTCGTCGTTGATGTATCATTTACATCGCCCGACACAGGTAAAGGCGGTCGGGGAAACCTTGGATATTGCTCCAAAGGCTGCGGTGACCCACAATATTAAATCGCGGTTGCTGAGAGGTTTGGACATACGCCCGGAAGATGATTTTTTGGATAGTAGGAAAACGGTACTCTTCAATTCGGACGTACATGTAGGTTTGGCGGCTCCACGGCAATCGATGACCGATTACTTTTATAAGAATACGGATGCCGATGAACTGCTTTTTATCCACCAAGGAACGGGTACCCTCAAAACCATGTTGGGTGAGATTCCGTTCGAATATGGCGATTACCTCCTTATTCCGAGGGGCATGATCTATCAGATGGAATTCGATACCGAGGATAACCGTTTGTTACTGACCGAAAGCTACCACCCGATATATACGCCAAAGCGCTATCGGAATTGGTTCGGACAACATTTGGAGCACTCCCCATTCTGCGAGCGGGATTTCAAATTGCCTCAAAATTTACAAACGCACGATGCGCGAGGATCATTTACCATAAAGGTGAAAAAACAGGGGCAGCTGCACCATTTGGAGTACGCAACCCATCCGTTCGATGTGGTAGGCTGGGACGGTTATAATTTTCCTTATGGTTTTTCCATACATAATTTTGAACCGATTACCGGTCGGGTGCACCAGCCACCACCGGTGCATCAAACGTTTGAGACGAGTGCCTTTGTGGTCTGTTCTTTCTGTCCGCGTTTGTATGATTACCACCCCCAGGCCATTCCGGCTCCGTATAACCATTCGAACATCGATTCGGACGAGGTGTTGTATTATGTCGATGGGGATTTTATGAGCCGTAAGGGAATCGATAAGGGGTACATTTCATTACATCCCGCGGGAATACCGCACGGACCACATCCGGGGACCTATGAAGCCAGTATCGGGAAGTCGAAAACGGAGGAGTTGGCGGTAATGGTCGATACCTTTAAGCCCCTGCAGCTTACGCAAACCGCCCTTGATATCGATGATGGAAGGTATTACAAGAGTTGGTTGGAGTAGGCCGTTCCAAGGGAAGTTGCAAAAGGAATCTTGGAAGGATAGAACAGAATGTGATGAAAAAGAAGTGAAATTTCGGGCGAGATAGCGAAAAAAATAAAGTTTAAAATGGTATTTGATATTATAAGGAATCGGCGTTCGGTATTTCCGGCGCAGTACAACGATAAGGCAGTTACCAAGGCCGATATTGAAAAAATTTTGGAAGCGGCCAATTGGGCCCCTACACATAAGAAAACCGAACCATGGCGTTTTAAGGTGTTGCATGGGCCTTCCCAAGCACGGTTGGGGCAGTTTTTATCCAACAAATACCAGGAAGTTGAAGCGCGTCCAAAACAGATCAAGATTCGAAAGTTACTGGAAAACCCCGTGAAGGCCGGCGCTGTTATTGCGATTTGTATGCAGCGCGACCCAAAGGAAAGCCTTCCGGAATGGGAAGAGGTGGCCGCGGTTTCGATGGCAGTACAGAACATGTGGCTTTGTTGCACCCAAATGGGAATAGGGGCGTATTGGAGCTCACCGGGGCTTATAAGGTATATGGACGAGTTCTTCCAACTTGACCAAGCCGAACGTTGTTTGGGTTTCTTTTATATGGGCCATTATGATGGCGACCTTCCCGATGTTATCAGAGGAGCTATCGAACATAAAGTCGATTGGATCGAATAGCGCTTCAATTAAAGTAAGGAAAAATGGCCGCCCGATATTCCCAGGCAGTCGATAGAAAGAGTCCCATAAAAATAATGGCGACCACAAACTTCATAAAAGTACCGGTCAGGAAACCTAAAAAAGAACCAAAGGCCGCTTTGAGGGCCGTTTTGTTGTCGGCCTTATTGGAGAGTTCCCCTATAAGCGCTCCCAGGAAAGGACCGACAATGATCCCCCCTGGAATCGGTGCCAATAGTCCGACGATCAATCCTATTGTGGTGCCGATGACGCCCGCTCGGGTACCTCCGAACTTCTTGGTGCCTATTGCCGGTATTACATAGTCCAGGGCAAACACAATCAGGGCCACGGCGGCGGTTATTCCCAAAAACCACCAATCATCGGGAACCGCGTCGGTGAGGTATAAAAGCAACAGACCGACCCAGCTTAAGGGAGGTCCGGGGAGTACCGGCAAAAAACTTCCAATGAGCCCCACGATGGTGAACAACAATCCGATCAGCAATAACGCAATGTCCATATAAAAGATGTTTGTGGTTTGACGAAGGTACTAATGATTTGTTACAGTCTTCGGCCGAAAAGCAGTTTCGTGCTGTAGGTTTCGAATATAGGTTTTAGCGATCATATAGTGACGATACGGACCGAACGGACAATCGCATTATATCGGTTGAACTATTTTTCAACTAAAAAATTAGTTTAAACTAAATATTTAGTTATATTTGAACTAAGATTTTAGTTTTAAACCGCTATCCATGAAAAAGGTAAAACAGTTGACAAAGGCCGAAGAGGAGGTCATGCAGGTACTATGGCAATTGGAGCGCTCCAATGTGGCCACCATAATTGAAGCGCTCTCCGAACCAAAACCTGCTTATAATACCGTTTCTACTATTGTCCGTATTCTGGAAAGCAAGGGTTTTGTTGGTCATGAAAAAGAAGGGAAGGGGCACATTTACCATCCCTTGGTGAAAAAAGGGGACTATAGCAATCAATCGATCAACAAATTGGTCGATGGTTATTTTCAAGGATCGTTCAAAAGCATGGTCTCTTTTTTTATGAAGAAAAATGATTTGGACCTTTCCGAGTTGGAGGCGATCATGAAGGAAATTAAAAAAGACGACGCATGATACGGTATCTATTGGAGTGCATTGCCTTTCAACTGGTTTTTTTGGTCATTTATGACCTTTGGTTAAAAAAGGAAACCTTTTTTCAGTGGAACCGGGCGTATCTGATGTTTACCTATTCCATATCCTTGGTACTACCGTGGGTAAAGCTTGAAGCCTTTCGGAATACGGTTCCAAAAGCTATTGAGGGATATACGGCATTTTTGATACCCCTCCAGGAAACTAAGATCGTAGAAGTGACCGCTCAGGCTCCAATGGTCTCCCTTTCTTGGCAGGAGGTCGTCTATATTGCGGGCACGGTTTTGGCCGCTTTGTTCTTGGGATATAAAATGATACGGCTCTATCGCCTTCGCAGAAAGGGAACCCTATCGGTTTTTCCGAACTTCACCCGGATCATCATCGCGGACAGTAACGCGGCCTTCTCCTTTTTTAAATCCATTTTTTTGGGGGACCAGGTTTTGGCGCGTGAACATAAAACCATCATTGAACATGAGTTGGTCCATATTAAACAATGGCATTCGGCGGACCTTATGTTTTTTGAGTTGATGCGCATTGTTGCCTGGTTCGATCCGTTGGTATATGTATATCAGGCCCGTATTGCCGAGGTACATGAATTTATTGCCGATGCCAAGGTGGCCAAGACCAACAAAAAGCAACAGTATCAAGAACTCCTTTCCCAGGCGTTCCAAACAGATCATATTTCATTCATCAATCATTTTTTCAAAACATCATTAATCAAAAAACGAATCGTCATGTTAACAAAAGCAAAATCAAAGCGCATTTTACAATTAAAGTATTTGTTACTGCTCCCTTTCTTATTCGGAATATTGTGTTATACCTCCTGTGAACGGGAATCGGGAACCAACGGATCTTCCACCGCTAGTATAGTGGTGGCCGATGTGGAAAACCTTTCGTCTTCCGAGGAAAAAAGCTTGATCTCCGGTCTTCGGTCGTTGGCCGATACGGATAATGATTTTAAACTCTCGGACGCCACCACCGTCATTACGTTTCGGCCTGCTTCCGAAGGTTCGTTCATTTCAGGGCCGAGCGGGGAACTGCTCCCTGTACAAATGACCATCGACTCTGAAACGGTGGGTTCGGATTTTAGTCTTTTTGATGCCAAGGCGGAACAATTGAAGGTAGCATTGGACGGTGATAGCGCGGCTTTTGGAACCGTTGAGCAGTTTCCGGTTTTTCCAGGTTGTGAAGGGGCCGCGAATGGTAGGGAGTGTTTCCAAAAAATGATGCAAAAGCACATCGGCAAAAACTTCCGTTATCCGTTGGAAGCCCAACAAAAAGGAATTGAGGGTAGGGTTTCGGTAATGTTCGTTATCAATACGGAAGGCCGGATACAGGGCCTTCGAACCCGGGGGCCGCACCAGCTCTTGGAGGATGAGGTAGTCCGTAATGTGTCCCGACTCCCACCTATGGTCCCCGGAAAGGCATCCGGTAAAGCGGTCAATGTGTCGTACTCCTTACCGGTGCATTTTCGTCTGGAAGGACAAGGTATGAGTCCGCAGGAAGTAATTGCAAACGAGAAAAGAGAATCGGAACGGCTTGCATCGCTTCCACAGAACGTTATAGCGCTTTTAAAAAATTCGGTTCCTTTTGAAATGGTAGAACAGGTGCCGGTGTTTCCCGGTTGTGAGGACGATTCGGACGGAAGGGCCTGTTTTCAAAAAATGATGCGGGCACATATTACAAAACACTTTCAATACCCAAAAGCTGCCCAGGAAGCGAAAATCCAAGGTCGGGTAAGCGTCATGTTCCTTATTTCAAAAGAAGGTACCATAGCGCATATCGCCAAAAGAGGTCCCGACCCTGTGCTAGAAGCCGAGGCCGAACGGATCATTTCCGAGTTGCCAACAATGAAACCAGGTAAAAGGGCCAATGGCGACGCGGTAGGTGTGATGTACATGATACCCATAACATTTAAGCTACAATGAGAAAGGTTTGGCATGCTTTTTTGATCCTTCACTGTTCCTATGGCGCGGTCGCCCAGACACCTGCTGCCCGGGAACTTCAAGTGGCCGACAGTTTATATGCGCTAGGGAACTATGCCCGAGCGATAAACGCGTATGCAGCTGTTTCTTCCAAAAGCGCAAACCTTCAAATTGCAAGGGCCTATCGGGCAATCGGTAATTATGATAAGGCCATTGCGCAATACGAACAGCTAACAAGCGAAGATTCCACGATGCAGATCGCACGGTTCGAATTGGGGAAGCTATTGTTAAAGACCGGCCGTTTTGATACGGGAAGAAAGCTTTTTACCGATTTGGTCAAACGCGACGGATCCAATGCCGAGTACCATTATTATTTGGGACTGCTCCATGAAAAAATGGACCAAACCGCAAGCAGTCTTGTGGCTTTTCGAAAAGCGGTTTCCATTGATAGTACCCATCTGCGAAGTCTTTTTAAGTTGGGCAAATACCATACCGTGCAACAAGAACGGGACGCTGCGCTGAAATATGTAGATCAGGGCCTACGGCTATATGGTAACGACGTGGCCATGATTAATTTAAAGGCACTGATCTTATACAACGACCACCAGTTCGAGAATGCCGTTCCGTGGTTCGAAAGGGTATTGGGGCACGGAGAGGAAAAACGATACGTTTACCTGAAACTTGCACATTGCTATCAAAAAAACTGGCAGTTCGACAAGGCAAAGGATACCTATACAAAACTTCTGTCCATGGACAACACCGATGCCGATGCCTATTTTGGCCTCGGGACCGTTCACCAAAACCTTAAACAGCTCGATAGTGCCGAAGTCGCCTACAAAAAGGCTATTGCGGTACAACAACCTTCATTGATAAAGGAATACAACGTCCTGGCCATGATCGCTCGGGAGCGGAACGATTTAAAAACGGCATTGGAATATTATCAAAAGGCCTATGCGGAAGATACCACAAATGAAACAGCGTATTTTCAAATCTGCACAGTGGCCGACCAGTACTACAAAGACCCTGAAATACGTTTGGGGTATTATCGAAACTTTCAAAAGAAATTTGGTACAAAAACCTCCTATGCATCCAGTATGGTCGAAAGACGTAGCCGGGAACTAAAAGAAGAAATCCATTTCGGGGCCAAAAAATGATGCCAAGGGACCACGGCAGGTCCTATTCCCAAAAAGGGTGCCGCTCCAAACGGCCTGTCTGACGAAAATATCGTAATTTTCAACGCGAATATCGTTGGAATGAAACACACGTTTTTCCTTTGTTTAATGGTTTTATTGACTGGCTGTGACCTGTTCGTTTCCCAAGAGAAAAAAACAAGGGAATTGGTAGAGCAGGAAATGGTGGCTATCGATTGGAACGAGGTCGATAGTTATCCCTTGTTCGCCAACTGCGACGAAACCCTTACCAAAGCCGGGCAGCGTGCTTGCTTTGAACAGGAGGTACTCTCCTATTTTACAAAAGCCTTGGAACATGTGAAGCTGACACCGGTTTCTGGACAGGATACCTTGGTACAGGTCGATTTTTTGGTAGATCGGGAGGGACAGGTATCCATTTTGGAGATTCAAAAAACTGCGGATACCGATGAGCAACTCCCTGACTTTGATGCCATGATTGCCGATGTGCTAGAGCACATGCCCAAATTGCAACCTGCCCTGAAACGCGGTATACCGGTAAAGGCCCGATTTCGGATTCCCATCGTTTTGGGTACTGTGAAGTAATCCAGTTTCTTTGGGGGTAACCAGTTGATAAGTTATGGGCCAAGAGTTATGAGTGGCGTGGATAAAAACTTCGGACATGCTGGGTGTTCGAATTTGAAGAAAAAAGATTTGGAGAACGAAAAAATCATATTGGGCATCGATCCCGGAACTACAATTATGGGGTTCGGATTGATCAAGGTAGTCAACAAAAAGATGCAGTTTATGCAAATGAACGAGTTGCTGCTTAAAAAGTACAACGACCCTTATACCAAGTTAAAGTTGATTTTTGAACGTACCATCGAATTAATCGACACCTACCATCCCGATGAAATTGCAATAGAGGCGCCTTTTTTCGGTAAAAACGTGCAGTCGATGCTGAAATTGGGACGTGCCCAGGGTGTGGCCATGGCCGCCGGACTTTCCCGTCAAATACCCATAACGGAATACCTCCCCAAAAAAATAAAAATGGCGATTACCGGAAACGGAAATGCCAGTAAGGAACAGGTGGCCAAAATGCTACAGGGCATGCTGGCCCTCAAAACACTCCCCAAAAATTTGGACGGTACCGATGGTCTTGCCGCAGCCGTATGCCATTTTTATAATTCCGGCCGCGTGGAAATCGGAAAAAGCTACTCGGGTTGGGATGCGTTTGTGAAGCAGAACCCTAAAAAGGTCAATTGACAATTAGCAATTAACAATAATCAATTAAAAATGAAGATAAACAATTGGTTTTATGAGTAAAAAGGAGAACCCATTAGCTGCCAAATCCTATACTTTTGCTTTGGAAATCGTTAAACTTTACAAGGGATTGATTAGGGACAAAAAAGAATATGTTCTTTCCAAACAATTGTTACGTTCGGGAACGTCGATTGGGGCAAATATTTCAGAAGCTAATGGAGCAATTTCACCTGCAGATTTTTCCGCCAAAATATCTATTGCTTATAAGGAAAGTTTGGAAACAAAGTACTGGCTTAGCCTGCTAAGTGATGCCGAATACCTTGAAAAGCAAAAAGCAAAGGATTTGATTCAAAATGCGGATGAGCTCTCCCGTATTATGTTTTCCATTCTTAAAGCTACTCGTTTGAAAAAGAAGTAAACCAAATCCATAATATATTTTGTTCATTGATTATTGTCCATTGTTAATTGTACAAACCGCGAATAAATGAGCGGTATCTACATCCACATCCCATTTTGCAAACAGGCGTGTCACTATTGTGATTTTCATTTTTCGACCGTTCTGGGGAAAAAGGAAGCCATGGTCGCCGCGTTGCGGGAAGAACTGCGTTTGCGGAAGGAGGAATTTAAGGAGGAGCTCGTAGAGACCATTTATTTTGGGGGAGGTACGCCATCCGTGTTATCTATGGCCGAAATTGACGCGATCATTGCTTCGGTTTACGAACATTATCGGGTAAGCGAAGCACCTGAAATTACGTTGGAGGCCAATCCGGACGACCTTACATCGGAAAAAGTAGCGGAATTGGCCGCATCCCCCATCAACAGGCTGAGTATTGGGGTACAGTCGTTCCATGAAAAAGATCTTAAGTTGATGAACCGGGCGCATGATGCCAAAGAAGCGATATCCTGTATTGAAGAAGCCTTACGTTATTTCGATAATATTTCCATCGATTTGATTTATGGGATACCCGGTATGGACGAGCGACAATGGCGTGAAAATATTGAGCGCGCGCTTTCCTTTCAAGTGCCGCATATCTCCAGTTATGCGCTAACTGTGGAGCCCAAAACACCCTTGGCAAATTTTGTGAAAAAAGGGCTGGTTACCGTGGTGGACGATGCCGTGGTCCAACAACATTTTCTGCTATTGGCTGAAATGTTGGAGGAGGCGGGTTATGATAACTATGAAATTTCCAATTTTGGAAAACCGGGATACTTCTCCAAAAACAATACCGCGTACTGGCAACAAAAAAAATATATTGGCATCGGTCCGTCCGCACATTCGTACGATGGTACACGTAGGGGATGGAACGTGAACAACAATCCCAAATATATAAGGGCTATAGCCGACGGGATGGTACCGATGGAAGTAGAAACGCTTTCTACGACCGATAAATACAATGAGTACATAATGACGGGACTACGCACCATTTGGGGCGTTTCTATGAATCAGATTTCCGCTGAATATGGAGTGAAGTATGCGGACTACGCCCTAGACAGGGCCGAAAAGTACATCGAAGATCATCTGTTGTATCTCGATGGCGATACCTTGCGCGCCACACGCAAAGGACTCTTTTTGGCGGACGGTATGGCAGCGGACCTTTTTATGGTGAATTTGGGGTGAACCGTAGCTTCCTATCGAATTTAGTAGTTTTGCGATGATAATCGTATTCGTTTATCCGGTTTTGAAGCATTTTCGAGCCGTGGTAGATTTTGTAATGCAGAAAACAGGTTTAACGCACAAATAGCAATTCGTGATTGCCAAGATTAAAAATAGGACTTTCGATCTTTCCGAACCTTTGGACATTTCCATATCCCTGCGGGGCGATGCTACCAATGTAAATGCCTGGTACGTAGATCACCCTAAAATAACGCCCCACATTTCGGAGGGGTTTGTGGGCAAGGTCACGGAAGGCGCTCCCATTAACTTTAACGATATTGCCTTCAATCCGCATGCCCATGGTACCCATACCGAATGTCTCGGGCATGTTACGGCGGAGTTTCATTCCATAAACCAAAAGCTGAAACAGTTTTTCTTTCTAACGGAAGTAGTGACCATTGCCCCTGAAAAGTATCAGGAAGATTTTGTGATTTCCCGAAAACAGTTACAGTACGCCCTTGGAAATAAAAAACGGGAGGCCGTGGTGATCCGTACCCTTCCCAATTTGGACGAAAAACGACAGCGCCACTATTCCAATACCAACCCACCTTATGTATTGGAGGAGGCCGCTCGGTTGCTTGTGGATAAGGGGATTCAACACTTATTGATCGACCTTCCTTCTGTGGACAAGGAAAAGGACAGCGGCGCATTGTTGGCACACCGTGCTTTTTGGGATTTGGAGGGAACGCCACGGGCCAATGCGACTATAACGGAGTTGGTGTACGTGGGGAACCATATTGCGGACGGGACTTATTTTTTAAACCTACAGGTGGCCCCTTTTGAAAATGATGCCAGTCCGAGCAGACCGGTGCTCTTCAAAACGGTATCCCAATAGCGGCGGCGCTACAAATCTTCTTATATTTAGCGTATGGATAACGTGTTCGACACTATTTTAGGATTGGCCCTCGGTGCTATCGCTACCTATTGGGTTTTTTCGGTTTTCCGAAAGAAGAAGGGAAAAGAGGTTACCAAACATCAGTCTACGGTACTTCTCGAAAAGATCAAGAGTGTTTGCAAACTGGTTTCGGTAGAAGGGGAGTTTGCCGAAATTTATACCTATGAAAATACCAAGGAACGGTTTTTGAGCTTGATCAGCAGTAAGAAGAAAGCGCTTATCGTCATCAATGCCAAGGCACATATTGGCTACGACCTGTCCAAAATTAGAATGACCTCCGATGTGGCGAACAAAAAAGTGACCCTTACCGATTTTCCGCAACCCGAGGTGTTATCGATCGAACCTGAACTGGAGTTTTACGATATTAAAAACGGCATGTTCAATGCCTTTACGCCAAGCGATCTTAATCTACTGAACCAAGAAGCGCGAAAGCATATTCGAGAGAAGATACCGCAAAGCGGTTTGATGCAGACCGCCCGAAAAGAGGCATTGGATACGATTTTGTTGATTGAAAGTCTTGCCGAAACCATAGGGTGGAAGTTGGACTATACCGCTTTGGAAATAGAGGCGGGATCGGTGAAGCCGAAACTATTGGAAGAAAAAAAGAGCGTCTTTAAAAGGGACGATAATCACTAAAACACAACTTTTGAAAAACCTATTGACCGTATTGGTACTTTTATTATTTACCATGATCGTTCATGGTCAAACCACAACAGATATGAAGGAATTTGATGCCAATTTTGCCCATACCGTATACTTTTGGTTGGAACACCCTGACAATGCCGAGGACTGTGCCGCTTTTGAGCGTTCGCTCCAAAAGTTTTTGGACACCTCTGCCTATGCCAAAACCAAATTTATAGGAAAACCGCCCCAAGCCAGTCGTGATGTTGTGGACGGCTCGTTTACGTATTCCCTGATCGTGACCTTTGCTTCCGCGGAGGACCAACAAAAGTATCAAGACGAGGCACCGCACAAACTGTTTATAGCGGAATCGAGCAAGCTATGGACCAAGGTAATCGTTTACGATTCCAAAGGCGTCAATTGATACCATTTCAACGTGCTCTTGTTGGATGTTGAAGAAGGAACCGAAACCATGAGCATGCGCATCCGTGCTGGCTTTTTGTTGCTAGCGTTGGCCTATTGAACGACTTTCAAAAAAGAACTGATGAACATCGAAGCTTTCCGTGAATACTGTCTCTCCAAAAAAGGGGTTACTGAATCGTTTCCATTTGACGAACAAACCCTGGTGTTCAAGGTGATGGGGAAGATGCTCGCCTTGTGTGGCTTGGAGCGTGTTCCGCCACAGGCCAATTTAAAATGTGATCCCGAAAGGGCCGTTGTACTTCGTGAGGAGTATGATGGTGCCATTATTCCGGGCTATCATATGAGCAAGGTACATTGGAATACCCTGTATTTCAACGACCTTCCCCCAAAATTGATTCTGGAACTGACCGACCATTCGTACGATTTGGTGGTTTCCAAGTTTACCAAAAAAGTAAAGGCCGAGTTTGATGCGTTTCCGCATCAAACCAGTTAAAGAGCGGTAATTAAGAAACACCATTTGCCGGACGCCCCGCTTCCAGTATCTTTGATATCAAAGTTTCTTTTAATGTCCACAGACCCATCACTTGTCACATTTTATAAAAATAGAGTCGCATCCTTTCAAGAAAAATTGGAAGAGGTTAAGCAAAGTCTTTTTGCATCGAGCATGCTTCGGCTGTTTGTCTTTTGCGTTTTTGTGGTAGGGACATTTGCGCTTTCCGGTGCGCCTAAATGGGTCGCGATCATTCCGCTTGGTGGCATCGCGTTGTTTCTCTATCTTTTGTCGCGCCATACCGACCTCAGGCTCAAAAGGGACACCTTGCAAGAATTGGTGACGATCAATGAAACCGAGATAAAAGTGCTCGCAAGGGATTTTCACGATCGTCCCGATGGAAGCGAGTATAAACATCCCTTACATTATTACAGTCAGGATGTAGATCTTTTTGGTAAAGGTTCGTTCTACCAATACCTCGATAGAACGGCCTTACAACATGGGAACGATACCTTGGCAACACTGTTGCTCGAAAATGCCATTACGGATATTCCAAAAAAGCAGGAAGCCATACGGGAATTGGCCGAAAAACCGGATTGGCGGCAGCACTTTACGGCTATCGCCAAGTTGGTAAAAACGGAAACGACTACGGAAGTGATCGTTGGTTGGATGGCCGATTATACGCCTTTTGTGCCGAAGCTTATGAAGTGGGTGCCATTGGCATTCTCCGGAATATCAATTACGGTTTTGATCGCCTATTTTTTCGGATTTGTACATGGTTTGCTTCCAATAGCCTGGATTTTTTTAGGGCTTGGTCTGTCCGGAGTCTATTTAAAGCGAATTAGGAATTTGGCCGGTCAGGCCTCAAAAATACAGAGCACCTTTCGGCAGTACCATAAGTTATTGGTATTGATTGAAAACGAAACCTTCGTTTCGCAAAAATTAGAGGAAATGCGGCAAACAGTCCTGTTGCAAAAAGGAAAGACCTCTACGTTCTTACGACAATTTGCCAAGTTGTTGGGCGGACTCGATAGCAATAACAATGTCTTTTATTTGATTTTTGGCAACGGATATTTCCTAGGGGGACTTTCATACGCTTTTCGGGTAGAACAATGGATACGGGACCATGGTCCGGAAGTCTCCAAATGGTTCGATGTTGTGGCTTTTTTTGATGCCCATAACACGTTGGGAAATTTTACGTACAACCATCCAACCTATACCTTCCCGGAAATTGTGGAGGCCGATATCGTTTTGGATGCAAAACAGGTGGCCCACCCTTTGTTGGACCCTTCCAAAAGTGTCAAGAACGATTTTTTGATCGACAATGAGGCGTTTTTTATTGTCACGGGGGCCAATATGGCAGGGAAAAGTACGTTTTTGCGCACCGTATCGCTACACATCGTTATGGCCAATATGGGCTTGCCCGTTTGTGCCGAAACCGCACGCTACGCGCCCATAAAGCTCATTACGAGCATGCGTACCACGGATTCCCTAACGGATGACGAGTCCTACTTTTTTTCCGAACTGAAACGGCTCCGTTTTGTAGTAGACAATATTCAGCAGGATCGTTATTTCATCGTATTGGATGAAATTCTAAAAGGGACCAATAGTATCGACAAGGCCAAAGGTTCCCGTCAGTTTGTAGAGCGATTGGTAGGGTCGGGGGCAACGGGAATCATCGCTACACATGATTTAAGTCTTTGCGAGGCTTCCGAAAAATGGCCCCGGATACAGAACTACTATTTTGATGCCGAAATCGTAGACGGGGAACTGTTTTTCGATTACACTCTCAAACAAGGGATTTGCCAAAACATGAACGCCTCGTTTTTGTTGAAAAAGATGGGGATCGTGGGGTAGGAGTGGTTGTTTTTTGTTGAGAATTGATAGTTTGCGGTAGTCAGTAGTCAGTAGTCAGTAGTCAGTATTTAGTAGTTGTAAAACATTTAAACCAAGTAGATAATGGGATTGGATTCAGTCGAATTAGTAATGTCAATTGAGGACAAATTCGGAATACGAATTGAGGATTCCGAAGCGGAAAACATATATACGGTTCAAGATTTCGCAGATATTGTTTTCAGCAGAATTATTAAAAATCCTACGGATAAATGCCTCACCCAAATAGTATTTTATCGAATAAGAAAAGTGTTAAGAAATTTGAGTTCAAGCCAAAAGAAAATAGGATCTGATACGAAAATATCAGAATTGCTTACTCAAACGGAACTAAAAGAAAAATGGAGTCAATTTGAAACAGAACTCGGACTTGAAATACCTTGTTTGGTTGCTTTAGATTTCAATCCAGAATTAGATTCTCACGTCAAAATTTTCGGAATTAAAACCATTAAACGGACAATGCCTGTTTCCAGAGGAACAATCAGGCAGTTAATCGATTGGACAATATCTTTAAACCGAGATAAACTAATCGATATTGAAAAAGTATCTAGCAAATATGAAGTTGAGCGGATTATTTGCGGAATTACGGAAGATAGAATTGGCGTACCAATAAGCGAAATTGAATTACATCATTCTTTCGCAAATGATTTAGGGGTTGACTAAGAACGTTTTATAACAAAGCCCAAACATAATGCGGACTTTAGGGCCAAACCGAAAGGTCTGAGTATATTTATAATGTCGCTAAACCCTAAGGATTTAGCTTTGGAAAATAAAAGAAAAAGTAAAACCAAAAACTTTTGCTTGGTGCTAAGACGAAAACAAAAGGTTTCCTAGCCTTCGCACTACGCTTACCCGAACCGTTAGTGAAAAATAGTGTATTAAATTTAGACTTGAATTTGACATTTGTGTTTGAATTTGATACTTGAACTTGACACTTGAACTTGAAACGTTAACCCTATCCTTATGGATTCTTTGACCCAAATAGTACTCGGCGCTTCGGTAGGTGAAGCGGTTTTAGGTAAAAAAGTAGGTAATAAGGCCATATGGTACGGTGCCATTGCGGGTACTATTCCTGACCTTGATGTTTTGGTAAATTATGTTACCGATACCGTTACCGCTATCGAATGGCATCGCGGCTTTAGCCATTCCCTTGTTTTTAGCGTTTTGTTCGCGCCCGTGTTCGGCTGGTTGGTATGGAAGCTGCATCGCGGTCGTGAGGCGAGCTGGAAGGACTGGTCCTGGCTCTTCTTTTGGGGGTTGTTTACCCATCCCGTATTGGATGCCTTTACGACCTGGGGCACCCAGTTATTTTGGCCTTTTAAAACACGTTTGGCCTTTCAGAACATTTTTGTAATCGACCCCTTATATACGCTACCTTTTTTAACCTTTCTACTATTGGCAATGTGCTATAAACGTACCACCGAAAAAAGGAGAACGTACAACCGGTTGGGCTTAGTGGTCAGCAGTGCTTACCTGTTGCTCACGCTGTTGTTGAAGGGAATCGCCTATGCCAAATTTACGGATAGCCTTACGGAACAAGGGATAGCCTATCAACAAATAGATACCCGGCCCACACCAATGAACACCTTGCTTTGGACGGCCAATATAGAAGCCGGCGATGCCTATTTGATAGGGAACTATTCGTTTTTCGATTCCAAGCCGATCCATTTTACGGCCTATCCCAAAAACCATCAGTTGTTGGGTGATTTAAAAACGAACGACAACGTAAATCGCCTCATTACCATAGCCGAAGGGTGGTATACGATCAGTAAAAGGGAAGACCGTTTGTATTTCAACGACCTTCGTTTTGGATTGCTCAGTATAGACCCCAAGGAAACGCAGTTTGTGTTCAGCTATGAATTACGGCCCACGGCAACGGGAATAACCGTGATGGAAACACCCAAATACGATACGGATGCCAAACGGCTCCTGTCTTCCTTATGGAAAAGAATTTGGGGAAACTAAAATTGTTCGTATGCGGTATCTTCTTTTTCTGTTAGGTTTTTTTGGAGCGCTTCTTTTTGTAACCACCAGTGTTTGGGCAGGATTGCAAATACCGGGCTATGATCCTATTTCGCAATTTATTAGCGAAAGTTACGCCAACGGGGTGCCAAATGCCGACATTTTTCAAAAGGCTTTTTTTATAGCGGGAATATTGCTTGCCAGTTTTGGTTTTTTGGCCCCTATCGGTTTACCACGGAGTTTGAGATTAAAGGTGTGCTTTTTTACGTTCGCCCTGTGCTATGGTGTTGGAACGATGGTTACGGCATATTTCCCTTGCGATTTTGGCTGTGTTTTGGATAAGGAACATCCGTCGGCTTCTCAATTGATACACAATACTATGGGTCTGTTGACTTATATTACGGTACCTTTCTGTTTGCTTGGAATAGGCTTTGAACTTAAAAAAAAGGATATACCATCAAAATTGTGGCTAGTTTCACTGGTGTGCGGTGGTGTGTCACTGACTTTTGTAGTACTTTTATTTGCCGACCCCGAAGGTCCGTATATCGGTCTGTTCCAAAGGATCATCGAAGGGGGCATCTTAAGCTGGACCTTGTGCTGTGCCAGCTTCTTTTTAAAATCATCCAAAAACTGAAACCGTGAAAAATTGTTATCGTTTGCTACCGCTTCTTGGCCTGGTGTTGCTATTAACCGCTTGCAAAGAGGAGCAAAAAGCGCCCGAAGCCCTGACCAATTATCAACAATGGCATACGGTGACATTGGATTTTGAGGGGCCGGAAACAACGGAGGCCGCTGAAAACAATCCATTTTTAAATTATCGATTGCAGGTTACCTTTACCCACGCCGAAAAACAGTATAAAGTACGTGGTTTTTATGCCGCCGATGGTAATGCCGGGGAAACCGGGGCCGATTCGGGGAATGTTTGGCGCGTACGCTTTACCCCCGATAGAATAGGGGAATGGACATACACGGCCCAACTGGAACAAGGCGATTCCATTGCTGTGAAACCGAATTCCGAAAATGGGACCGGTATTGAAATTAAAGGGGCTAAAGGGGTGTTCGAGGTAGTGCCTTCGGATAAACGGTTACCCGACTTTCGGGCAAAAGGCCGATTGGTGGTATCCAATGGCTATTTTAGGTTTGGGGAGGATGGCGCTTATTGGATCAAGGGGGGTGCCGATAGCCCGGAAAACCTACTAGCTTTTGAAGATTTTGACGGTACCTATCGTATGCAAAGTTCCAGGAATGACGGTGAGGCTCATACCAACGATACCATCCATAGTTTTATGCCGCATTTGGGCGACTGGGAAGAGGGCGATGTTAGCTGGCAAAACGGCAAGGGGAAAGGACTTATCGGCGCGATGAACTATTTGGCTTCCAAAGGAATGAACGTGGTTTATTTTCTGACGATGAACATCAAAGGGGACGGCAAGGATGTTTGGCCCTATAACGATCCGGACGATTTCACCCGTTTTGATGTGAGCAAACTGGCCCAATGGGAACTGGTATTTCAACACATGCAACAGAAAGGGCTGATGCTGCATATGGTACTCCAGGAAACCGAGAACGAAACGATGTTACATGATGGGGATACGGGACCGTTACGCCAGTTGTATTTTCAGGAGTTAATGGCGCGTTTCGGACATCATTTGGCCCTCAAATTCAATCTTGGGGAAGAAAATGGCCCGGCCGATTTTACTCCCATTGCGCAAAACGATGCTCAGCGCAAGGCAATGACCACCTATCTGAAAAAGATAGACCCTTATAACCATCCCGTGCTATTGCATACCCATTCCCATGAGCCCGCGCGAAGCAACGTGCTGGATTCTATTGTAGGTTTTAAGGAACTGGACGGCCTGTCGCTACAGGTGGACAAACGGGAATCGGCAGCGGGTATCCTCGCCGACTGGCGGGCGAAATCCAAACGGTCCGGAAAAGAGTGGTTGATAACGATGGACGAGATCGGAATGTGGCATACCGGGGCGGTACCCGACAGCGTAACCCCTCAGCACGATACCTTAAGGCGCTACGTGTTATGGGGAACCCTGATGTCCGGTGCTGCAGGGGTAGAGTGGTATTATGGCGCCCATAATGCTTACAACGATCTGAATACGGAAGATTGGCGTACTACAGATCGGTTATGGGAGTTGACGCACCATGCCATGCAGTTCTTTGAACAACATTTGCCCTATTGGGAAATGCAGCCCCGACACAATCTGATCGGTATTGATGAAGGGTATTGTTTTTACAAAAAGGGTACCGTGTATGCCGCGTATGTCCCCGGTCCGCAAAAGAACGTGACCCTTAATTTAGGGGATGAGACAGGCAAATTCAGCGTGCATTGGTATAACCCTCTTGAGGGTGGGGAACTACTGTCGGGAACCGTAAAACAGGTAGCGGCCGGAACTACTGTGGCACTTGGCTTGCCTTCGACCGTGGAAGAACAGGATTGGGTAGTGTTGGTGAAACGTATGGAGTAAAGCCTATCTGGTGGTAGTTGGTCAACAGGAATAAATAGAAAGGAAGGGGTACGTAGTGGGAGAAGCATTGGTTTTGTATTCGAATTTGATTGGGACGAAGGACAAAAAGACAAAAGAAGAAGGACTTGGACGGGTTAAAGGGTGATAGCAATTAGCAATTAACCGTAGCAGTTTGCAGTAAATTAGTGGTAAGTAAAAAGTAGTTAGTGGTGAGTAAAAAGTTTGAACTTTTTTAGGCTTTGTTCTTTCGGCACAGCGGTCTTTTTTCAATTAGCAGTTCGCACGGAGGCACTGCACTCCTAACTCATAACTCCAAACCCTGCACTAGTTTTGGGTTTGAATTTGACATTTGTATTTGAGCTTGACACTTGAACTTGACACTTGAGCTTGAATTTTTTCAGTCTTTGTTCCTTTTTCTTTCAGCGAAGCGGTCTTTTTTCAATTAGCAATTAGCAGTTTTACAGTAATTAGTGGTGAGTAAAAAGTAGTTAGTAGGTATTCCTCTAACTTTGAATTTGAACTTGACACTTGTTTTTGAACTTTACAAGCGGTTCACCTGCATGTCGTGAAAAGCATCCGCTTGACGGCGCATCAAGGCTTCGGCTTTTTGTTTTTTGTAGGCGTAAACTTCCTCTTCCTCGCTTATTTCCGCGTATATTTTTTCGTTCAATTGGGTATGGGTAGCATGTATTTTTTTTCGTTCTTCAACCTTTTGGGTAATCCACGTACCGATAGCCGATTCCTGATCTTCTAACTTCAAATCATATTCTCCTTTCGGTGCCAATAATTTTGCGATGATCGGGGCGGTTTCAATGGCCAAAAACAATAGGAAAATAAAGAACGAGGGAAGCCAGGGCAGTTCTTCCAGGGCGTTGATACGCGCCATTAACCCATCAAAACCATCGATTACGGGTTGCGTGTTGGCAACCACCGTTTCGTATTCCGTATTCCATTTGGTGATTTCGGACTCGATGGCCGCAATTTTTTGTGCATTTGTCTCCTTTAACAGTTGCAGTTCGGCCAAGGCGGCATCATGCTTTTCGCGTTTTTCGGTATAAACCGGCCCTTTGCCCAAAAGTTTGGTGCCTGCCGTTCCTTCCGCTTCCGAAATATAAATATCGTACAGCGCATCGGTAGCGGCTTCTTTTGTGGCTACCTCTTCTTTCAGTACCGCAATGTCCCGATTCAATTGTTCAACGGTAGGGGTGTATTGCAAGGACAATTGCTGTTTGTTCGCCAAGGTCATCTCGTTTTTTTGGGTCAGCAATACCTGGTTGATCTCTTTTTCAAAAATCTTCATTTCCAAAGGTTTGGAAATAACAACGGCGATGATGACCGCCAATATGATCCTTGGAAAGGCCTGCAACAGCTCATTGCCAAAACTCCCGCTTTTCTTTATGGTACTAACGATATATCGGTCCAGGTTAAAGATCAATAATCCCCAAATAAGACCAAAAAACACGGCAGTGTAAGGATTGTCAAAAACAGTATATAGGGCATAGCTACTGGCGATGAATGCCATTACCGCGGTAAAGAAAACGGTAGCGCCGATACCGGCATACTTGTTTTGTTCCCCTTCGGAACAGGTTTTTAAGAGCGTGGTGTCCGCTCCCGAGCAGAGAATGAAAAAGCGTTGTAACATGAGTGTTTCGTTTTATGGATACGCCATACACCCAACAGATGGGCCAATAGCGAATGGATTGATGATGTACTATACCGTGTCCTTGATTAGAGGGGGCTATTGCTATTAGAACGCTAATTGGTGCCATTTGTTACAAAAAAAGCCTTCAAATTGAAGGCTTTAGTTTTTTGGCTTGCAGTATCCTAAAAATGCGTATCGATTTTAACGACAGGCGTTTTTCCATTTTTTCGGGATACATCAATACTCAGTTTCTCATTGTTTTTTAAGATATCGATCGCACGGTCCGAAGTGATGCCGTTTCCCTTATAAAAAAACGCTGCTCCCTCTTTTGCCAATTCGATAACGAGGTCGAGCGGCGATTGCGGTTCGGGAGGGGAAGGGGGACTATTCGTATAGCTGCTCTTTATTTGGCCAGTGTTTAATACGCCAACTGCTATAGGGGCTGTGGGAGAATGTACAATGGATTGTTCATTGTAGACCTCTTGATGTTCAATAATTTCCGTTATTTCATCCTCAACGATCTCGACTTCGGGGGAGTGTAGTGGTTCCACTGGGTGAACGCCCTGAGTATGCCCCATACTCGGACTTACCGGAGGTGGAGGGGGCGGAGGAACGATGCCCGTACCACCGTTTGCTTTGGAAAAGTGGGTCTTTTTAAAGGCTGCATCCACCTTATCCAAAAAATCGTTGGAAACGTTACGGAGCTGCACTTGGGTGCTGGCCTCCGTATAATCGGTCTCCTCCCAATTGGCGGTGTAGGCATCAATTTTTTTGGGAAATGCATCCAGTGTTACCACCTCACCGTTCAGGACGATGCGATTGTTTTCAATGAGGATCACCAGTTCTTTTTTGCTTGTTTGCGCGCATTCAGGAAATGGGGGTGCTGCCGCCTTTTGCGCCGGGGTCATTTTTTGATAGGCAGCTTCAAGTTGTCGCAGGTCTTCAAGGGGGATTTTTCTATCTTCCTTAGGTTGTTTTAAATATTTTTGGGCCAAAACGCCATAGTTGGCAAGAGCTTCTTCGGATAACCCGCTCGTTGAAGGAATCTCCGCTTTTGGATCTTGGACATCCAAGGACTCCGTTTCTGAATTATTCTCCTGATCATTTTCCCGATCGTTTTCGTGTAGCGGGGGCACTGCTGTTTTTTCAGCGAATACGGTTATAACCCGGGATTCGGTAAAACTGAAGAACAAGAGTGCCAAGAGCGGCAGCAGTACGATGCTTTTAAGGACAATGACCTTTTTTGATGTTTGTGTTTTCATGACGGTAAAACGTTTTTTGATTGATGAATAATTGATTGCGTTGATGAACGACTGATTTCCTTTGGGCGCCATGTAGGACAGTAAGGTGTTTTGATAGGTCGATGAGGCCACACCTTTTTTTAACACCGCACGATCGGCAAGAAATTCATGATTTAGTTTTATGGCTTTTCTAAAAAAGTAGAGCAACGGGTGGAACCATAGCAGCACCAAAAGCACTTCAATAAGTACTACATCGATGCTGTGTATTTGTTTCGCATGGGTTTCTTCGTGCAAGAGCACCGCTTCGGGAATTTCATCAGATCGCAACTTCTCTCTGTTCAAAAAAATGTAATGGAAGAAGGTATGGGGTGGAAAATACTCCTCCAACAAAACACGGGTAAAAGGCGCGGTCCGCTCTTTAGGATTGCTACGGATCCTTTTGACGATTTGGAACAGCTGTTTGAAAAACCGAATACCGAAGAAGGCCAATCCCAAGAAATAAATACCCCATAGCAAGGGAGCGATATCCACGATGTCCGCTGTAAGTTTTTGTGGTACTTGCGGCGCCGGACTTGCCCCAACAAACGGGGTGGCCACTGTTTCGGTCGAAGGATATACCACCACACGTTCGGTAAACACCAATGCGGGGATGATAAAGGAAAAAACCAGCGCGCCCAAAAGATAAAAACGTTTAAAGGTATGTAGGCTTTCACGCTCCAGAAACAGCTTATAGAACACCAAGAGTGCGGCAAGGCAAATCCCGGATTTTAGAAGATATAACAGCATATTATTTCTTTTTGATTTGGTTGTCGATCAAGCTTTTTAGTTCTTCCAATTCTGCCTTGCTTAAATCGGTTTCTTCCGTAAAAAAAGAAGCGAATTGAGAGGCGCTATTGTTAAAAAAGTTCTTGATGAGTCCGTTCACATGTTTGGAAAAATAATCCTTCTTTTTTACCAAAGGGTAGTACTCGCGGGAACGTCCCGAACGGGTGTAGGCCACAAAGCCCTTATCGCTCATGCGTTTGAGCAAAGTGGCGACCGTAGTGGTGGCCGGTTTGGGGTCGGGGTATGCCTCCAAAAGGTCTTTCATAAAAGCCTTTTGTTGCTTCCATAAAATGTTCATCAATTCTTCCTCCGATTTCGACAATTGCATGTAGCAGCGTTTTGGTTCGAAAATTTCGATATTGTTCTACAAACATAGAGCAAATATTTTAATTCTACAAATGTAGAGTTTAAAAAGAAGTTGAATCACGGGTAGTTACCCCTTGCTGGGTCCCAACAATTATCCGAAGCGTAGGGAAGATATTATACCCTTTCAACTTTGAAACGGTACGTATAGAAATTGAATTATTTTTGGGTATTCAAGGCGAAAAACGGAAGCATAGCCGTAGCTACGGTTAGATCCCCAGTCAAGCTGGGGACAGGCTTTTAACGAAGAATAACTGAAAAAGAAACCATTTATTAGTGCTATTTCAAAGTTAAAAGGGTATTAGATAGTAGCGGAAGCAGGTAGTCCTAGGATTTCTGCATTCTCGGACTTGCCACAATCGAAAGTACGGCGGCGAAGAGCCCCACGATCAATAGGGAGCTGCCATTGAGAATGCCCAATTCCCATCCTAAAATGGTAAACAAAGAGGCGATTACGATATATACCGTGGCCATATCGGCTAGGATATAGGAAAGTTCTTCCCTTCCAAAGCCGCTGAACAACAGATGGCGGTTCTGCCCCATTTCAAGCAGGGGGCCGATGATTTTTTTAAGATATAAGATCAAAAATACAATAAGGGACAATTTTGTGGCAATGGTGAACAAATGGGTAGTTGTCCAACCGAAAAAGGGAGACAAATAATTGCCTGCGAAACAAATAATCAGGAGCATTCTGCTATAGTCCAGTGCGGTCCTCTCATTTTTTTGATACAATTGGATGCCCAGGAAAACAACCATTCCGATAACACCCAGTAGGGTAAGAAATGAAGGGACGATTTTAAACAGCGCACCGAATACGGTAACCGAAATACTTAACCTGAAACACAGGTCGGTTTTTTCTTTTGAAAGGAACATAACAGCAAGTAGGTTAAATTTGGTCCATCCATAACGAAAATAAAGCTGTTTTAGTGCGGTCGCTGGGTATTAAATTTCTGTAGCGGTCTTTTTTCAATTGACAATGAACAATTAGCAATAAACAATGTGTACAATGAAGTATTAACCTAAAACGGTCAACCCTGATCAGGGAAGTACAATTAGTAAAAAGCGGTTAGCAGGTACGCTTCTGATTTTTTTGAATTTGATACTTGAGTTTGAACTTTTTTAGTCTTTGTTCCTTGTTCCTTGTTCTTTAAGCGTAGCGGTCTTTTTTCAATTAGCAATTAGCAATTAGCAATTAGCAATTAGCAATTAGCAATTAGCAGTTGCGGTTGGCAGTAATTAGTGGTGAGTAAAAAGTAATTGGTAAAAATTGGTTAGCGGTAATTCTTCTAGATTTGAGTTTGAACTTGACACTTGCACTTGAACTTGTCTTTTGTCCTTGTTCTTTCAGCGCAGCGGTCTTTTTTCAATTAGCAATTAGCAATTAGCAATTAGCAATTAGCAGTTGGCGGTAATTAGTGGTGAGTAAAAAGTAGTTAGTGGGTATTGCTCTAATTTTGAATTTGACGTTTGAATTTATTTTTTCACCTACTCACTACTCACTACTCAATAGTGTCCGGTTGTAACTAAAAGATTTTCAATTGGTTGCAATTGTCGTTCTTTGAAATTTGAAATTCG